>JAJZQR010000454.1 GCA_021806765.1 Chloroflexota bacterium | reverse complement strand
GTCTGGACGACTGGCAGAAGGGCGAGATCCTCGGCTACTCCCCGCTCGTCTCGGCGACGGTCGAGGCGGAGAACAGCAGAATCCCCCTGGTGGGCGCCAGCTTCGATCGGGTGCGGGCACTCAGGCCCTGGTGGGCGGTCAAGGGCGAGTGGGCCCGGGACTCCTACGATCCCTCGGGTCCGGTGCCCGGGATGCTCGGGGTGCAGCTCGCAGGAAGGCTGGGGTTGAACCTCGGGGACAGCCTGCCGATCCGTCGTGGATCGGAGAGGCTCGCCGTTCGGGTGGTGGGGATCGTGGAGACGGGCGGGGAGGAGGACGGCCAGCTCTTCCTCCCGCTGCCCTCGGCCCAGCAGCTCCTCGGCAAGCCGGGCATGCTCAGCAGCGTCGAGGTGAGCGCGGTCGCCGAGCGCAGGTCCCTCCAGGAGATAGCCGGGGCCATGGAGAAGGCCATACCAGAGGCCCGGGTGCGGGTTGTGGGGCAGATCGCCGACGCGGAAGCCTCCACCCTGGGAAAGGTGAGGGTGCTGGTGGGGCTGGTGGCGGCCCTGGTCCTCCTGGCCTCGGGGCTCGCCGTCGCCAGCACCATGGCGGCGAGCGTCATGGAGCGCACCCGCGAGATCGGGCTGATGAAGGCCCTCGGCGCGGGTAGCTCCCGAATAGCCCTGGTCTTCCTCGCCGAGGCCGCCGTCATCGCCCTTCTGGGCGGCGCCCCGGGCTATCTCCTCGGGGTCGGTCTCACTCAGGTGATCGGGCGGGCGGTCTTCGGGAGCGGGATGACGCCGAGCCCTATGGCCATACCCCTTACCCTGATCGCCGTGCTGGCGGTTTGCCTGCTGGCGAGCATTCTGCCCATTCGTCGGGCCCTTCTGGTGGACCCGGCCGTTACCCTTCGCGGCGAATGAGACCAGATATCAGCTATCAGCAGTCAGCGGCAAGCTGATAGCTGATGGCTGATAGCTGACTGCCATAACTTGAGTTGAGAGGTGAACAGATGAGCGATCTCGTGGTGGAGGCCCGAAACCTCACCAAAGCGTACAACTCTGGGACCCGCGCCCTGGACGGAGTGAACCTGGAGGTGGCGGCCGGAGAGTGGGTGGCCGTGATGGGCCCCTCGGGCTCCGGAAAGACCACCCTGTTAAACCTTCTTTCCTGCCTGGACCGGCCCTCGGGCGGCACCCTGCTGATCGACGGGGTAGACGTAGCGGGCCTGGACGGCAGATCCGTCACCCACTTCCGGCGGGAGAAGGTGGGCCTGGTATTCCAGCAGTTTCACCTGGTTCCCTACCTCACGGCCCTTGAGAACGTCATGCTTGCCCAGTACTTTCACAGTCTCGTGGATGAGGACGAGGCGAAAGAAGCGCTGGGGCGAGTGGGCCTGGGGGAACGCCTCACCCACCTTCCGTCTCAACTGTCCGGTGGCGAGCAGCAAAGGGTGTGCATCGCGAGGGCCCTCATCAACCAGCCAAAGCTCATCCTGGCCGACGAGCCGACCGGAAACCTGGATCAGAGGAACGAAAAGCTGGTGATGGAGATCTTCGGGGAGCTTCACCTCGCCGGCCACACCCTGGTGATGGTGACCCACGATCCGGATATCGGCTCCGCCGCCGACAGGGTGGTGAGGCTCGACCACGGCCGGGTGGTGGCCGAAGATGTAGCAAGCGGGCGCGCCCCGGCGCTGTCCACCGCCTGGCAGCTGGCGGCCAGAGTATGAAGTTCAAGAAGTCGATGAAGCGAGCTGCCTCCATGGCGTTGTCCCGTGAGATGCGGCGGACACACCGCGCAGGGGCGCCTCTCCTGGCTCTCTCCCTACTGGTGTTTGCCGCCCTCGCCCTGGGAATCACCGGCTGTGGTCGGGCGGCGAGCGGCTCCGCCAACTTGGAGATCGACCTGCAGGTGGTGACGGAGAAGGCGGTTGGGACCGCCATGGTCGAGGTGACCCTTCGCACGGCCGATGGGAAGCCCGTAGACGACGCCCGGGTGCAGGTGCGGGGCGACATGACCCACGCCATGCCGCCGGTCCTCTCCGAGGCCAAGAGGGTGGGGGCCGGCCGCTACGCGACCGAGGACTTCCGCTTCACCATGGCCGGTGACTGGGTCATCACGGCGGAGGTGACCCTGGCGAACGGGGAGAAGGTCGAGCGTACCCTCAAGGTCGGCGGGGTGGCGGGGAGGTAGTGCGGGGGCGGCGGTGGCGGACGGGCGTCTGGCGGCCTTCGACCTCCTTCGGGTGCCCGGGCTGGCCCGTCTTCTGGGCTGGCGCCACGCCCGCCGTGCTCTCCAGATGCCCATGCTCGTGGTGGCGGCTCTGCTCTTGGCGGTTGTCCTCCTGGCGGGCTGCTCCGGACTCCGTCGAGGGTCGGGATTGAACACCCATGGGATGCTGGCTCCTTCCCGCAGGATGCCGTATCATATCGATTAGGCAGTCACTTCACCGTCGTGCAAGGAAACGAGGTTATCGGATGGTCCCACATCAGCGGGTCGTGGAGGCTGAAGCGGAGCGTTGCCGGGAGCACGGCGTCGACCCGACGCGGGTGGCCCGGGGAAGGGAACTCCTCCTGGACGACGAGGACTTCTTCCTTCTGGCGGAGACCTTCCGCACCCTGGCCGATGCCACTCGGGCCAAGATCGTCTACAGCCTCCTGCATCAGGAGCTGTGCACCTGCGATCTGGCCGCCCTTACAGGCGTCTCGGAGGCTGCCGCCTCCCAGCACCTGAAGATGCTGCGCCAGCTCAGGGTGGTCAAGACCCGCCGGGAGGGGAAGCTCGTCTACTACTCCCTGGACGACGGCCACGTCCGAACCCTGCTCACCGTGGCCTTGTCCCACTTTGACCACGGCCCCGCTCTGGAACAGCCCGGCGACTCATCGAAGGGTGACGAAGAACGGTGACCGGCGCAGCCGTGGCCCGGAGAGTCCCTTGACCGAGTTGCCGTCGGCCGAGCACCGCCGCCGGCTTGCCGTCGTCCTGGGGCTAACGTCGGCCTACCTGGCGGTGGAGGTGGCCGGTGCCTTCATCACCGGGAGCCTGGCGCTCCTGGCCGACGCCGGGCACATGCTGACCGACGTGGGGGGCCTGGCTCTCGCCCTCTTCGCCATCTGGTTCGGCCGGCGGTCAGCTACACCCGAGAAGACATACGGCTACTACCGCACCGAGATACTGGCGGCGCTGGCCAACGCCGTCGTGCTCTTCCTGATCGCCGGCTACATATTCTACGAGGCATACCGTC
>JAJZQR010000453.1 GCA_021806765.1 Chloroflexota bacterium | reverse complement strand
GGCCATAACGTCCTCCTACGCGCCCAGCGCCGACTGGATCATGCCGGCGATGACCCGCGCCGACAGGACGATGGCCAGACCCGAGATAGCGTTGACCATGGCCGACTTGCCTTTCTCCATCTGATGGGGGCTTCCGGCAGCGCTCATGTACACGAAGGCCCCCCACATCAGGAAGAACGCGGCCACCGTGACGGCCACGCCGAGGCCGATGTTCAGCAGGTTGGTGAACAGGACGTTGATCGCTTGCACTGTGATTGTCTCCCTTTAGGTAGTGTGTGGTAGCCTCTGGCAAGGCTTTGTGGTGGATATCGGTCCGGAAGATCGTGCCGCGGGCGCTGGACGGGGCGGTCCGCGGAGATGGGGCACTCTCATCGCCTACCTTCCGACTCGGCCGGCGCCGAGGTAGTGCGCACCCCAGAAGCCGGTGAACACGGCTGTCTCCCGGACGACGTCCCCCTCATCGGGGGCGTTCACCATCCAGCCGCCTCCGGCGTAGATGCCGACGTGGGTGACCGGGTCGGCGGAGAGCGGATTGGTGTGAGCGAATTCTGTTGTCATGCAAGCTCTCCTTTAGAAGAAGGGTTGGGGCTCGAGCATGGACCGCCGTCTGAGCGAGGCCTGTTGACCGAAGCGTCTACATCGCACCGTTGGTCCGCGGCATTCAGGGAGGCGACGAGCTTGGCGAAGACCGCGGTGCGGGCCTGCTGGCCCTTGGTCACCGCGTCCTCGTGCTGCGCCTTGAGGACCGAAAGGAAGAGCCAGTCGGTGTTGAAGTGCACGCACCGCTCACAGACCAGTTCGTGGCGACAGTCCAGGTAGGCTCGGCGAGTACACCAACCGTTGCCCAAGCGGCGCCACTCCAGCTCGCGCCTAGCCACAACCATTGCCGGCCCGAGAGCTCCAGCGGGCAGAGCGACTGGCGAGTTCGAACCACTGGAGTCCTTGGCGACCGCCGCGTAGAAGGCCTGCACTTGCTGGGAGACGCGCTCGAACTCCTGACGGAGCTTCGGGTTGGCGATCCTGGCATAGACCATGGTCATCTCGAGGGAGACGTGACCGAGCAACGTCGCGATGGCAGCCAGGTCCATGCCATGGTTGATCGCCTGGGTGGCAAAGGTGTGGCGCCACCGATGGGAGTGGCCGTCGACAACGCCCGCTCGCTCTGCCACTCGGCGCACAACCTGGTTGCAGTAAGCCCTCGAGACGCGTCGGCCTTTCCGGGCTAGGATGTAAGCCGTCCACTCCGGTGGCGGGGTCAACCCTTCCCACTCCCGACTGGACCGCTCACCGGCGAGGAAGGTATCAAGAGCTAGCTTCAGCTCGGGGCTAATCGGCACGTAGCGGTCGTTGCGCAGCTTGCCGAGCGGGACGTGTAGCCAGGTCTGGGAATTGGGCTGGCCCGTTGAGCCACCGAAGGTGACGACATCCGAGACCCGGAGGTTGCGGGCCTCACTCGCTCTCAGTCCACAGTCGGCGAAGAGCTCGATGATCAGCGCCTCAAGGGGGTTGGACGAGGCTCGGGCCAGTTGAACCATCCTGGCGGCGTCGACATCGTCGAAGGCCCTGGGCAGAGGATCCGGGAGTGCGGGCAAGTCGCCCGGCAGGAGCAGCGGTTTGGTCGGCGCCTCGGGCCAGCCCCAGAAGGTGAGCATCCGGAAGAAGCGTTGGAGGCAGTCAAGCCTCCCGTAGCACGTGCTCACGGTCCAGCGAGCCTGCCCCGTCACTCGGCCAGGGCCGCCTTCCTCCAGAACCCACCTCAGGTAGGGCTCGATGTGTTTGCCACGCTCAAGCTGCCTCAGGTCGGTGACTTCAGGATGGTTATGGGTGAGCCAGCGGAAGAACGAGCCCAGGGCTGCCGTCTCCTGCTTGACCGACGAGAGGCTCACCATGGACCGCCGTTGCGCCAGATATCGGGTGGCGACGCCGTGGTGAGCAGGCCAGCGATGCCGGAGAAACCCGAGTTGTGTCTCCTCGATCCCGCGGCCATCCCGACGCCCGATCAGATGGGTATCTGGAGATTCTGGGAAGAGTCCGGCGTGATAGAGCACGCTGCCGGTGGTCCAGGGGCTGAGCGGCTGGTGCTCGCGGCCACGGATCGGCTGGTTCTTCTCGGCTCGCCACTTGGCGCGGCGCTCGCGTATTGCGTCCGACAGAGCGATCAGGTCGTTCTGGGTCAGGGCTTCAGGGGGCTTGCGAAGGTAGGCGCAGGCCTTTGCCACACTGGCGAACACCTGCAGCGCGGTGTCCCGGGAGTAACCCAGCTTCCGAGCGGCGCTGACCACCCGATCCAGGAGCTCTGGCCAGGCGAGCCGGCCATGCTCAAGCCACCAGACCGCCCGGGGGTACTGCTCGTCGAGGCGGCTGAGAAGTTCAGGGGTGAGCGACAGTCGCCCGGTGAGTGCCAGCCAGCAAACGAAGGCACGCAGGCCAATGGGGTAGCTGGAGGAGTGAGGCTTCGTGAGGATCGCCAGTTGCTCATCGGGCGTGAGCTTGGCCCAACCTTGCAGACTCCACTCGCGCAGAAATCGGCGTGCCGCTCCGAGATGGTTGCCGAGAGTGGAAGCACCGGAGCCCTCGGGGTCCAGCCTGCCACGGCACTTTCCCGAGAAGACCCGGCTGCTGATGCCGGACCGCAGCACCGCCTGCCGGTATGCCTCGTAGATGGCGAGGTCCTCGGGGGAGAGTTCCGTGAGTTTCGAGGCGAGAGAACGTGCCATCAGTCCTCCTCGGTTGCCATGTCGCGGTAGAGCCGGGGCTGGATGGCCAGGTAAGCCTGGCGCAGCCGCTCGTTGCTGAGGTAGACATAGAGTCGAGTGGAGTCGAGCCGACGGTGGCCGAGCTGCTCCTGGATGAACTCCAGAGCAAGGCCCGCGCGATGCAGCTCGGTGCCACAGGTGTGACGAAGGCGATGGGGCGTCACGTTGGGGGTACGAGCCTTCGCGCGGTGGTGGCGGAAGATGCTCTGGACGCCGGCGGCCGAAAGGGGCTGCCCGCGGCGAGGACCGTGAAGCGAGACGAAGACCGGTGCCTCGGCAGCTTCCTGTTCGTCGCCCTCGGGATCTGGACG
The DNA here is from genome assembly GCA_021806765.1 of Chloroflexota bacterium. The sequence goes on along the minus strand of JAJZQR010000453.1, from coordinate 160 downwards.
CTCCGCGTCCAGGTAGGCCTTCAAAGCGGCCCAGGCCGGGTCAGGCACCATCGCGTACCGCTGCCGCCCACCCTTGCCCCTCCGGACGAAGACCTGCTTGCCTCCCCAATCGAGGTCCCTCAGCCGGAGGCCAAGCGCTTCGGAGAGCCGCAGGCCGGCG
>JAJZQR010000452.1 GCA_021806765.1 Chloroflexota bacterium | reverse complement strand
CCTCTCCTCCGAGGTCAGCTCCGCGCTCAGGAGGGCCTCGGCCCAAGCGGGGCCGAGCTCCCGGAAGAAGTCGCCAACATCGCCGTAGGAATCATCCAGCGACTCGAAGCCAGCCAAGAACTCCTCGGTAATGGCCTCCAACACCACCAGGGCGTTCCGGCCGTCGCCCGCTCTGGTGAAGTCCCAGGCCCGGTCCAGCACGCGGTGAACCCCACTCACCGCCTCGCCCACCTGCCAGTAGGCGTCCGAGGAGCGCCGGTAGTCGACACTGCGCAGGCTCTCGCGGACCTGCCGACGGAAGGGCGTCGGATCCACCGGGGTGCGGCGGGCAGGCGACGGCGTCTCCGGCGCCGGGACTGCGCCGGACGAAGTCGCCGTGACCAGGGCGGACCGGGACTCGATGGCGGCCGCCAGCCGAGGTTCCTCTTCGGCCAGAGCCAGCAGCAGCCCCTGCAGCTGGTCTCGATCCAGCCCCGATAGCAACTGCTCCAGAGGTGGCCGCTCCTCGATCGACTCCGGCTCGTGCAGACAGGCCAGGAGCGTCGCCACGATGTGCTTGCACCAGCCACCCCATTCGTAGGGGCAGTCGCAGAGGACCGTCGTGATGCCGCCATCATCGAACTCGACTCGAACGCTGTACGGTTCAGGCTGGCTACCCTCCACCTCCGCTTCGATGACGTCGCCACGCCGAACCAACAACACGACAGCCCCGTCGTCATAGTACTCCTGGCCGCGCCGGAAGGATTCCGCGGAGGCACCCTCGCGAACGGCGTTCTCGGTTAGACCCGGCAACTTCATTCCTCTCCCTCCCCGGCGTGTCGGCGAGGAGATCAGCCTGAGCGCCCAGACCCAATACGTGTGGATAGGCGGCCTTGCCCCCCGGCGCTCTGACCAGTGACATCCTGCTTATGTGATCGAGTTGATTCTACCAGGTAGCGGGCCCGTCAAGACGACAAGGCCCCCTATCGGAGCGCCGAGCACAAGACGCCGCGCTTTCACAGCTAGCCAACTACTCTCGGTCGGTACTTCTTCGAGAAACGAGTTGAGGTCTTCGAGCCACCCGAGAGCGGCCGCGGCCTGCTCGTCATCAACCTGGTCCGGAGATACGTGCACATCCACCGAGATACCGTCTGGCCGCAGCCGGCCCTCTTTCGCGCGCTTCAGCGGCTCGGCTTCGAGGTCGTTCAGACGAGGGGGCGGTGGCGTCGGCCGGCCTATCAGAACCTCTGGCTAGGCGGCATGCTGCCCGGCTCCTTCCTGGCTGCCCAGGCTCGCGCCTGCGGCTTCAACTGGGACCTGCTTTCCCACCACACCCGGACAGGTCGATTCATCCGACTTCGCCGCGGGCTGTACCGGCTCCGCGACTATCCGTCACCGCCACGATCAGAGGTAGTGGAGGCGTGGCTAGCCGTAGGCAAGGACACCGCCGTCGTCTCCCACGAGAGCGCCCTCGAACTGCTCGGTTTGAGCGACGCCATTCCCGATGCGGTACACCTCTCCGTTCCCAGGTCCAGGCGCCACCTCCCGAAGCTTCCCGGGGTGGCCATCCACACGACTACGAGACCTCTTGGACCTGGCGAGGTGGCCGTTCGGCAGGGTGTTCGGGTGACGGCTCCCGCGCGAACGATCCTGGACACTGCCGAGGCAGGGACGGCGCCGGAGCAGATCGAGATGGCGGTAGCCCAGGCCATCGACCGGGGAATGGCCACGCCGGAGCAGCTACGGGAGGCTGCGGCGGCCCGCCCCAATCGGGTTAGGCGGCTTATCGATCAGGCCCTCGGCAGGGTAGGGCAGCGGATGGGGGAGAAGATCCACGCCTAACACACCAGTACGCCTAAGGAGCAACCAGAGCCGGGTCAAGGACTTGATCGATCCAGTGCTGATCCGATCTCACGTCATTCCACAGGTCACCCCTTGGCCGCAGCCTTCGCTGGCTCCCTTGCCTCAAGCCATCCTCGGTATCACTCGGCTGCCACCAGCCTTTGTTCCTCATCCGGTGACACGGCGTCATCTACTTGGACGACAACTCCCTGACGAAGAGCGTCCAGTATCCGCTGAGCGCGCTCCACAGTAATCCCATGGTACTCATTCCGCTCGTCGCGAGAGACCACGGACTCGCTCACTCCTATTCGATCCGCCAACTCCCGCTGGCTTATCCCGTTAGCTATTCTCAAGGCGATCAACAGACGACCAACATCGGTGAGCCGCCGAATGACCGGGAAGTTGCGGCGTCGCACGTTCTCGTACCATTCGACTTCCTCGGCTAGCTGTGCCTGGAAGGATAGCAACGGCTCCATGCCACGCTCGACTTCCTCTTCTGTCAGCCCGGCCTTGACGAGAGCTTCCTTCTGCTTGGCCGCGACATGCCGGTCCTGCTCCAGCCTGCGCAGTGCCTCTTGGTACTCCGCTTCATTCCTTATCATCGCTGCCACCTCTCGTGATTGAACACCCGAGTGACCGACTCATCTCACTATCTTGACTATCCCTTTCGGAAGATAGGCATTGCGGGATAGACGGAAGGCCGACGGAAACTCCAGATCATTGCCAAACTGATCCTTGATGCCGGTCAAGAGACCCGGGAAATGGGGGTACAATTCCACCCGGTACTGATGCCACATGGGCAACTGCCGCTTCGCCGAGTTGGGGTCAGGACGGCGATGAGCATGGTTCCAGGTCCATATCTTGTGCGGATCGATCCTGTTCAACTCCCGTTCGAGCCGTCCTGATACGAAGTCTCGCAAGTCGCATTCGAAGTACCCATCGATATCGTTCGGATGGTCTTTCTCCTCGACAAAGGACCCATTCACAAACACATGGCCGACTCCCACCCGCCACAGTTGGCCGACCAAGACCTCCAGGTTGTCCACAAGATAGCCACGCCAGGTAGCATCCCAACTGCTCGAACTCGAGTGTACGCCGGTCACCAGATGCGACTCGCGCAACTGGCAACCGTCATGGGATAATCCCCGACCGGAAGCACTCCATCAGCTGTGAAGGGTCGCAGGTCCATAACACAAACTTACCTCCGAAGCAGAACTTAACATATAGGCCAAGTATCGTCAAGATCGGTGCCACGCCGTGGAATGGCTGGCATGGTTCGCAGATAGAGTGACAGTCTAGTGAAGGCAGCCTCTCCAGATCGTCATGCCCGACCTGATCGGGCATCCAGGGGTCCACGTTGGCGTGTAGGAGTGGCCTCACGAGGAGATGGGACATCTGGACCCCCGCTTTCGCGGGGGTG
>JAJZQR010000451.1 GCA_021806765.1 Chloroflexota bacterium | reverse complement strand
CGGGTAGTGGGTAAGCAGTAGTCGGGGAAAACCGCAGCCACTCAGGGCTCGCCTCACCCGGGGCAGGTCGTCGCGCATGGTGTAACCGTCGTCGACCCCGACAACCCAGAGGCGGCCCCCGTGTAGCTCCAACGGCAGGACCTGATTGCGCAGCACCACGATCCCCAACTCCTCCAGGCCCCGCAGCAGCGCCACCAGCGGCCGGCCACCCTGAACGTGGTCGTGGTTCCCCAGTACGGCCAGGCGCGGAACGTCGGTCCTTAGCCGCGAGAGCAGATCCAGGGTGTCGGGAACCGCTCTGGCGCTACCGATCATGTCTCCGGTGATCACAATCAGGTCGACCGACGCCTGATTGCAGGCATCTATCGCCCTGACTATGGTGCTGCGATGCCAGCCCCGGCCTCCCACGTGCAGATCCGACAGTTGGGCCAGCCTCAGCCCCACCAACCGGTCCTGGTATCCGTCTGCGGGCACATCCACCCCGGCCACTCTCAACCGGGTTGGCTCCCACCAGCTGTCTATCAGTGCAAGGGCACCGGCCAGCGCCAGTGCCCCTCGCCACTTGGAGATCATCCTTCTCGACTCTATTAGCATGAATGTCCGAACCGCAGGCCCCGCGTCTTCTGCTACCTACAACAAAAGGGCTTGCTTTCGCAAAGCTAGTGCCAGCCCACCGCGGCATTTGACGTTCGGCGAAGCAACCCCTACCATGATCAGTCCATCTGGTATGAGGTAAACCATGCCGAAAGCTCGATCCCACGTCTTCATATCAGGCTACGTGCAGGGAGTCAACTTCCGGGCCTCCACTCGAAGAGAGGCTGCGGCCCGAGGGGTCACCGGTTGGGTCTCCAACGTGCCCGACGGCCGTGTCGAGGCCGTCTTCGAAGGTGAGGCATCGGACGTGCAGAGTATGGTCGACTGGTGCCGTCACGGGCCACCCCGAGCCCAGGTAGACGGTGTCGAGGTGAACTGGGAACCCTACCAGGGAGAGTTTGACGGCTTCGACGTGCTGTTCGGGTCCTATTGGTGACTCGGTTTCCCCGCATATCGCTACAGTGGTAAAATGAGCTAACCGGTTTCAGGAGACCAATCATTTCCGAGCAGCAAGAAACTCAAGCTATGCCCATACAGGATAGGGGACACTACCGCCGGCACCGCGGCGCCTGCCCCTACTACCGCGAGAACTGGTCGGCGGAACCGGATCCCAACGCCCCCGGTGATCAGGTGCTGTACCAGATCATCTGCCTCTGGGATACCCCTCCCGTGACCGGTGAGGAGCAGCAGCGCTGCCTCCATGCCGCCAACCGCTGCTGGCGCCAGAATCACCCCGCCAATCCCCGCAATGGATGGGACGGTCGAAAGGAAGCCGGCTGCTCGGGCTCGCAGAATGGGGACAGCGGGAATGTAGCCTCCGAGGAAAACCGAAACGGGCGCAACGGCCGGTCGAAGTCCCCGAAGAAAGAGGAACTGGCTAAAGAAGCCTAGCCGGCCGGGCTACTGGAGGAAATCCTGCTCCGGGTCCACCCTGGGGAATTGAGCGCTGGTGACTAACTCTTGCATCTCCTCGATAGTCGTGGTGGCGTTGCCTATCTTGCGGACCACCAGTCCCGCGGCATAGTTGGCCAGATGAGCGGCTATCACCGGTCGTGCCCCAGCCGCCAGGGCCATGGTTACCACCGCTACGGCGGTGTCCCCGGCGCCCGTCACGTCGAACACCTCGCTCCGGTTCGCCACAGGGATGTGGGTGTGGCGACCCGACGATTCCATCACCGACATACCGTCCGCCCCCCGGGTAATCAACACCACGCCGGCACCCAGTTGGTCCAGCAGTCGGCGGCACGCGCTGGCGAAGTCCTCCTCACTGTCCAGGGTATCCCCAAGGGTGGCTTCCACCTCGGCTTGGTTGGCCTTCACCAGACCGAAGCCGCGGAAGCGGTGCAGGTCCCCTTGAGAGTCGACGGTCAGCAGTTTCCCGTGCTGGGAAGCCAGCCGGTAGGCGGCGTCGACCACCTCGGGGGTGATAACCCCGCTCTTGTAGTCGGAGAGCAAAACGGCATCCACCAAGGGCACGGCCCTGTCCAGGTACTCCACCAGCTTCTGCACCGTTTCCGCGTCCACTGGCTGCCTGGAGAGCCGATCCATCCTGACGACCTGCTGCCGGACGATGTGGTTGCCGCGGGCGAGGATTCGGGTCTTGGTGATGGTGGGTCTGCTGGCGTCCACCACGATCCCGTCGGTCCCAACGCCGGCAGCCTCCAGCAACGTCCTCAACTCTGCTCCGGCCTCGTCATCTCCGACTATGCCAGCCATCAGCGCCTGGCCGCCCAGAGAGGACACGTTCCTGGCAGGGTTCGTCCCCCCACCGGGAAGGGCGAACCTCTTCTCGTACTCCAGGATCAGCACCGGTGCCTCCCGAGAGATCCGGGTCGGCCGCCCCACCAGGTACTCATCCAGGAAGAGGTCCCCCACCACCAGAACGCGCTTGCCCCCGAAACCGGGCAGGACTTCCAGCAGCCGATTCCTATTCAACTCTCCTCCAGCGGCACTCCGCTACCGCACTCGACTCGTGGCGATCACCACCGCCAGCACGAGGAAGAGCAGCCCCATCAGGCTTCCCACGAGACCCGTCACACCAAAGCTCACCGCGGCCTCGAGCCTCATGGGTAGGGGTAGCGACGCGGGCAGGCGAGCCAGCACCAGAGCGGCACGACCGCCCACTACGGCCAGCACCGTGAGCACTCCGGCCAGGATCGCCAGCTCTCTGGAGATCCTCCTGTCGGCTCCACGGCTCACCGCCTCCCCGACACCGTACCCCACCGCGAGCAACAGCAGGGAGGAAAGGCCGAAGAGGGAGCCCGCCTGGGCCCACAGGAAGCCTCCCACAGCGGCCGCCACCAGACCGTAGACCGTGGCCTTGGCGAAACGTCGGGGCCCTACCTGGAAAAGGGGCGGCTTCTTGAGATTAGCGCACTCCCGGCACCTCCCGCCCACCGGCGTCTGGATGACGCAGCGAACGCATATCGGCTTTCCACACCGGCTGCACCTGAGATGGGTCTCCGTGTCCGGGTGGTTGGCGCACCGAAAAGTGGTGCTCTGACCGGGTTCCGCAGTCAACTCGATTCCCCCGTAAGATCCGGCATCTTGCCCCCCCAGGCAAGAAACGCGCTGAAGTTGTCGATTAAGTCTACCACTTTCGCACTATCCGGACCCGGTGCCGCTCTCCAGCAACTCACTCGCACCCAACAACCCCG
>JAJZQR010000091.1 GCA_021806765.1 Chloroflexota bacterium | reverse complement strand
GCAGAGACGCCGGCCACTACAGGCGTTTGTGCTATGGATGCAGCTTGCCCGGAATCCTGCGCCGCACCCGGGCCTGTGCTCATCCAGCCGGTGCCATGGGAGAGGATGATCGTGGCAGACCTGAAACTGCTGCAGGCCGGAGCCAGTGAATTGGACCTTCATCTGACCCGCGAGCAGCTTTCCGCTTTCTCGCTCTACATGAACGAGTTGCTGCGCTGGAACCAGCGGGCCAATCTGACCGCCATCGTCGCTCCCGAGGAGATCCAGACCAAGCACTTCCTGGACTCTCTCACCTGCCTCCTGGGCTTCCCGAGGTTAGCCGCGGGTGGGGGAGAGGGGGCGGCCTCCGGCGATCTGGCGGAGCGGTTGAACCGGGGCGCCGGCCTCTCCTGCATCGACGTGGGGAGTGGTGCCGGCTTTCCGGGTCTGCCCCTGAAGATCTGCCTGCCGGAGATGAAGCTCACACTGATCGAATCCATCGGCAAGAAGACGGCCTTCCTATCCCATATGGTGGGGATGCTGAAGCTGGAGAACGCCGGGGTGTTTACCACCAGAGCCGAGGACCTGGCCCGGGTTCCGGGGGAACGGGAGAAGTACGACGTCGTGGTGGCGCGGGCCGTGTCGCGGCTGGCGGTGCTGGCGGAGCTATGCCTCCCCTTCTGTCGGGTGGGTGGCCGGGTGATAGCCCCCAAGAAGGGGGACGTGACCGAGGAGATCGAGGAGGGGCGGTACGCCGTCGAACTGATGGGGGGCAGCTACCGGGAGCCAGTGCCTGTTCGTCTCTCCCTGCTGGAGGAGGGGCGCTCGCTGGTCATCGTGGAAAAGGTCTCCCCCACCCCCCATCAGTTTCCTCGCCGGGCCGGCATGCCGACCAAACGGCCTCTCACGGCTTCCTCGGGGCTTCGGGAGTGAAGAGGGAGAGCCAGTTTCTGCTCCTGCGTAACGGCCCCCTGCTCGCCCTGGGCCTTGGCCACGCTGTGGTCGATCTGTGCGCCAACACCCTGCCGATCTTCTATCCGCTGCTGGTTAGCGCTCTCGGCCTCTCCTACGGCAGCGTGGCAGCCCTGACCAGCGTCCAAACGACCTGTTCCTCCCTCAGCCAGCCCTTCTTTGGCTGGCTGTCCGATCGGTTTGGCAGCCGCTGGCTGGCCACCCTCAGCATCCTGGTGGCGGCGATAGCCCTGGCCCTGGTGGGTTTCCTCCACAGCTACGTTGCCCTCCTGGCGGTCGTGGCGGTGCTGGGCCTGGCCGTCGGTGCGTTCCATCCCCAGGGGGCCAAGACGGCCGCGCTGCTGGGCGGCCAGTGGCGCACCACCGCCCTATCGATCTACATGGTGGTTGCCAACGTCGGCCTCTCGGCCGGACCGCTCCTGGCGGCCACGGTGTTGATACCGGCGGGGCTCCAGGGCACTACCCTCCTGTTGATCCCTGCTCTGCTGGTGGCGTCGCTGCTCTTCAAGGCCATGGGGCCGGTGGATCGACTGCTGGTGAAGAAGGCCCCCGGGACCTCGGTGGAGAAGGTTGGGCCTATCGCGTGGGGAGGGGTGGTGGCCCTGATGCTCACCATCGTCGTCCGCTCCTGGGTGGAATATGGATTGCTGGCCTTCGTGCCGCTGCTGTACGCGGCTCGGGGCGAGGCACCGGACCTGGCGGGCAGGACACTCTTTCTCTTGCTGATCATGGAAGGGACCGGCAGCCTCGTGGGGGGTCTACTGGCCGACAATCTGGGGAGGAAGCCGGTTCTCGTTGCATCCTTCCTGCTGATGGCCCCCGCGGTGCACTTCTTCGTGGCAACCCCGGGCCAGGAGGCGGTGATCCTGGCCCTCACCGTGGGCTTTCTCCTGGGCATCCCCCTGACCGTTACCCTGGCGGCGGCCCAGGAGATCGTGCCCTCTCGCATGGGGGTAGCCTCGGGTCTCGCCATCAGCGCCGGGATGATCGTCGGCGGGGCCGGCGTTGCGCTGCAAGGGGTTCTGGCGGACCGCCTGGGTCTGGAGTCCAGTCTGGGGATCCTGGTGGTCGTTTCCGTGGTGGCAACGCTGGCTGCGCTGGGGGTGTCGAGCCGGAGGCGGTAGTACGAGACTGTAGTAACGACTTTAGTCGTTCGTCCCGGTTCTTGGACGAGGTAACGAACGACTGAAGTCGTTACTACCGGATGCCCTACGGGTTGGCGGCGGTGGCGCCGGTCGTCTGTTCCCGGGCGAACATCCTCGGCAGCCGTCGCCGCCAGGTGGCGGGCAGCAGGATATCCATGGCGTCGTCCACGGTGACTATCCCCTGCAGCCGATTCTGGTCGTCCACCACCGGCACCGCCAGCAGGTTGTACTTGGCGATCACCTTGGCCACCGTTTCCTGGCTATCGCTCAGCCGCACCGTTATGGGCGATCGATCCACCAGCTCGGCCAGGGTGTGGTCGGGGGAGGCGATGATCAACTCCCGGAGGGAGATGGTCCCGATCAGCCTCTCCACCTCGGGACGGTCCACCACGTAGACGTAGTAGACGTTGTCCACGGCTCGAGCCTGCTCCCTGAACTGCTCCAGGGCCTCCCCTACGGAGAGCGACTCGGGCAGACTGATGTACTCGGTGGTCATTATGCCGCCGGCCGAGTCCTCCGGGTAGGCCAGCAGCTCCCGAACCTCCTGGGATTCCTCCTCCTCCATGAGGGAGAGCAGTTCTGCTGCTTTCTTGGCAGGCATGTCGGCCAGGACGTCGGCGGCCTCGTCGGGTCCCATCTCTTCCAGGATGTCGGCGGCCCGGGAACTCTCCATCTCTCGGAGGATCTGCACCTGCCGGCGCGATGAGACCTCTTCCAGGGTATCGGCAGCGGTCTCGTCGTCCATGGCCTCGATCAGGGAGGAGCTTTCCCTCACGGACAGCTGGTCCACGATGTCGGCTATGTCCGAGGGGTGCAGCCTGGGGATGGTGGTTCTGGGCACCCGAATCTGCAGGCTGGGCATGGGATCCTGGATGGGCTGGAGCTTCTCCCAGGGGATGAGGTGCTCCTCAGGGCGGATCCCCACCAGGCTGATCGCCCGGTCGATACCCAGCCGCCGCAACAGCCCACGGGTGCTGGGGTCTATGGCCAGAACCCGGTAATGGCTGTTGGTCTTGCCCAGCTGTATGTCGTTGACCCGCCCTACCTTGTGGCCTTCCACGTCGGAGAGCTGGCGGTCGAGCACCTGCTCGGAGAGCAGCACATCTTCAGATTCGTTCTCGTAGAGGACGATGTATCGCTTGGTGACGGCGAGCCTGACCTTGCCTTCCTCGATGTCGGCTACCTGCTCCCATGCCACGGCAAAGCGCTGGCGGTTCATACCTTCCACCACCAGCCCCTTGACGACGGGGTAGCTTCCGCCCGAAGCGATCAGGTCCTTCAGTCTCCCCAAAATCGTGCCCTTGGCATCGACCACGGGCCGTCCAATGATCTGGCTGAAGAGGAGCATAAAGAAACCACCTCCTTTTCCAGAATAAAGAGGTGGCATTACCCCCCGTCCCAGTCCTCACCCTACCTGAAGGCAGGGCGCGCTGGTAGGCGACCTCGAGCGGCGCTCAGCCGTCCGAGGGACCGCGGCCGGCGGGCGCTACGTAGAGGTCGCCTCCCCTCGGATGAGGGAAATGGCACCTCGGACTATTCGATTGGACCAGCTGCTACGTTCTCCGCTGCTACTGTCAGATTCCATACGATCCAGAGTATTCCTTCGGTTGACCTGGCAGAATGCCGATCCGACCACTAGCCCAATGGTACGCCCGACGGAGGGGAGTGTCAAGGTAACGAGGATCATGATCGTGGTACGTGGCGTGCTGTGGTTAAAAGTGCAGCCGCGAGGCCTCATTCCCTGGTCGCGAAGGGCGACCCAATCCCGGAGTCCCGAGAGGAGCCAGATCCTATGAAGAAACCGACCATTCTCATCCTCGGCGCAAGCTTTGCCGGCCTGAACGCGGCCTTCGACCTGAAACGAGATCTGGGCGACAGAGCCGACGTTCTGGTCCTTTCCAGGAACGACCAGTTCGTCTTCATCCCCTCGCTCATCTGGATGGTGCCGGGCTGGCGGCGGCCCGAGGATCTCACCTTCGACCTGCGAGAGGCTCTGGAGCCCAGGGGGATCCGTTTCCTGGAGGCCCGAGCCGATCGGATCGAGCCGGAGGAGAACCGGGTGATCGCCAATGTGGGCGACTTCAGCTACGACTACCTGCTGATCGCCACCGGCCCCAAGTTCGACTGGGCTGCGGTGCCGGGCCTGGGCCCCCACGGTGGCTACACCCACTCCATCTGTTCGCTGCCCCACGCCCACGAGGCCTACGAGGCCTGGCAGGAGTTCCTGAAGGATCCGGGACCGGTGGTGCTGGGGGCGACCCAGTACGCCAGCTGCTTCGGGGCCGAGTACGAGATGGTGTTCAACATCGATCGGGCCCTGCGGGAGGCGAAGGTTCGGAAGCAGGCGCCCGTTACCTTCCTCACCTCCGAGCCCTATCTGGGCCACTTCGGCATCGACGGCATGGCGGGCGGGCAGAAGATGCTGGAGCTGTTCTATCGCTATCTGGACATCAAGCCGGTGGTCAACGCGGTGATAGAGAAGGTGACGCCGGGGGAGATCCACCTGAAGGACGGCGACGTCATCCCCTTCAAGTACGCCATCGTCATCCCGCCCTTCACGGGGGTGGACGCCATCCTCAACTCGCCGGGCTTGGGCGACCAGCGGGGCCTGATACCCACCAACGACCGGTACCAGCACGTCAGCTACTCCAACATCTACGCGGCGGGGGTGGCGGTGGCGATCAAGCCGCCCTTCACGACGCCGGTGCCCACCGGGGTGCCCAAGACCGGCTACATGTCCGAGGTGATGGCGAAGGTGGCCGCCCACAACATCGCCGCGGCCATCACCGGCGGGGAACCGAAGGAGCTGCCCTTCGGAAAGATTAACGCCCTCTGCATCATGGACGCCGGAAAACAGGGGGTCATCCTGATCTCCGACCACGTGTTTCGGCCGCGGCGGTTCGAGCTTCTGATCCCCGGCCCCTGGTCCCACTGGGCCAAGCTGGCCTTCGAGAAGTACTACATGTGGAAGATGCAGACCGGGCGGTCCAACCTGCCGTGAGGGTTGGGAGAGGGGCGAATTGCGCCACCTTCGAGGGGGTGAAGTCCGAAGAATGCGACGCCCTGGAAATCCCGGGTGGCCGGACGGGGGCCTCCGGTTGACATTTCCTCCCCGCGGTATATAGTAGCTGCTGCCACCCTCCGGTGGCCGTCGCGTTACCCCCTGCCAGCGGTTGATCCACGGATTCGACCCTTCAGTGTGCCGCCATTTCCCCCGGTGTCCGGGTGGCCTTTGCTGCATGGATGCATCTTGACGCAGCTCGGCCGGCGGAGGCCGGGCTGAGCCACCTAACCGAAGAAGGGACGATGCCATGCCCCGCATATTCGACAACATCGAGCGGCCGCTCCTTCCGGCCCTCCGCGAGACCCTCCAGGTCTCCGACCGTGCCGACTTCTGCGTCGGCTACTTCAACCTCCGCGGTTGGAAGCAGCTGGATTCCTACGTCGAGGAGTGGTCCGGCGGCGAGGGTCACTGCTGCCGGCTGCTGGTGGGCATGCAGCGGCTGCCCCAGGAGGATCTGCGGGAGGCCATGAGCCTCATGCGGCGGGACGGGGAGCTGGACAACCAGACGGCCCTTCGGCTCAAGAGGCGGATGGCCGAGGAGTTCCGGGAGCAGCTAAGCGTCGGCGTCCCGACCGACGAAGACGAGGCCGGCCTGCGGCGGCTGGCTGCCCAGATCAAGGCAGGCAAGGTGGTCGTCAAGCTGTTCTTGCGACATCCCCTCCACGCCAAGCTGTACCTGCTATTCCGGCCGGACCCCATCAACCCCACGGTCGGATACCTGGGCAGCAGCAACCTGACCTTCGCGGGGTTGGCCCAGCAGGGTGAACTCAACATGGACGTCCTGGATGGCGACGCCTGCCAGAAGCTGGCCCGGTGGTTCGAGGCCCGGTGGACCGACCACTGGTGCATCGACATCTCCCAGGAGCTGGTGCGGATCATCGAGGAGAGTTGGGCACGGGAGGAGGTGATCCCTCCCTACCACATCTACGTGAAGATGGCCTACCACCTCTCCCAGGAGGCTCGCGCCGGGATTTCCGAGTTCCGTATCCCGAGGGATTTCGGCCGGAAGCTGTTCGAGTTCCAGACCAGGGCCGTGCAGATCGCCGCCCACCACCTGAACCAGCGGGGCGGGGTGCTGATCGGCGACGTGGTGGGGCTGGGAAAGACTCTGATGGCCACCGCCTTGGCCCGGGTCTTCGAGGATGACCAGGGGCTGGAGACCCTGATCCTCTGCCCCAAGAACCTGGTCAAGATGTGGGAGGACTACCGCGACCAGTACCGGCTTCGCGCCAGGGTCCTGTCCATCACGCGGGCCACCCAGGAGTTGCCGAACCTCCGCCGCTACCGGCTGGTGATCCTGGACGAGAGCCACAACCTGCGCAACCGGGAGGGGAAACGGTACAGGGCCATCCAGGAGTACCTTCGAGAGAACGAGAGCCGCTGCATCCTGCTCTCGGCCACCCCCTACAATAAGAGCTACGTGGACCTCTCCAACCAGCTTCGGCTCTTCGTCCCTGAGGACAAGGATCTGGGTGTGCGGCCGGAGCGGCTGCTGCGGGAGCTGGGGGAGGTGGAGTTCCAACGCCGCCACCAGTGCCCCCTCCGCTCCCTGGCGGCCTTCGAGAAGAGCGACTACCCGGACGATTGGCGGGAGCTGATGCGGCTCTACATGGTGCGCCGTACCCGTAGCTTCATCCAGGACAACTACGCCGTGCCCGACCCCGACGACGGGCGGAAGTACCTGCTGTTCGAGGATGGCACCCGGTCCTACTTCCCCATACGGGTGCCCGTGACCGAGCAGTTCAGGATCGACGACGCCGATCCCGGCGACCAGTACGCCAGACTGTACGCGTCCCCCGTGGTGGACGCCATCAACGGTCTGAGCCTCCCCCGCTACGGCCTGGGGAACTACGTGGTCTCCGCTCCCCACGAGCCCCCGACTCCGGCCGAGGTCCGGGTGCTGCAGGACCTCTCCCGGGGCGGCAGACGGTTGATGGGCTTCTGCCGCACCAACCTCTTCAAGCGGCTGGAGAGCGGGGGGCAGGCCTTCCTGGAGTCGGTGGAGCGCCACCTGCTGCGCAACTTCGTCTTCCTCCACGCTCTCGAAGAGCGCAAACCGCTGCCGATAGGTCCCCAGGACGTGGGGCTGCTGGACAGCAGCCTCTACGACGAGGACGTGGACTCGGGGGCGATAACGGAGAGCCTCTTCGAGGACGAGGAGGAGAACGGCCCGGGCGAGGACGGGACGGTCTCGGCGCTGCGGACGGAGGAGGATTTCCGGCGACGGGCAGCCCAGGTCTACGCCGAGTACGCCACCCTCTACCGGAATCGGTTCAAGTGGCTGCGGCCCGGGCTGTTCGTGTCCGAGCTGGCCAAGGATCTCCGCGCCGATGCCGATAGTCTCTTGAAGGTGCTTGGGGAGTGCGGGGGGTGGGATCCCGCTCGGGACACCAAACTGGAGGCCCTCCTGGATCTGCTGGCCCGCGTCCACCCGCAGGAGAGGGTGATCGTCTTCACCCAGTTCGCCGACACGGTGCGCTACCTGGAGCGAGAACTCCGGGCGCGAGGGGTCGAGGGGCTGGCCGGCGTGCACGGCGACTCCCCGGATCCCACGGGTCTCGCCTGGCGCTTCAGCCCCGTGAGCAACAACAAGAGGGCGCAGATCCCCCCCGAGGAGGAGCTGCGGGTGCTGATCGCCACCGACGTTCTGAGCGAGGGGCAGAACCTCCAGGACTGCTCCATCGTGGTGAACTACGACCTCCCCTGGGCCATCATTCGGCTGATCCAGCGGGCGGGCCGTGTGGACCGCATAGGCCAGCAGTCCGAGCGGATCCTCTGCTACTCCTTCCTCCCCGCCGACGGGGTCGAGCGGATCCTGGGGCTGCGGGCGCGGGTGCGCCGGAGACTGAAGGAGAACGCAGAGGTGGTGGGCACCGACGAGGCATTCTTCGAGGACGACCAGGACGACCAGGTGGTGGTGGACCTGTACAACGAGAAGGCGGGGATCCTGGACGGCGACGGGGAGGGCGAAGTGGACCTGGCCTCCTACGCCTACCAGATATGGAAGAACGCCATCACAGCCCAGCCCGGTTTGCAGCGGATCATCCCCGAGCTGCCGCCGGTGGTCTACTCCACCCGACCCCACCGGCCCAGCTCCACGGAGCCGGAGGGGGTTCTGGTGTATCTGCGCACCGCCGAGGGGAACGACGCCCTGACCTGGATCGACCGCCAGGGCCGGCCGGTGACCGAGTCCCAGTTCGCCATACTGAAGGCCGCCGAGTGCGCCCCCGACACCCCCGCCCTCCCGCGCCTGGAGGAGCATCACGGCCTGGTGCAGAAGGGGGTGGAGCTGTTGGTGGCCGAGGAGCGCTCCCTGGGCGGCGGGCTGGGGCGGCCGGGGAGCGCCCGCTCCCGGACATACGAGCGGCTGAAGCGGTACGCCGAGGAGGTCCGGGGCACCCTCTTCGACAGCCCGGAGCTGAAGCGGGCCATCGAGGAGATCTACCGCCATCCCCTGAAGGAGTCGGCCACCGATACCCTGAACCGGCAGCTGCGGAGCGGGATCTCCGACGAAGGGCTGGCCGAGCTGGTGGTGACGCTGCGGGACGAGGATCGCCTCTGCTCCGTCCACGAGGAGGAGCGGGCCCAGGAGCCTCGCATCATCTGCTCCCTGGGTCTCAGGGCGTAGGGAAGGGGCTGTCCCCTTCCGCCCGGCGGTCAGGGCCGAAGACCGGATCAGACAGGATGCACAGGATAGACAGGATAGACGTGGGTATGACCAGGAGGTTGAGCGGCGAATGACGATAGACTTCGCCCGGGTCCGGTCGTGGCTCAAGGAGGCCCAGTTCCAGTGGCTGTTCACCCAGGGGCTGGGGTGGGATCACCACACCCTCCACCTGGAGGTCGCCCTGAACGGCTGCAGCTACCGGCTCTCCGCCTTCGCCCAGAAGCGGGGGGTGGTCGCCTTCCTGTGCGAGTCGCCCGACGGCGGGATTCCAGACTACGGGACCCGAGGCAAGATCGAGAAGCAGGTAGCCAGGTCGGTTCGGGAGCATCTGATCGTCTTCGTGGACGGGGACAGGGCCCACCAGGTGTGGCAGTGGGTGAAGCGGGAAGCCGGCAAGCCTACCGCTCGCCGGGAACACAGCTTCCACCGCAGCCAGTCGGGCGACGCACTGCTCCAGAAGCTGGATCGGCTGGCCTTTACCCTGGAGGAGGAGGAGCGGGTGACCCTGCCGGACGTCACCGGCCGGCAGCGGGCGGCCTTCGACCTGGAGCGGGTCACCAAGAAGTTCTACGACCTCTTCCAGAGGGAGCACGCCGCCTTCCTGGAGTTCCTGCAGGGCATCCCCGAGGAGGGGATGCAGCGCTGGTACGTGTCGGTGATGCTGAACCGGCTGATGTTCGTCTACTTCGTCCAGAAGAAGGGTTTCCTCGACGGGAACACCGACTATCTGAAGAACAGGCTGGTCGAGATGCAGCGGCGCGGGGCCGATCTCTATTACTCCGGCTTCCTCTGCCCCCTCTTCTTCGAGGGCTTCGCCAGGAGGGAGCCCGAGCGGTCGCCGGAGGTCAACCGGCTGCTGGGGAAGGTGCCCTACCTGGACGGCGGCCTCTTCCAGCGCCACCAGATCGAGGAGCTTCACGGCCAGCAGATTAAGATTGCCGACGCCGCCTTCGAGCGGCTGTTCGCCTTCTTCGACCGCTACCAGTGGCACCTGGACGAGCGGCCGCTGCGGGCCGACGACGAGATCAACCCCGACGTGCTGGGCTACATCTTCGAGAAGTACATTAACCAGAAGGAGATGGGGGCCTACTACACGAAGGAGGACATCACCGGCTACATTGCCCGCAACACGG
The DNA here is from genome assembly GCA_021806765.1 of Chloroflexota bacterium. Next base: position 8,323 of record JAJZQR010000091.1, on the reverse strand, counting down.
TGATCCCCTACCTCTTCGACGCCGCCCGCCCCGAGTGCCGGATCGCTTTCGAGGGGGAGCACACCCTCTGGGGGCTGCTCCAGGCCGACCCCGACCGCTACATCTACGACGCGGTGAAGAAGGGGGTGGAGCTGCCGCTGCCGCCGGAGATCGCGGCGGGGCTGCAGGAGGTATCGAAGCGGACCGAGTGGAACCGGCCGGCGCCCGCGGAGTACGCCCTGCCCACTGAGATCTGGCGGGAGGTGGTGGCCCGACGGAGGCGCTACCAGGAGGTGAGGGCGAAGCTGTCGGCCGGCGAGGTCCGCTCCATCGACGACCTGATCACCTACAACCTGGACGTCGTCCAGTTCGCCCAGGACGTCATCGAGAACAGCGAGGGATCCGAGCTGCTGCGGGCCTTCTGGCACGCCATCCAGCGTGTGACGGTGCTGGACCCCACAGCCGGCTCCGGCGCCTTCCTCTTCGCGGCGCTCAACCTGCTGGAGGGGCTGTACGAGGCCTGTCTGGAGCGGATGGAGGCCTTCCTGGCCGACCTGGAGCGCTCCGGCGAGAGGCACCGGCCGGAGAAGTACTCCGACTTCCGCAGGGTGCTGGAGAGGGTGGAGCAGCACCCCAACCGCCGCTACTTCGTGCTGAAGTCGATCGTGGTGAACAACCTGTATGGGGTGGACATCATGGAGGAGGCGGTGGAGATCTGCAAGCTGCGCCTCTTCCTGAAGCTGGTGGCCCAGGTGGAGCGGGTGGAGGATGTGGAGCCGTTGCCCGACATCGACTTCAACGTGCGGGCGGGGAACACCCTGGTGGGCTTCGCCACCTACGACGACGTGAAGGAGGCGGTTACCAGGAAACTGGACTTCTACGACACCATGGGCCGTATCGACGAGGCGGCCGGGGACGTGGACCGGCTGGCCGCCCGCTTCCGCGAGCAGCAGACCGAGATCGGCGGGCGGGTGACGCCGGCCGACAAGCAGGACCTCCGCGCCCGTCTGGGGGTGCTGGAGGACGAGCTGAACCGTTACCTGGCCGGGGAGTACGGGGTCGACCCGGACGATGCGGGTACGTACCGTCGGTGGCTCGACTCCCACAGGCCCTTCCACTGGTTCGTGGAGTTCTACGGGATCATGAAGAGGGGCGGCTTCGACGTGATCATCGGCAACCCGCCTTACGTGGTGTATTCCCCGGATAAGGTTGGCTACCGCCTCGATCCGATCCGCTACTCAACTTCAGAAACGAAGAACCTGTACGCCTTCGTGTTTGAGCGCTCTGCCGGCCTGGCTCGGTCGGACTCCCCAATTGGGCTGATCGTACAACTGACCGTGATGTCCTCCGAGCGACTTCCCTCTCTTCAGAATCTGTTGGCAGAAAGAGCTCAAGTGTATGCACTGCCCTTCCCGCGTCGGCCAGAGTCCATGTTCGACGGCGTTGAGATGCCAGTGGCGATTGTGTTGTCTGAGGGAAGAGGTCGAGAACGGTTCGTAACGTCTCGAGTCGGACGGGTTTACGCGGAGGAGAGGCCATACGGTCTGGACGTGGTATCACTAATCCCGCACTCCATTCGCTTGAACGGGTACCGTATCGCTAAGGTGGGGTCTCGCCTGGAGGCAGACATATGCCGGAGGGTATTGGACCGTAGCCACATGAGCCTTGGAGAGTTAGCCGTGTCTTTGTCTGGTTGGGTGGCGTACTATCAAGAGGCATGTAGGTACTGGGCGAAGGCTCGACGTGGTATCCCGTTCTTCGTGAGGGATGGCATTCAGATATCTCCTCCTCATGGTCGAATCGTTTCCTTCGTCGAAGAGAAGGCTCTTGATCTAGCCGTCTGCTTGCTGAACTCCTCCCTATTCTATTGGTACTACAGTGTGTTTTCGGACTGCGAACACATCAACGATGGTCTCATTCGGGAGTTGCCGGTGCCTCGGAGTTGGCATCATTCTGATTGGGGCAAACTAGCGGCGGAGCTGGAGAAGGCTCTGCAAGGGAACGCAACTAGAAAGACTATCAACACGAAGGACGGACACGTTATCGAGTACGATGAGATCAAGGTGTCCTTGTCGAAGGCAGTGATCGACGAGATCGACCGGGTTCTGGCGAAGCACTACGGTTTCACGGAGGAGGAGCTGGACTTCATCATCAACTACGACATCAAGTACCGGATGGGTCGGGACGGGTTGGAGGGGGAGTGAGCGTGCCGCTGGATACTGCCGAGGTTGAGAAGCTCGTTCGGTCGGGCGAGACGCTGCGGGTGGAGTTCAAGGGCGAGGGCCGCCAAGCCCTTTCCGATAAAGAGGTCTACGAGGCCGTCGTCTGCCTGGCGAACACCGAGGGCGGCGTACTACTCCTAGGTGTGGAGAACGACGGACGGGTCACGGGGGCACGTCCAAGACATGGGGCCACCACCGACCCCTTTGCGCTGCAGGCTGCCATCTTCAATAACACCGCTCCACCCATCAACACCCGGATCGGTCTGCACACTGTGAATGGCCTGCCGGTGGTAGCGATCGAGGTGGACCCTTATCCCGAGGTATGCGCCACCAAGGATGGGAAGTGTGTCAGGCGGGTCATGGGCATCCACGGGCCCGAGTGCCCGCCCTTCTATCCCTACGAGCATGCGAGCCGCCGGGGTGATCTGGGTCTGGCAGACTACTCTGGCCAGGTCGCCAATGAGGCCGGTTGGGGCGATCTGGATCCTCTGGAGATAGAGAGACTGCGGCAGACCATTCAGCGGCTCCACGGTGATGGTGTTCTCCTCACTCTGGACGACCGGGAGTTGATTCAGGCCCTCCGCCTGGTGGAGACGCGGGGTGAGGAGTTGATTCCGAGGGTGGCGGGTATGCTGCTGTTGGGGCGGGAAACCGCCCTGCGTCGCTTTGTCCCGACCCACGAGGTGGCCTTTCAGGTTCTGGATGTTCGCGGCAACACGCCGGTCAACGATTGGTTTGGCGGACCGCTGCTGAAGACTCTGGAGGCGGTGGAGGATCGGTTCAGGGCGCGCAACCAGGAGCAAGAGGTTCAGGTGGGTCTCTTCCGGCTGCCTCTTCCGGACTATTCCCCGGAGGCCTTTCGCGAGGCTACGATCAATGCCGTGCTGCACCGGGACTATACTCGGCGGGGCACGGTGTACATACAGTTCTTTCCGGACCATCTGTTCCTCACCAACCCCGGTGGCTTTCTTGAGGGGATAACCCTGGATAATCTCTTGGTGCACGAGCCCAAACCGCGCAATCCACTCCTTGCTGAGGTCCTTCGTCGCATTGGACTGGTGGAGACGACGGGGCGGGGGATCGACAAGATCTACCTGGGGCAACTGCGGTACGGCCGTCCGCTGCCCGACTACAGTCGGAGCGATCGCGATGCGGTTCGCCTGATCCTTCGAGGGGGCGAAGCGAGTCTCTCCTTCGCGGCCTTCGCTTACCAGCAAGACAAGGCTGGCAAGCCGCTTACTCTGGATGAGTTGATCACTCTCAACCGATTGCAGTACGAACGTAGGGTGGACGTGTCCACCATCGGCCGGCTCACCCAGCGTGGAGAGGCCCATGCCCGCTCGGTGCTGGAGCGGTTGGTTGAGCGAGGCCTGGTGGAAGCGAAAGGAGAGAAGCGAGGCCGTGTCTACCACCTCAGTGCCTGGCTTTACCGCCAGTTGGGGGCGCCGGCAGGGTATGTCCGTGCTCACGGTTTTGACGAGATCCGCCAGGAGGCCATGGTGCTGCAATACGTTCAAGCCCATTCCCGCATCACGCGACGGGAAGCGGTGGAGCTGTGTGGGCTTGGTAGTGACGAGGCGAGCCGTCTGTTGCGCCGGCTGGCAAAGGAGAGGAAGCTTCGACTTCGAGGCTCCAAACGTGGGGCCTATTATGAGCGTGGCTAACCGCGAAATGCGCAGAATATGCGCGCGGCGCAAAACGGTATGCGCATATGCGCATAAGTCATGAGGGAAGCCCCATTTACGTCCGATACGCCAGGCCCGTTGTCACCAATCGCGAGAGGTGCGTACGCGAGAGGTTGCGACGTGGCTAAGAGCCGATCCGATCAGTTAGCTGTTGTTCACTGCGTCATGCAGTAGCCCTTGCCTTCGTTCCATTCCCACCGTAGGAGAGGATCTTCGCCTACGTGCGCCAGAACGGGAGCATCGACAACGATGGGTGCCGTCGACTCCTGGGGGTGAAACCCACCCAAGCCGGGTACCTGCTGAAGAAGCTGGCTGCCAAGGGGCTGCTTCGACGTGAGGGCCTGGGCCGGTGGACACGGTACCTACCGCCAGAGTAGTGCAGTGCTCGGCGTCTATCCACAGTCTATCGACAATCTATCTAGAATCTATTTACCAGGTTTTATGGATAGATCGCGGCCGAACGGCACCACCCCGGGAACTGGCATGCCGTCGGTTCATAGCACTATGCGTGCGGTATATACCGGTTCATAGAATACACATAGGAGGGGACCATGGGCTCACTGGACCTCTTGGGACCCGCGAACTCGGAACGCAAGCTGCCGGCGACCCCCATCCGCGCGCTAGGCATCGATCTGGGCACCACCAACTCCACCGTGGCGGAGGTGATCTGGGATCCGGCCGATCCCTCCAAGACCATCGCCCGTTGCTTGGAGGTGGAACAGCCTACCCTGGAGGGCGTGTACACCCACGTCCTGGTCCCCTCGGCGGTCGCTATCTATCAGGACCGGCTGTTCGTCGGTGAGGGCGCCAAGCGGCTGCGCGCCAAGGCGCCGGAGTTGGGCGTATATCAGGGACTGTTCTACGAGTGCAAGAACCACATGGGAATCCAGCGCACCTACCACAAGGCCCCCGAGGGGTTCCGGTCGGCGGCCGAAATCGGCGCCAGGGTGCTCTCCTACTTGAAGGAGTCGGCCCTGGCCGACGACCCCACGCCGGTGAGCCGGGTGGTTGTCACCGTTCCTGCCTCCTTTCAGTCGGCGCAGCGAGTCGATACCCAGAAGGCCGCGGAGCTTGCCGGCCTGGAAGTGCAGGGGGGCGACCTGCTCGACGAGCCGGTGGCTGCCTTCCTGGATTACCTGGTCACCCACCGCAAGGAGCTGCTGCCCGAGCTTACGGGGCAGAAGACCCTGGTTGTCTTCGACTTCGGCGGAGGCACCTGCGACGTGGCGCTGTTTCGGCTGGAGGGGGCCAGCCAGAGCGGCGGTTTGAAGGCAGCACCCCTCTCCGTGTCCCGCTACCACCGGCTGGGGGGCGGCGACATCGACGCGGCCATCCTCTATGAGGTGCTGCTGCCCCAACTGCTGGAGCAGAACAACCTGTTGCCCTTCGCCCTCACTTACAAGGAGAAGAAAGAGTATGTCGAGCCAGCGCTGCTGGGTGTGGCCGAGGCCCTCAAGATAGGGCTCTCCACGGAGATCGCCCGGTTGCAGAAGTTCGGTCGGTACCAGGGTGCCGACAAGAGTCAGATCGTGAAGAAGCTGCCGGGCGTTCGGGAGTGCGATCTGAGGGGGCGGAGGCTGACCCTGCAGTCACCCCAGCTCACGGCGGAGCAGTTCGAGACGCTGCTGGAGCCCTTCCTGGATCGCGACCTGCTTTACGCCCGTCAAACCGACTATCGTATGACCTGCTCCATCTTCGCTCCGCTACAGGACGCCCTGGAGAGGAGCAGCCTGGACCCGGCCGATGTGGACTACTGTCTGCTGGTGGGCGGCAGCAGCCTGATCCCCCAGGTGGCCGAGGCCGCCGCTAGCTTCTTTGCATCGGCCAGGGTGCTGACCCACGGGGACGCCGATTCGGTGCAGACGGCGGTTGCTCGGGGCGCGGCCTACCACGCCCTCGCCCTGGCACTGCACGGGAAGGGGCTGATTCAGCCCTGTTGCCACGAGAGTATCGGGATTCGCACTGTGACGGGCTCGATAGAGTTAGTCCCCGCAGGAGCGGCGCTCCCCTATCCGGCCGATGGCTCCTATCGCTCTTGCCAGCGTCTTCTGGTGCCGGAGACCGTTGCCCGGGGCGACTTGAAGCTCCGGGTGGAGATCGTCGCGGGAGAGAAAGCGAGACTGCTGTACGGGGATGTCTGGACGATACCCGCCCCCGCGGCTCAGGGAGAGTCTCTCGCTCTGGAGTATCGCTACGACGAGAACCAGATGCTCGACCTGAGGATGAGGTTGTCCTCTGCCGCGGGTTCGCCCTCCTTCGCGAGAGCCATCGAGAAGCCGCTGACCAATGTGGTTAACCCGGACGTACACTGGGCCGCCATCCTGGACTTGGAGGAGCGGCTACGGACCGGTGAGATCCCGCAGCCCCAGCAGCCGGCGAAGTTCGAGGAGTTGGCGAATCACTACGTGGAGATTGGCCATCGAGAGAAGGCTCTCGATCTGTTCAAGGCGGTCTTGAGGACGCGGAATGGGGCGGACGCTGGGATCCTCAACCGGATGGCCACCCTGGCCGGCGAGTTGGGAGACGTGCAGAGCGAGGAGAAGTTCTACCGAGAGGCCACCAGGGTCTCTCCATGGAGCGGGTCCTGGTTCAACCTCGCTCTGGCCCAGAAGCGGCGGGGGCAGATTGGCGCTGCTGTGGAGTCGTTGGAGAAGGCGCTGGCGATGGAGCGGGAGGCCCCTTTCCTGGTGCTGCGGGCGATGCTGGCAGATTCCCTCGGGGATTCCCAGGAGAGGGTGCGCTTTCTCAACGAGGCGCTGGCGACCTTCGAGCCCGTGGGAGCTCTGAACGACTGGGAGTTGGGGTGGTTCCTGACGGCGGCGCGCATGGACGGCGATGAGGACGCCTCCGACCGAGCATTTGCCGAAATGAAGAGGCGCCGGAAGAAGGTGGATAGCTCTGCGCTGGACCAGGATGCGCTGCTGCCCATGGAGACCGTGCAGGAGGCGCAGCAGTGACTATCTGGTTGGTGCCCCGGGACGAGATGACCCCGGAGCAGATCCGAGCCATCGAGTTGGACCCTCGGGAGCACAGGGTGATCTTCGGGGCGCCGGGTTCCGGTAAGACACAGGTGCTGCTGCATCGTGCCCGCCACCTGAGCGATGCCCTCGACGTGCAGCCCGAGAGGTTCCGCATCTTTGTCTTCACCAATGCTCTGAAGGATTACATTCAGTCAGCTCTTCAGCTCCTGGACCTTCCCGAGGACTCAGTGGTGACGTTGGACGACTGGTGCCGCCACTGGTACAGAGGCCATATCGGCGGGCGCATGCCCTGGGACAGCAAGACGAAGACGCCCGATTTCACCGCCATCCGCTACGCGGTGCTGGAGCACATTCGTGCCCAATCGTCCTTCTCCCCGCCCTACGACTTCGTCCTCGTGGATGAGGGGCAGGATCTGGAGGCAGATTCCTTTGACCTACTGCGCATCATCGCCAAGCACGTCACCGTCTGCATGGATAACAAGCAGCAGATTTACGAGGGACGATCGAGCGAGACCGACATTCTGCGAAGGCTGGGACTGAGGAAGCGAAATGTGGGTCTTCTGGAGGCCTTTCGCTGCTCCCCTTACATCGCTGCCCTAGCCGCCGAGTTCATCGACGACCCGGAAGACAGGACCTTTTTCCTCCGGCAAACCAGGACGGCCCAGACGGGCCGAGAGACCCCGCTCCTCTACCTGGCCTCCGACTTCAAGAACGAAACCGAACGGCTCGTTGACATTGTGCGGGTGAGGCTGGACCAGGGCGAGCGGATAGCCATCCTCTTCCCGATGAACCGGCAGGTCCACGGCTTCGCGCAGGGTCTCAGGAATGTCGGCCTGGAGGTGGAAACAAAGGGCGAGTACGATTTCTCCAGTGATCGCCCCAAACTCATGACCTACCATGCGGCGAAAGGGCTCACCTTCGACACCGTCCTGATGCCGAGGCTGGTTCCCAAGTCTTTCTCGAGGCTGGACCGCTACCGCGTCGAACGGCTTCTGTTCGTTGGCATCGCTCGGGCTACGAAGTGGGTCTATATGAGCAGCGTGCAGGGTCAGGAACTGCCTTCACTGGAGCGGGTGCGTCCGCTGGCGGCTCAGGGGTTGCTGACGATTCAGGAGGGTGCGCCTGTTGTCGCGATGGCGGGCAGAACGGTTCAAAGCGGGGAGAGTGCCCCCACGGATGATGACGACCTGTTGGACCTTCTGTAGGTTGGTGGTATGGTGGCAGCGAGGTCTGTGGACACCATTCGGATCGGGCGCCAAGACCCGCACTATCCGTCTTCGGTAGGGGCGCAGCTCGGCCCTGACGCCCCTCCTGCCCTCGACGCCCTCGGCAACCTCGGCCTCTTGAGCCGCCGCAAGCTGGCCGTCCTCTGCTCGGTGAAGTGCCCGGGCAGCCTGATCCTCCAGAGCTACGACCTGATGCAGCGGTTGCGGCAGACAGAGCTGGCCGTGGTGGG
>JAJZQR010000450.1 GCA_021806765.1 Chloroflexota bacterium | reverse complement strand
CACCCACTCGGTCATGCTGTTCCTGGAGTAGGGCGCAGGTTCTTTCCCCCGCCGCTGGCCGCACATCGGGCGCCGGGCGGCCGGGCACAAGACCCCGTCCTACTCGACATGACGTCACTAGGGGGATCCCGTGCTATCCAAAATCAACACGGCATTGAACTGGTTCGAGGAGGCGACGACGGCCTTTCTCTTCGCCCTGGCCGTGGTGCTGGCCTTCAGCGAGGTGGTTCTGCGCTACCTCTTCAACGGATCGCTGGGCTCCATGGAGTTGGTGATCTTCTCCCTCATCTGGGCCTCCCTGATCGGGGCAAGCTCCGGCATCCGCCACGGGGTTCACATCCACGTGGAACTCCTGGTAGACCGCCTCCCAAAGGAACTGGCCAGGAAGATCGCCCTGGCCGGCCTGGCCATCAGCGCCGCCTTCACCGCCTTCCTGTTCGTCTTCGGCATCCAGTTTGTCCTCTTCGTCTTCCAGAGGGGACAGACAACCCCCGAGATGCGTGTCGCCGCCTGGCCTTTCTACAGCGCGATACCCATATCGACGGGCCTGATGACCGTGAGGTTCTGCCAGGAGTTCTACTACCTCCTCCGGCGGAAGATGGAGCACCTCCCGGTGGAGGTGTACGGCAAGGAGATAGATGAGGGGGTAACATTGTAGATGGCTCTCACCGTCTTCGTCCTCCTGGCCTTGCTGCTCGCTCTCGGGATCCCCATCGCCATCTCCCTCGGCATCGCGAGTACCATCAGCCTCTTCGTCTTCACCACGATCCCGTTGATGACCATACCCCAGAAGCTGTTCACCTCGCTGGAGTCATTCCCTCTGATGGCGGTGCCCTTCTTCGTCCTGGCGGGGAACATCTTCAACACAGGAGGGGTCGCCCGGAGGCTGATCAACCTGACCAACTCGTGGGTTGGCCACGTCCATGGCGGCCTGGGCATCGCCGGTGTTCTGGGCTGTGCCATGTTCGCGGCCATCTCGGGTTCCAGCCCGGCCACGGTGATCGCCATCGGCGGGATCCTGATCCCGGCCATGGTCAAGGCGGGCTACGACAAGGAATATGCTGTAGGGATCATGGCCAACGCTGGCACTCTGGGCATCCTGATCCCACCCAGCATCCCGATGATCGTCTACGGCTTCGTCACCAACCAGTCGGTGGGCAAACTGTTTATCGCCGGCATCATGCCGGGGCTGCTGCTGACTGCGTTCCTGATCGTAACCAGCTACGTGATCGCCAGGCGCCGCGGCTATCAGCGCCAAGAGCCCGCCACCTACCGAGAACGGCTCAAGGCGACGGTGGAGGCGCTGCCCAGCCTGACCCTCCCCATCATCATCATCGGCGGGATCTACGGCGGGATCTTCACCCCGACCGAAGCCGCGGTGGTAGCCTGCGTCGCCGGACTGGTGATCGGCCTCTTCGTTCACCACGAGATGACCTGGCGCGATATGCCGAAGATCCTCTCCGACTCGGCCAAGTCCACCTCCATGCTGATGCTGATCATCTCCATGGCGATGCTCTTCGGCTACATCCTGACCACGGAGATGATCCCCCAGAGGCTGAGCCAGGCGGTGCTCAGCACCATTAGCGCACCCTGGATGGTGCTGGTGATGATCAACGTCATCCTGCTGATAGCCGGCACATTCCTGGAGCCAACCTCCATCATCCTGATCCTGGGACCCCTCTTCTACGCCGTCACCGCCCCCCTGGGCATAAACCCCATCCACCTGGGGATCATCATCACCATGAACATGGAGGTGGGGATGATAACGCCGCCGGTGGGGCTGAACCTCTACGTGGCCAGTGGGATCTCGGGGATGAAGCTGGGCCAGGTGGCCAGGGCCTCCCTGCCCTGGTCCTTGGTGCTGCTGCTGGCGCTGCTGATCGTCACCTACGTGCCTCAGATAGCGCTGTGGCTGCCGAACCTGATCTGGAAGTAATCCGTCAGGGATAACCTCTCCCCCCACCCCCTCCCCAAAGCGGGGAGGGGACAAGAAAGCCCCCTTCCCCAGTGGGGAAGGGGGCACGGGGGTTAGGTTCTACGGTTTCAGCAGGATCTTCATGGAGTCGCCGGCCTTCTTGGCCATCTCCAACCCCTCGATGTACTGCTCCAGGGGCATGACGTGGGAGATCAATGAGGGGACGTCGATCTTCTTCGCAGCCATCATGGCGATGGCCGCCTCGCAGTCACCGTAGGTGAAGGCCCGGCAGCCGATCATCTCCGCCTGCTTGAAGGCGAAGATCCCCAGGTCCACGGGGCGAGGCTCCTTGGGCATGGCCACCATCACGATCTGGCCCCGCACCTTGATGAAGCTGGAGATCTGCTCCGTCAGGGGAGCAGCCCCGGCGGCGTCGAAGATGACGTCGGCGCCCCGCCCGTTGGTCCGATCCATGATGGCCTGGCGAACGTTCTCCTGCTTGGCGTCGATGGTGTCCAGCCCCAGCTTGCGGGCCAACTCCAACCGCCAGTCGCTCACCTCCACCAGCGCCACGGGGACCTCGCTGGTCAGCCTGGCCACCTGGCCCACCAACAGCCCGATGGGTCCGCCACCCAGCACCACGGCGTGGTCCCCCACCTTCAATCGGGAGCGTCTCACGGCCCCGGTGGCCACCGAGGTGGGCTCCACCGTAGCCGCCACCTCCATGGAAACCTCTTCGGGGATCCTATAAACGCGATGGACGGGCGCCTTGGCATACTCGGCAAAGGAGCCGTCGGTGTTGTGGCCCGGCATCTTCAGGTTGATGCAGGAGTTGTAGGCCCCGTCGACGCAGGCGTAGCAATGGCCGCAGTTGAAGAGCGGCTCCACCGCTACCCGATCACCGACCTTCAGGTGCGAGTTGGCAGCCTTGATCTCCACGACCTCTCCCGAGAACTCGTGGCCGATGATGACCGGCGGGGTCGCCCTGGGGTGCTTGCCCATGTATATGGAAACGTCGGAGCCGCAGATGCCACTATAAGCGACCTTGATCAGAACCTCGCCCTCGTCCAGGGTAGGGATGGGCCTGTCCTCCAACCGGACGTCGTAGGCCTTGTAGTAGACCAATGCCTTCATGGATTTCTTCCTCTCCTAGATTGCCAACTTTGGGTTCTGAGTTCTGAGTGCTGGGTTCTGAGTGCTGAGTACCGAGTACCCGGAACTCAGCACTTCCTAAGCATCTGGCCTGGGATCGCGTACACAATTCGCCGTCATGCCCGCGAAGGCGGGCATCCAGGGTCCTCTCCTGGACCCCCGCTTTCGCGGGGGTGACGAAGGGCAGACTATCCGGGGC
>JAJZQR010000090.1 GCA_021806765.1 Chloroflexota bacterium | reverse complement strand
TCATCTCCTCGTCGGCCAGCATCGTCCCCTCTCGGTAACATTTTCATTTGAGGGAACTGTACAGGCCTCGGTAACATTTTAGATGAGGGAATACGGATGAGTGAAATGATACTTCTTGGGGTGGTATATTTCAGCGCAATCTCGGGTCCCGGTATGCAACACACGATTTCTTCGGCACAAAAGGTGGTACAATGGTGTCACCATGATATACCATGGAGGGATGGCGTGCGAAGCGTTGGTGTGAAGGAACTGAAGCAGAGGACGACGGAGATACTGCGGGAGGTTTCCGAAGGGGAGCGGGTGGCCGTGACCCATTACGGTCGGGTGGTGGCCCATCTGGTGCCCCCCAGGAGGAGACTATCTTCCGAGGAAATCGAAAGGGTAATGGCGAAAGCCGACGAGATCGGCGACGCCATCGAGCGGGCGCACCCCGGGCCCATCGACGCGGTGGAGGTCGTGGGGGAGGGGCGCCGGTGGTGATCGACGCCAGCGTTTGGGTAGCCTACTTCGTTCGCTCTGATCTGCACCATCGGGTTACTCGGGAATGGATGGCCAGGCAACTGGCCGAGGGGAGCGCGCTGGTGGGGCCCGGCCTGGTTCTGGCTGAAGTGGCCGGAGCCATCGCTCGCCTGGCGGCCGATCCGGCGGAGGGCAAGAAGGCCCTGGGATTGCTCCTGGCCCCACAGGGGGTTGGGATCGGCCTGGAGGTGGTCACCTGGAAGGCTGAAGAAGAGGAGGAGGCCGCCGCCCTCGCCAGCGACTTGTTGCTGCGAGGGGCCGATGCCCATTACGTCCTGGCAGCTCGCCTCCACTCCATGCCTCTGGTCTCCTGGGACGACCAGCAGTTGGCCCGAGCGGGCGCACTCATACCGGTCGGCCACCCGGGCGAACCGTTGCACCGACCGAGGGCCGGCCGGTAGGAGTGCGATGTGCCTCGTGGCGGGGCCGGCGTCGACTCGCCATCGACCTCTAGCCAGTCGACGCGGGGGGGGGGCAGGGGCGACCGCTCCTGCCGGGTTCCTGATGTCCGCTATTCTAAATCATTGGCGCCGTGGGCAGGCCGTGCGGTGCCAGAGGCAGGGAGCGGAGGCGGCGTCCGGTGGCGGCGAAGATGGCGTTCCCCACCGCCGGGGCGAGGCCGACGATGGGTGGGCACGGTTCACAAGGGCGGGTAGATAGAGTTACAGTCTATTGCCAACGTCACCCCCAGCCTCTCCTTCGTCACCCCCGCGAAGGCGGGGGTCCAGGCATCCCATCTCCTCGTGAGGCTGCTCCTGCACGCCAACGTGGACCCCTGGATGCCCGATCAGGTCGGGCATGACGGTCTAGGGAGTCTGTCACTCTGTCCGTGAACCATCCCCACCTGCGTACGCCCTGGTACGCCGTGTGCTTTACCGGTTACGGGAGGATCCAGGGTCTATGGCAGACAGAACCGACAGGGAAAAAGTGCAGACGGCGCAGCAGGGTGCCATGATCGCCCGAGTGCTGCTGTCCGGCGCGGGGCTGGTGGCCATCATGGTGTTGAGCCACCTGGCTGGCTAGTTGGGGTCAGGGGATGGTGAGTTTGTCGCCCACGTGAAGGATCTTGCTACGGTCGGTGATGCCGTTGGCGGCCATGATGGCGTCCACGGTGGTCCCGTAGATCTGGGCGATCTTGGAGAGGGTGTCTCCCTGGCCGACCACGTGCACCTTGCCGGCATTGGGCCCCGGGGTGGACGATCGGGTGGGGGTGCCCGAGGGATTGGCCGCCGCTACCGTGGGCGCCGAGGTCGGCGCAGGAGCGGCAAGTCGGGTCGCGACGGGGGTGGAAGAGGTCTTCTGGGCTGGCTTGTCGGTGGAGCCAGTGAGGGTTGCCACCGCCGTCCAGAAACCGAAGCCGAGCACGGCCAGCACACTGACGAAGGCGAGCAGGCTCCCCGTGTGGCTCTGTTTCGGCTCCGGGATGCGCGGGTAGGGATCCTCGGGTTCCGGCGGTCGGACACTACCCCGACCTGTCGAGTGAGACGTTCGGCTGGCCATGAAAACCCCTGGAATCGTGCCGGCTACACCGTCGAGGGGGTGAGCCGGACGTTGGTGGAGTGTTACCCGGTGGCGAGTGCCGACTGCATGATATTGGCTCTTGCCCAGGGTGTCAAATCCCTTCCTTGACAGGGGTTGATTGTCCCTTTATGCTCCCTGCCACCTCATCCAGTCAACAGGGGGATATCGCCGTGGGTACAGAGGTCGTGGCTCCACAGAAGGACGTTCGAGACAGGAAGATCACCGTCGTCGGTTGGGTGCTCTTCTTCGTCATGTGGGGCGTGACCGTGCTGGTGGAGAGGTCCACGCAGGTCAGGCTGCAGTACGTGCAGTACATCTCCGCGGGTTTGATCTTGCTGGGCATCAATGGTGCTCGTCTCACCATGGGCATTCCGATGAGCCGTCTCACCCTGGTGATAGGGCTGCTGGCGGTGTCCGGCGGGGTCTTGTGGCAGACCCGGGGAGAGATCCCCATCTACGTCATGGTCCTGGTCACCGTCGCCTCGGTGCTGGTGGTGGAAGGCATTCTGAGGCTGCAGGGCCTCCTCAAGGGCCAGGCCGCCGCCGCTGCTACTCCAAAGGGCAGGTCTCGTCGGCGGAAGAGGTAGCGGTCGGCCCTCGACTTCGAGGGACTACCAGCGCCTCGGCTACCCGCTCCCACGGCACAGCCCTCTGGCTCCCCGTTGCCATCTCCTTGCGGGTCGCCTCCCCTCGCTGTGGTTGACAGTGTCGCTTCCGTCGTGCTACAAGGTGATCCGTTGTGCTGCGTCCAGCGCGTCGCGGTGCGACGTCTTCCTGCGCATCCCTCTTGGCCGAAAGGTGCCGTCCATCCATGCTCAGAATCCCTTCGCGTCCCCTGACCGTGATCTCCGAGGATCAGGTGGAGACGCTACACCAGGCATCCCTCCGCCTCCTGGAGGAGGTGGGCGTCGAGATGCTGGATGGCCGAGCCCTCGACCTTCTGGCTTCGAGGGGCGCCACAGTCGACTGGCCCGCCCAACGGGTTCGCATCCCCAGCCAGCTGGTCACGAAGGCGGTGGCGGAAGCGCCCGCTCGCTTCACCCTCCACGCCCGCAATCCCCATCGCAGCGTCGAGGTGGGGGGCGATGCCATGGTCCTGGCCCCGGTGGGGGGGCCGATGATGGTGGAGGACCCGGAGAAGGGCCGCCACCACGGCAGCTACGCCGACCAGGTCCAGTTCATCAAGTTGACTCACCACAGCCGCCTGCTGGATATGACCTACCGCTGCGTGGAGGCGCTGGACCTTCCGCCCCTGACGCGCCACCTGGATTATCTCAGTGCCGCGCTTCGTTACTCGGACAAGCCGACTGGGGTAATGAGCCTGGATGCCGCCAGCGCCCGGGATTCCATTGCCCTGGTGTCGCTGCTGTTTGGGGGCGAGGGGGGGCTGCGGGGCCGCCCGGCGGTGCTGGGCGGGGTGAACGTCGATAGCCCCCTCCGGTTCAGCCGGGAGACCCTGGAGGCCCTGCTGGTTTTCGCCCAGACGGGGCAGCCCCTCAAGATCACCCCCTTCGTGCTCACCGGGGTCATGTCGCCGGTGACGCCGGCCGGGGCGCTGGCTCAGCAGAACGCCGAGGTTCTGGCGGGGATCACCCTGGCCCAGCTGGTCAACCCCGGCACCCCGGTGCTCTATGGCTCCTTCGGGACCAGCGCAGATATGCGCAATGCGTTGCCCATCTTCGGCGGTGCTGAGGGTGTGCTGATGGAGATCGCCGCCGGGCAGCTGGCTCGCTGGTATCACCTTCCCCATCGGGGGATGGGGTTGGTGACCACCGCCCCCACGAGCGGAGCCCAGGCATCCCTGGAGAAGGCAAATTGCCTCTGGTCCCTGACCTTCAGCAACGTCCAATTCCTGCTCCACGCCGCGGGCTGGCTGGAGGGTGGGTTGACCGCCAGCTACGAGCAGTTCGTCCTCGACCTGGAGATGCTGGAGACCATGGAGCGGTTCCTGGATGGCTTCCCCGTGGACGAGGAGGCGCTGGCTCTCGATACCATCGCCCAGGTGGGCCCCGGGGGCAGCTTCCTGATGGCGGATCACACCCTTGCCCACCACCGGCAGTCGCTTCGCCTCTCGCCCCTGCTGGAGAGCCGCACCTTCGATGCCTGGCAGGCGGAGGGGGCACCCACTCTGTCTCGGAGGGCCGGCAGCCTCTGGACGGAATGGCTAAACCGGTACCAGGAGCCAACCCTCGATCCGGCCCTGGAGGAGGCCATAGGCGAGTACGTGGAACGGCGGAAGCGGGGCGAGCCGGCGCCCATAGTGCCCGTGGCAGGGTAGCAGGATCGAGGCGCTGTACCCATCTCTCTTCATTATCGTATACTACCGCGGTCAGTTTGCATCAGCAGCTCCCCTATTCCCTCGATGCCCGTTGTCGATCCGGCGTGAGGTTTGGCAGCTCTCAACTCTTGAGGAGGAAACGAAGTGAGTACTGAGGACACCATCGATAGCTTGAGCAACCGGCTGCGATCGGGCCAGATCAGCCGCCGCCAGTTCATTCGTGCCCTTGTGGTGCTGGGCATCTCAGGGGCTACCGCCAGTTCGCTCGCCGCCTGCGCCGGATCTCCTCAGGCACCGGCCACCAGCGCACCGGCTCCTTCGGGACAGGCCCCTGCGGCTGCTCCAACGGCCGCGGCCGCAGCGTCCGGACCCAAGAAGGGCGGCGTCCTCAAGAGAGGCTGGCAGCCTCCCACCACGTTGGATCCGGCTTTGCAGACCAACGTCAACGAGATCGCCGCCGTGGCTCAGATCTACGACTGGTTCGTCTGGATCGACGAGAAGAACCAGCCGGCGCCGGCCCTGGCTACCGGCTGGGAGGCCAGCAAGGATGGCACGACCTGGACCTTCGAGCTGCGCAAGGGAGTCACCTTCCACAGCGGCAAGTCGCTGACCACCGACGACGTGATCTTCACCTTCAACCGGTTGAAGGACAAGACGACCGGCGCCGCCACGGCGGACCTCTACGCCAACATCAAGGAGATCAAGGCGGTAGACGCCTCCCACGTCCAGTTCGTCCTGTCCAAGCCGAACCCTGATCTGCCGGCCGACCTGGGCGACTACCACGCCGCCGTAGTGGCCAGCGACACGAAGGACTTCAAGAGCACGTTCAACGGCACCGGCCCCTTCATCATGGATAAGTTCTCGCCGGAGGATCGGGCTACCTTCAAACGGAACCCCAACTACTGGATGTCCGGCCTGCCCTACCTGGACGGGATCCAGGACCTCTATGCGCCGCAGTTGACCTCCCACGTGGAGGCCCTGCGGGCCGGCGAGCTGCACATGGTTATGGGTGTGCCGGCCGAGCTGGCCGAGACCCTCAAGAAGGAGGGGAAAACCACCCTCCTGGAGGGCCAGACCAACATGCACTTCGCCATCCGCATGCGCTCCGACCGCGGGGCTGCCAAGGATCCCCGGGTGAGGCAAGCCCTGAAGCTGGCCACCGACCGCTCCGCCATCCTGCAGGCTGCCCGTTTGGGCTATGGCGTGGCCGGTCGTGATACCCCCATCGGCCCCAGTTTCGGCGACTACTATCTGCAGGCCCCGGAACCCAAGAGGGACGTGGCCAAAGCCAAGGCCCTTCTGAAGGAGGCGGGGGCCGAAAAGCTGCAGATCACCCTTATGGCCCAGAACTCCTTCGACGTTCCCAAGATTGCCACAGTGTGGAAGGAGCAGCTGGCCGAGGCGGGGGTGACGGTGGACATCAACGTCGTCCCGGTGGACACCTACTATCAGGACGATGGGTGGCTCCAGGTGGACTACGGCATCACCGACTGGGGCTCTCGAGCCACCCCGCAGCCTTACCTGCAGCTGGCCTACATGACGGGAGCCAAGTGGAACGAGTCCCACTGGTCGGATCCGGAGCTGGATCAGCTGGCGACCCAGGCCGGCTCGGAGATGGATCACGCCAAGCGGGTGGATCTGTACAAGAAGATCCAGCAGATCTTCATCGATCGGGGCCCGATCATCGTGCCCTACTTCGAGAAGTCGATCGTGGCCACTCTGCCGAAGGTGAAGGGGTTGGCCGTCCACCCCGACTACTCTCGCTCCACCATGCGATCGGTGTACATCGAGGGGTAGACCAGACCAGGTGCTGGGTGCTGAGTGCTGGGAGGTTCTGGGTTCTGGGTTCTGAGTTCTGGGTTGCCGGGGCTCAGGACTCTCGAGCCGGCACTCCATCTTGCTAGCCACAGTCAGAAGGGCGAGGGGGCACGACCCCTCGCCCTCGCGATTCCCTGGTCCATGGGCTCTGTGGAAGGAAGCCGGCGATTCTGCACAGCAACTGTGAGCATCGTTTCGTTGACGAGGCTTCGTGTGCGTTCGAGGATCACGGTGTCGGTGAGGCGAGTTACGGCCGGGTCCCCTCTGGAAGTCGACTGATGATGGCCCCGTAGACTTCCCGAGCCAAAGCTAGGGCCTCCCGGGCTTCCGGCACGGGTGGTTGCTGCGGTTCGCCAGGGTAGCGGAACCTCCAGGCATACTCCGTAAGCCCCGCGGCTCGCCGTATCGGCTCTTGAAGCGTGGGATCTATGGAACTGCACTGCTGGCCGATCTCGACCAGGTTGTGGGTCTTGCGGAACGGCACATCGTGCCAGACGAGGAAGCCTTTCAAGGACTTCTCGACCAACTGCTGGCAGTGGAAGACGATGTCTGCGGTGAGCGGTGGCTCCGCCGTGAATTCGAACTCAGCCGCCTGGAGATCGAGGGCAGCCTTGGCCAGCCACTCACGGGTCTCCGCCACGCGTGCGGCATCATGCTGCATAGAGCAGTCTTCCTTCCCGCAGGACGGTGCCTGGTAGGGATGCACGCAGGTGGGCGCGGCTTTCAAACCGGCCTCGCGTCCACACGAGAACGTCGGCTGCGGTCCCCGTGCCCCAGAGACGGTCATAGGCAAGCCGGCTGCGTTTTCGCTCGTCTGGCGCCGTATTGGGAACGACGACCAGCAGGTCGAAATCGCTGTCTGGCCCGTAATCGCCGCGCGCCTTGGAACCGAAGAGATAGATGCGCTCCGGCTGGTAGGCGTCGATCAGGCGCTCGACGATACCGGCCAGGGAATATACATCTTCTTCGGCTAGGTGGGGCAGTTCGCGGCGAATCCGGTTTTCAAGCTCCGATCGCATGCCCATCTTATCCACTAAAGAGTCCTGCTCGCGCGGTGGTCGCCGATCCTGCACCTGCCGCCGGGTCCGAGACAAGTTGGGATCTGCCCGATTATAGCATGGACCGAGCGGCTGAACCGTCCACCTATCCCACCACCCAGTAGCCGTACCCCGCGGCGGTCTTCGCCCCCAGCCCCACCTCGCCGAGGGCCGATCTCATCCATCCGGCTGCCAGCTCCGCGTCGGCGCGGTTCCCCGGCAGGCTGGCCACCCCGAATCTGTAGAGGCTGCCCCTGCCCAGCGTCAGGAGGAAGACCGGCGTCGGGCTGAGGTAGTCCCCCGGAGGCACCTTGTTCTGGCCACCGTAGTACAGGGCGTAGTGGGGGTTCATCAGATCCCGCTCGATCCGGGGCGGCTCGGCGGGTACCCCGTCCAGAAACTGCAGCTCGCCCAGGCGAGCCTCCCCATCGACGTCGCCAAATAGCCTCGCCACCTCCTCCTCGGGGACCTCCACCACCACCTCCGCATACAGCCTCGTTATTCCCTTCAGGCTCGTGGCCGGGATGAAGGGAAGCCCGTAGACGTGGTGTAGGGTGATGCCCCCCTGGAGCAGGGCGTTGCCCCCCAACCCCACGATCACTCGCCACTCGGGTGAGGCGTTGAAGGTAACCGCGTCTGCTGCGGCGGCCACCCTCTCCCATCGTACCCGCCAGGCCACCACCAGATCGCTCAAGGGAGCCAGGTCGGGCACCAGTGCCCCCCGATCGGCGAACTCCCGTACCAGCTCGGGGCCCTGTCTGCCCAGCCCGTGGGGTAGCAGTCGATCCATCTTCAGGCCCAGGTTCTCCGTCTCCCCCTCCCGATCCATCAACTCCTCGGCCGTGTCCCTGGGGAGCGGATAGGGGGTGATCCAGGGGAGATCGCGCGGGATCCTCCATCTGGCAGGGCTCATTCTGCCACCTCCTCGGCGGATTCTGGGGCCAGCGCCTTCTGGATCGCCTCCCGCAGCGCCAGGGCAAAGGCGTGGGCCTCCTCCGCTGCCTCCAGATACCGACGGCTGTCCACGCGGGTAAGCGTGGCCAGGATGTCGCCGCCCTGCTCGCCCAGCCCTCCCATCAGCCAGGAGCCGAGCTGGCCGTACAGCAGCGAGTAGGGGCTGTCGGCGCGCTCGGCCCCTCGACCGAGGAGGTACACCAGGGTCTGGCCGAGGCCGTGCTGGTGCAGCAGCGACGGCAGGCCGCGCACCAGGGGGGCGTACTGCGACAGCCGACCCTTCGGGAGTTGTTCGATGGCCCGCGTGGCCGCATCGGCCCGCTGGCGCTCCGTCAATCGCCCCAGCTCCTCCATCACAGTGCACCCTCTTTTTCCGCCCACCTCAGCCTCACGAAGCCGCGCCCGAGGGTTCGGTTGCCTCCCACCTGGAGCCGGGGTGGCAACGTCCCCCGCAGCCAGCTCAGCGCGTCGGAGGCCGATTGGATCGAGTCCGTGGGCCGGGCCGGCGGCTGCGAGTCCGCCGCGGCCCACAGCAGCGTGTTCTCGGGCAGGTATTCCTCCGACCAGAGGGCGCCCTCCGCTGCGACCCCCGTCCGTCGATCGATCCGAATGCGCTGCATCACCTCCGTGCGGTGAGTGGTGAAGAAGCGAAAGGCGCCATCGGGTAGGACGGCCAGGTCCCTCTGCAGCTTCTGCGCCCAGTAGGCGAATTCCGGCTCGGGGGGGAAGAGTTCCTCCGCCAGCCGGCGAGCGAGGGCTCCTGCCTCCTCCACGATCTCGGCGCGGAAGGCCACATCCTCCAGCATTACCCGTCCTCTGGCCGTTCGCAGGCCGCTGTCGGGTGGCACCAGGGCCGAGCCCTCGGCCACCGGGGGAAGCTCGGGCCAGGGCAGGGGAACCCCGAGGGCCGCGGAGTCGCGCCCGAGGCGCGCCAACGGCTCCGGCGCGGTCACCCAGGAAAACACCCCCAACAGCGAGCGCACCGGGAATAGCAGCAGCCGGGCATCACCCAGCAAGATGGAACCGGCAAAGGTCTGATCCTCCGGGGCTTCCGGCGTCGAGCCGAAGGCCGCCGCGACATCCTCCGCCGTTGCGGCCGTTGAGACGGCGGCCCGTAGCGCCCCCTTGAGAGTGCTCGCCCTAACCACCGGGTAGCCGGTGCTCGCCTCTCGCTGAATCGGCAGGTCCACCTCACCAGCGGTCGCGGTCCCGGCACCGGCATGCAGCGGCGTCTCGACGTACAGATACAGCAACGCGGGATTCGGCACCTTGCTCACCTCCTATCGGTAGACCACGGGGATTAAAGGCGCAATGTCCCGACCCAGGTGAGAGAGACACTCCTCGACGTAGGAGTAATCGGCCGGAGCCCGTACCGTGACCGGCCGCAGGGAGCGATCGCGCGGACGAATGGTGAGCGCGTCCTCCGGTAGGAACTGGCAGCGCCACAGCCCGATGAGGACGGTGTAGGCAGCCTCTCCCCCCGAGAGGCGACTCACCCGGAAGAAGAGGGGCGAGGCCCGGCGCTCGCCCCGTTTGGGCGTCACCGTGGCCGAGGACCGCGTTCTGGCCTCTTGGGGCGGCGTGCCCTTTTGAATCAGATCCTTGTAGAGGGAGCTGAAGAAGAATGGCAGAGGCAGGCCGAAGATGGCCCGTTTCACCGTCTGCAGCGCGGCCCGCCCACCCGTCAGGGTCGCCTTGACCGTCGCGTAGTCGGCGGGTTCCCGGGCGCGGAACGCCTGGAAGCCGTGGCCCACCGCGTCCAGCGCCTCCCACCACGAGGGGAAAGCCCGGTCCATCACGAACAGGGAGAAGGTGTCGGGGTGAAGGACGTCGAAGCTGGAGGGGGCGGGGAGCCGGGCCACCGGCTCCACCCCGCTAAAGCGACGAAGGGCGCTCAGGTCGCGAGCCAGCTCCTCGGCCAGGAGAGATGGAGCGGTGGCGGCGCTCACCGGAGGGGGCAAACCCTCGGGCCAGCCCCCGGGATGAGAGAGCAGCTGCAGAGCTCCCGCACCCCTTCTACCGCGCTTGCCCGGGCTTCCCAGCCGGGCCATCAACCAGAGCGATGCGAGGGCCCATCTCCAGCCCGATTCCTGGTCGAGGGAAAGGTCCCGCACCTCCACCTTGGGCGGGTCGATGGGTCTGCTCTGCAGTCGCAACCGGAACCGCTCCCCAGGCAGCAGACACTGCCGTCTCGTCTGAAACGCGGACCACAGCAGGTATTGAACGCCGGGGAAGTCCTGCGGACTCGCCGGTATCGGCCCGAGGGCGGGCTGCCCGAAAGTGCGCACAGCCGTCGGGGAACCCTGCCCGGCCCCTCCCAGGACAGCCGTCTCCACAGCGCGCACCAGGGCAACATCGTCTCCCAGCATGCCACCCGCCAGAGCCCTCAGCCAGAGTCGCATCACTCCTCGGAAGGATGGGGGACGCAGCTCGGGCAGCATGTCTGCCCCGCCAGTCAGCATCGGCGAGGTGATCTCCATCTCCAGGTCCAGATAACGAAGCTGCGGCATCTATACTCCCCTTCACTGCAATGAGCCCCGCTTCGCCCGTATGTTGAATGTAGCTGATGCGGCCGAGAGTTTCAAGGGGCGCGTTGGCCTTCATGTTCTTGACCGGTGGTAAGGTGCATGCTACCATTGCCTTACTCGTGCACGGATGCCTTACATAGGGGTTCAACGTGAAGAAGGAGATCGTGTCTACCGTAACCAGCAAGGGGCAGGTCACCATCCCCGCCGAGGTTCGCCGGCACCTGGGGATCAAGAGGAACGACAAGCTGTCTTTCGTTATCGATCCGGATGGGGTAGTGAGATTGAGGGTTCCTCGGTACCCCGACATCGCGTCTTTGCGAGGCGCTGCGGGGTCGCTGGAGAGGCCGCTGACCTGGCAGGAGGTGCGGGAGATCGCCCGGGAGGACCACCTGCGGGAGAAGTACCGGGACCGGCCATGACCGACCCTTTTGTCGACACCGATGTCATCATCCGGCTCCTCACCAAGGACGACCCGAAGAAGCAGTATGAGGCTGCAGGGCTCTTCGAGGCGGTCGCGAGCGGCGGGCTGAAGGTGGCGGCCCCCGACACGGTCATCGCCGACGCCGTGTACGTCCTGTCCTCGCCTCGCCTCTACAACCTTCCCCGCTCCGAGGTGTACGAGCTCCTGGCCCCGCTGGTGCGTCTGCCGGGTTTCAGGATTGAGAACCGCAACGCCGTGCTGCATGCCCTGGAGCTGTACGCCGGCTCCGGCGTGGATTTCGGAGACGCCCTGATCGTCGCCGCGATGGAGCAGACGGGGTCGCAGATCGTGTACTCCTACGACACCCACTTCGACAGGATCCCCACCGTTACCCGCCGCCCACCAGGATCGGCCCTGTGGAAGGAGTAGGCGGGGGACTGCTCGCTCGTTCCATCCGGGACTGTACGCGGCAATCCGAGAGTCAAAGGCCGGGCACTCTAGACCACACCCGAGGGGTCGTCCGGCCACGCCGAGTACACGGGGCGGTGCCGGACCTTCATCGCCCGGGAGTTGAGGGTCTGATCAGAGCCTCCCACCAGCCGAGCAAAGGATCCTGTTTGCCCGGCACGAAGCGAGCTCTCGTCTGGATGTCCAGCATCATCGCCCGCAATTGACCGTCCTCGGCGTGGGCCGCTTCGGCCCAGTATTTCAGCAGCTGGCTGGTGGTGATAACCTCCGGGATGCTGAACGGGCTACGACGCGGTGCGTCTTGCGATCATCGGTGACCACCGCTCCCGATCGGTGAAAGGACAGGGCACACGTGGCGGCCTCACCGTCGTCTATCTGGGCAGCGAGGGCGACAAAGCTAGTAAATTCGGCCTCCGTCTCCAGCCGCCAGACCTCCATGCGCCTAAAGGCAGTGAATGGCTGGAGATCGACCCGTTCACGCTCGGCGGCATCCTCTCCATCGCCGCCTCGCAGCACATAGGCCGCCTCGCCGATCACGATGTCGACCACGGCGCAACGAACGGGGAGCACTCGGAGAACATCTGCCATCCGGCGGCTCGCGTAGAGGTTCAGCAGCGAGCAACTGTCGAGCAGCACCGCACGACATCCGGCGAAGTCGATGGTCATCTCCACTCACCCATTCAGTGCCGTACGTCCGGTCAGGCCGAAAGCGACTTGCCCAGGTCGATCGGCATACTGGAAACGGTGCCCTCATCGGAAACCACCGTTCGACTGGCAAGCTCTGCTATGATCCGACGCGCCTCAAGGTGGTCGACGCGAAGAAAGCGCGCGAGTTGACCTTCCGTGATCTCGGCTCGCTCAAAGGCCTCAGCGGCCAGGTACCTGTACCTTAGGGGCAGCAATTGGTTGCTCTCCTGGTGCTGCTGCAGTTGCAGAATCTCCTTGGCTTCCTGGACCTTGAATCCGGCTTGCTGCAGTCGGTCCCAGGCACCCCCGGGGAGAAGACGCAGTTCTTCCAGACGCAGGGTCAGGGCCTCGACCGACACGAAGTAGAAGTGGGCGAGGGTGCACAGATCACTCGGGGTGAAGCGGCCCTGGCGGCTTCGCTTGAACTCATTGAAGCGGCGACGCAATCCGGACTCCGGCATCAGAAAGGAGCGGGCGAAAGAGTCCGCGAAGCGCTCTTGCTCGGGCAGCCGCTGGTAACGGCCGAGGAATGCAACTTCGGGCCGATACCGGTTCGCCAGGAAGTGAGCATAACCATGGGCCATGGACATGCGCCGGCGCTCTTCAGGGTGCTTGCGGTTGATGGCGAGGCAGCCCCCGAGTTCGTCGGTATAGGCGAACATCTCGGCGATACGGGAGGGAAGTTCCATGTTGAAAACCCTGAGGCCGACGTCGCTCTCCATGACTTCCCGCAGGTTGAGCAGCGGGCCATCGCCCAGCCCCAGTCGGTTGCGCTCTGCGCTGGCCACGTCTTCTCCAGCCGACTCAGGGGGGACTCCCTCAGTACGATACTGTTCAGGGTATTTCCCTGCCAGAGGCGCCGCGCATATTCGCTCAAGCTCAAGGTAATCCAGGCACAAACGCTCGAACTCGGCCATGCCCGAGGAGATTTCTCTTTCTACCTCCATTCCCGGTGCGAGCACAGCGCGGAGTTGGACGGTGAACGGCGCCATTGGGGGACGCTGGCGAAGGAACTCCCCGACGCTCCGCCCATAGAAGATGGCCAGACGAGCAAGCTCCGAGGACTGGATTCGTCGTTCACCCTTCTCGATGGCGGTGATCGTCGTCCGGGCCACGCCCAGATGCACGGCTGCATCTTGTTGAGTTTGTCCCCGGGCTTTGCGTGCCTCCTGCAACCGGTGTCCCAACTCTCGTGGGTCCAGGGTCCTCAGTATATCGGTGTCCATAGCCATCACCTCCCTGCGCCGGCTTAGCTGGCGAGAGCCCAGGGGATGCTCGCCCTGAAGCGAGCCCATTCCATGCAGTATCTGCGGTAGAGATCGACGATATCGTTCCCAACAGCCTGCATGGGGCGGCCTGTCCCGGCAAGAGCGAATGCAATCTCGACCAGTTGAGGGTACGTTCTGCCGAGCTCCTGCCAGGGGTTCGCGGTCGCCAGCGCATACTCGAGTTTGCGTGCCTGAAGGTCCATTGCTCGAAGGTAGTAAAGCTTCTTAAATTGGACCGCGCCAGGTCCAGCCAGAAGGTCATCCTTGTATATCCCGCACTTGCGATCCAGATCGCCTAACCCAGCACCATCGAGCCCCTGGCGACGGAGAAGACACGAGGTACACAAGCCACAGTGGGTGTGGCCTTTGACTCGCAGCGAGACGCTGTCACACGAGACTGTCTCTTTGGCGAGGTCGGAGACGCCCAGGACTACGATACTCTGGCACAGCTCGGCCTTGGTCGCAAAGAGGAACGGTGCTCGTACCGAAAACGGCCGGCCAGCCGCCATGCTGATAAACTCAGACAGCGCCAGCAGCGTACGCGGGTCAGTTGCACGGGTAGCCTGGGCACCGAGCTGAGCCTCGGTATAGGGCAGGTTGATCGCTCCGACACCCGGCTCATAGACTTGGATCTCGCCTGCTCCAGCAAGTAGTGCCGCGACGGCTGCCAACACAGGGAAAACGAAACCACGAGACCGCTGGCTTGGTTCATCTTCATCCTGTTTCCCGCCCCGATCGCGGAGACCGAACTCAACCACGAGCGGGCGAACATCCCGATGTGTCTTCAGACGTAGCTGCTGAGACAGTAGTTCCTGGTGCGCGCCCATCCGGAAATTCGTCCTCCCTGAGAACAGGAAGAACGTTCCCCCCGGGGGGTTAAGCAGTTCGCGGCACGCGCCTGCCAGAGAGTCCAGTCCCCCGCTGAACAGGCCCACGGTCACGGGCTCGGTTAGCGGCGTCTGAAGCATATGTCTCATAGTCTCCGATGGCCGCGGCCTTCCGCTTCGCGTCGAGAAGTCGAAGTCCCAAAGATCCTCGGTAAGGAACCGAAGAAGCCTGTGGAGGTGCTTGCCAAGTTCCGTGTTGATCCAGAGACTTGGAACACGCAGCGGGATCTGCACCCGAATGTGACGGGTCCAGTAAAGGTGGTAGAGGTCAGCATGTACAGGCCGCCGCGCGGCCAGACGATCTACTATGTAGACGGCGACGGCGACATCTATGAGGTCCGCGAGCTCAGGAGGTAAAGCGACACCAAAAGCCGTGGTTAGGGCATAGTCGCCGACGGTGAAGCGGAGATAGGGGCCCAACTGGTCGTCACCGACGGCGAAGCGAACCTGATTGTTGCCGTCAAAGACAAACTGATAGCTTGCCGGCTTGGCAGTGGGCTGGGCGGTCACGTTCTTCTCCCCTCTGCGACTATCTGACTTCCAAGAGATCAGTCTCAAGGATCGCCTCCGTCTCTGGCCGGGCCGGGACCTGTATCTGGCTCTTTCGAGGTAGGCTGCGCCCGGTTGGATCACGTGCCACATCCGCAACAATGGCGCCGACCCTTGACTGGATCGGAGCCAGGACTCGCTGTTCCCACTGGAGGTATTCTTCGTGAGTGGTGTAGCTGACGCCCTGCTGATCGGGGCCGATCCGCCCAAGTAGCTGATGGCGGATGAGTTGCCAGCAGGATGCCTCAGTGACAGTCCTTAGCGGGGCGGAACTGAGAGCCTTACCCTGGCCAACCTCAACCAGCACCCTCCTGGTGGCTTCGGCAGCGACACGAGTATGGACGTGCACACCATGTCGCCATTCCACCTCGTGTGTCTCTTCCAGGGCATCAGCCAGGCTAATGTTGCCTGCTATCATGTCACCGACGATGGCAGCGAGATCTTGGGTTCCGGGGAGCCCGCCCTTGTCCCGCAAGCTTCCAACAAGCGAATGGAAAATACCATCTGCCACAGCCTGAGCATCCGTGGCCGAGCTAAGCAGACTGTGCGGCCTTTTCCAGAGCCGCACTGGCGTGCGCGGGATCACGTCTCCATCAGGCATGTCAACACCTGCCCTTCCAATCAAGCAGAGCATAGCACGGGTGTCTGACAATGTCAACATATAGTGAAGGAATATGGCTGTCATGTCAGCTGGGCAAGGTGGATGATGGCGACGTCCTGGCTGCTATTCGATGTGCCCCAAGGCAAGTCTACTGGTCCATCAGGCCGCTCATTCGCTACTGCTTCTGTATGAGCCGGCTATTCCTGTTTCTTATTAGCGGATGGCGGGGCGGAGTCTAGAATGTCACTCTCGCAGATCGTCGGGAAACTCCGAAGCCGGCGCGACGCTCGTGATCAGGAGATGGTCGCGGGCACGCGTGCAGGCGACGTAGAGGAGGTGGCGCTCGGTATCGTAGACCTCCTGAAGGTCCGCGTCGTCGCCTACCGTCTCGATGCGCTCCTGGGAAGGGATGATCTCGTCGTCGCAGGCCATCACGACCACCGCACGGGACTCCAGCCCCTTGGCTTGGAAATCCGATCACGACACCCTGAACACCTTCATCACCTCGTCGCCGAGGTGGTTGATGACCTTGACGGCGATGCGGCCCGACTTCGGTTTGTCGAAGGGGCGGGAGATATCGCTGTGGAGCGTCGCCCAGGCCTCCTCGTCGATCTCTGCCTTGAGGGTGGTCTTGAGGGCGCTGTATGGGTCGTTGGCGCCCAGGAAGTAGGCGTGGCGGACGAAGAAGCTCTCCTCGTTGTAGTCGGTATCGACGAACCAGCAGGCGATGCCGTCGGCGTTGTCGCTGATGACCTCCCCGGTGTTGGGGTGGAAGACGTCCACGCCGTTGACCTTCACGCGGATCCGGCCGTCGGGCTCGTCGAGGAGGGTGATGTCGGGCTCGCCGAAGATCACGAACAGGTTGCCCTTGCCGGTGTTCTTCAGATCGTCGGCCATGTGGAGGTCGGCGTTCATCCGGGCCTTCAGCACCGGGATGCGGCCGAGCCTGCTGAACTCCGTGGCGTGGGCCTCGTAGTTGAAGGCGCAGGCGATCAGGACGTCGAAGCCGGCATCGGCAGCCTCCCTGGCGGCGGCCACCAGGTCGGGGCGGCTGACGGTGCCGAACTCAGGACCGATGAAGATGGCCGCTCGTTTCTCCGCCTCGCCCTCGGGGTAGCGGCCTTCGGCGCAGACGAGCTCGCCCGGCCAGGGAGTGAGCGAGGTGAAGGTGATCCTGTCCTCCCTGTGGGCCTGCTGGACTCCGGCAGTCTTGAGGTTCTCCAGGATCATCTGGGGGAAGCTCTGCTTCTCGCCGTAGCCGGGGCCGGTCTCGCTGAGGGGATCGATCAGTTCGTCGTCCTCGTCCACCCCGAGCACCCGATGGGGGGATAGACTCTCGACGGTGAAGGTACCGGCCACGCGGACCTTCTTGCTGTCCGGGTAGGGCTTGTCGTAGAGGTACTCGAACTCGGCCTTAGCGGCGATGGAGGCGTCGATCTCCTTCTGCCGGGCGATGCGGGCCTCCCACCAGTCGGCATGCAGGTTCTTCGCCGGCTCCGGCCATGCTGCGCCTGCTTCTCGCGGGATCTCCCATTCCTGCCAACTCTTGTCGAGCGCCCCGTTCAGCGACGCCCGCAGTGGCTCCAGGGTCTCCTGCCACTTATCCCAGATCACGTCGATCTCTGCGTTGTTGGCGATGGACTTGAGGGTGACGTGGGGCACCCGCTCGTAGACGAAGCCGTGGCGGATGTTGCCGTGCACCGGCTGAGAGCTAGGGACCGTGCGGGTGACCTCGGCCTCCTTTATCTGGCCCTCACGGGAGTCGGCGAGGAGGTAGTAGGGGTAGCGGGCGCCCATGACGCGCGCCCGGGCCAGGGCCAGAGCGACGCGCGACGTGTCGATGGTGATCCAACGCCTGCCCCACTGCTCCGCGACGTAGGCCGTGGTGCCGGAGCCGCAGGTCGGGTCCAGGACGAGGTCGCCGGGGTCGGTGGCCATCAGGATGCAGCGTTCGATGACCTTGCTGACCGTCTGAACGACGTAGACCTTATCATCTACGAAGCCCGCTTGCGTGGTGTCGGTCCACAAGTTGGTGATCGGCTGGATTGCGAAATCTGAAAGGAAGCGAACGTACTGGATTGAGTTGGTTGAGGTTTGGATGCGGTGCGCGCGCGATAGGACTCGCATTCCTACGGTCGTCGTTTTCCAATGGCTCTTTGCTCCGGGAAGGAACTGCTTCCCCTCGAATTCAAAGGTAACAGTTCCTGATGGCGTCGCCCCTTGGGATGTAATGTTGTCAAGGCGATAGAGCATCGTGCCCCGTGGCAGCGAGGTGCGATCCTGACGTTCCTCGCGCGTCAAGGGACGATACGTTCCATCGGGGAAACGACCGTAGTTCAGTGCCCACCCACCGGTTGCCGCTGGATCCTTCGGCTGATACAACTGTCGGTACTTGACCGAATGCTTGTCCTTGGCATAGCAGAGGAGGAAATCAGCCACCGAACCAAGGCCAGTTGAACTCTGGGATGTTGTGGTCAGAAAGGGGATCAAAGAAAGTAGATTGTCCTCCCCAAACACCTCGTCCATCAGTGACCGCACGCGATGCGCGTTCTCGTCGCCGATCTGGACGAAGATCGAGCCGGATTCCGCCAGCAGGTCGCGGGCAACGGTGAGGCGGTCGCGGAGGTAGGTGAGGTAGCTGTGGATGCCGTCCCGCCAGGTATCACGGAAGGCCTTCACCTGCTCCGGCTCCCGGGTGATATGCTCGGCCTTGCCGTCCTTCACGTCGCGGCTGGTGGTGGACCACTGTTACTCAACCCATATCTTGGCCGCGATGGGAAGCATAACCTGGCCGTCAACCCCTTCTTCTGGGAGGAGGGTGTCTCACGAGAGGCGTTCCTGG
>JAJZQR010000449.1 GCA_021806765.1 Chloroflexota bacterium | reverse complement strand
TTAGCCCCGGGCGTTTGTGCAAGGGCATCGACACCGTGCACAATCCTCAGCACCGCCGTGAGGCCGGCTCTGCAGTCGACGCCCCTCGTCGCCGGAAGGGCCACCCAATGACCTCCGACGACCTCCGTGCCCGTCTCTCCCGTCTGGGATATCAGCTGAAGACCGGTTCGACCCTGCAGGGCGGCGAGGAGCAGACATCGCCCGTTGAGCCCTCACCCCGACCCTCTCCCAGAGGGAGAGGGAGATATCCAATCGACCAGGTGGTGGAGGGCGGTCACATCTCCACCCCCTTCGGCGACTGCTTCGTCGCGGAGCACCATCACCCCGCCGGGCACCCCCACGGGTCCTATCGCCTGGAGGAGGCCCTGGAGGTGGCCCCGGAGCAGCTCTCCTGGCTGGGGAGGGACCCTCAGCTGGCGGGACTCGACCTCTCCCGATGCGCCTTCCTGGACACCGAGACCACCGGCCTCGCCGGGGGTACCGGTACCTACGCCTTCCTGGCGGGGCTCGGCTACTTCCAGGGGAGTCGCTTCGTCGTTCAGCAGTTCTTCATGGAGGACTACGACGCCGAGGAGGCGGCCCTCCACGCCCTGGCCGAGGCGGTGGAACCCCTGGAGGGGGTGGTCACCTTCAACGGGAAGTCCTTCGACCTTCCGCTGCTGGAGACCCGCTTCCAGATGCTGCGCCGCCCCTTTCCCCTGAAGGGGCTTCCCCACCTGGACCTGCTCTTCCCCTCCCGTCGCCTCTGGCGGGAGCGGCTGGAGAGCTGCGCCCTCGCCTCCCTGGAAGCTGAGATCCTGGGGGTGGAGCGGGAGCGGGACGTCCCCGGCTGGCTGATCCCCACCCTCTACTTCAACTACCTCCAGAGTCAGGACGCTCGACCCCTGGCCGCCGTCTTCGAGCACAACCGGCAGGACCTCCTCTCCCTGGCTACCCTGGCCACCCGCCTGGCCTGCCAGTACGCCGATCCCTTCCACCCAGAGCTGGAGGACCCTCGGGATCTCGCCGCCCTGGGGGCCGTCTTCGAGGGGCTGGAAATGGCGGATCGGGCGGTCCTCTGCTACGAGCGGGCGGTAGAACTGGCGCCGACGGGGGATCTGCGCGGCCGGGCCATGCTGCGGTTGGGGAACCTGTACAAGCGGCTGCGGCTCCGGCAGGACGCCGTGGAGATCTGGCGAAAGCTGGCTACCGCCGGCCACGGCTACAGCCTGGTGGCCCACGTGGAGATGGCGAAACACTACGAGCACGCGGCCCGGGACTATCTCCAGGCGGAGCGGGTCACCCTTCAAGCCCTGGCAGCCCTGGAGTTGCGAGGGGCCCGGACCGAGCCGTGGCGGGTCGAGCGGGAGCGGGAGGAGTTAGAGCACCGTCTGGCCCGGCTGCGGCGGAAGCTGAACCGGAACGTTACGTAGGAACCGTCTCCCGGCGGTCGCGTGTGGCATCCAAGTTGCAGCCAATACTCCTCAGAACCGCTGACAGATCCAGTAGGCGGGGTTGCCTCAACCCCGCCGTCGAGGCTGACCGACGGGCGGGTTGGGGACAACCCGCCCTACTAGACGACGGTGTTGGTAGGCGCTCTTGGTGTTGAAGTTACGGTCAGTTGTCCGTGTGGAGAGGGAACCATGCCGAAGGTCGGACGGAACGAGCCCTGCCCCTGCGGGAGCGGCAAGAAGTACAAGAAGTGCTGCATGGAGAAGGACGAGCAGCAGGAGAGGGAGACCAGGGCGCGGATTGAGGAGGCGATCGAGTCGGTTCTAGGCCCTCGGTCGGCGGAGCCCCGCTCGGATGTCTCCCCTCTCTACGTTGGCGATCTCTTCGAGGATGAGGACGAGGAGTACGAAACCGAGGAGGAATCGGAGTTGTGGCACCGCTTCGGCGAGGCCGACTACGAGGGGAAGATAGGGATCTTCCTCGAGGCCCTCGAAGCCGAGCAACTCGACGACGTCGATGCCTTCGATATGCTCTCCGATATCTGGGTGGAGGCGAAGGATCGGGGCCAGCAGGGCCGCTTCGACGAACTGGTGGATCGACTCCGGCAGAAACTCCCCGAAGCGTACGAGGAGGACTGGCCTTACTACAACGACTGGCTGCTGGAGAGCGCGCTGGCTCGAGGTGATACGGCCATCATACC
Organism: Chloroflexota bacterium; assembly: GCA_021806765.1. Next base: position 1,162 of record JAJZQR010000449.1, on the reverse strand, counting down.
GAAGCTGCTGGAGCCCTTTGCTCGGGAGCCCGATCGGGACATCGACCAGTTCCTGTGGGTTGCGGACCTGCTGATGTATCACGATCAGCCCCGTCCCCTGCGGGAGGCGATGCTGAAAGCCTGGCCGGCCGTAGGGTCCTCTGCCAATCTCGGCCCGGACGTGAAGAACCACTTCGGCAGCATAGCCATCCAACTGACCCTCCTCGATCAGCTGGAGCGGGGCGGAGCGCCGGAGATCACGGACCCTGAGCTTCAGAAGGCCCTCTCTCCTTTTAGCATGGTGAACGCCGAGCGATTGCCGGACTCTTTGGCGGCCTTATCGGGCCAAAGGGTTCGCCCCTGGACCGTAGCCGACTTCGAGTACCGCGGAGGGCAGGATCGGGATGCCGTCGAGAGGGCTGCCTTCATCTTCGGTCAGCAGTGGTTGGGCGACCTCCACTGGCGGCAGGGAATACCTTTCAGTCGGGGGGATCTGGCTCGCGTCGCGCTCGCGTTCTATCAGTCCCAACAGATCGCGGAGGGAAGACTGGGGCAGGCGCTGTTGGTTCCCAGGTCGACGACTCTAAGCGATCTCATCGATAGTCTGTTCGGCGTCGAGGAAACCCAGAGCTACAAGGTGGCGAGCCTGATGGAACTACTGCCGCTGTACCTCCGGTTTCTAGTGAAGTTGGGCTTGCTGGGCGAGGCCGAGGGCCAGAGGGTGCTGAAGTCCTTGCGCAGGGCTGCAACACGTACCTCGACGCTGCTCCGCGAGGAGCACGACAGGGATGTGGCCGAGGCCGTGGAGCGGGCCTGGCAGTAGTGCGCAGGATTCACCACCAGGGCACCGAGTCACGAAGGATCACGAAGAGAAGCTGGTGGGTCTCGGTGCCTTCGTGTTTCGCGGTTCCGTCCCCGGCGTTCCTCCGCATAGATGGCGCGGTGGCGGGGCATCTGCTAACATGCCGGCAGGAACCACCTGCCGAGGTATGTTGAATGGAACGACGGGAATCCGACGGGACCGTGCTGGTGCTGGACGGGGCCACACTGGGCCGCGGCGACGACGAACTGGGATCCCAACTGATGGTGAACTTCCTGCGCACCATCGCCTTTCGGGATGAGGTCCCCGGGACGGTGGTGTGCTACAACGGCGGTGTGAAGCTGGCCGAGCAGGGTAATCCGG
>JAJZQR010000089.1 GCA_021806765.1 Chloroflexota bacterium | reverse complement strand
CGCCAGGTGGCCGCCCATGTTGCTGTCGCCCCAGCCGCCGGTGGCGGGGCTCTTGGCGGCGAAGGTGATCTTGCCGGCCGCGGGAAGGAAGGTGCCGGAGAGGGGGCCGGAGGCGACCACCACCTTGTTCTCCGGCCCCAACGGGTCGGCCCCCGCCGGTAGCTCGTCGTACAGGAGACGGGCAGCGAAACCCCGGCCGCCCAGGTAGTCCTGGGCCATCTCCGGCTTCAGCGGCTCCACCGCCACCCTGCCGCTGGTCAGATCGACCCGAAGGATCTTGCCGGCGTATCCAGGCAGGGGGCCGCGACCATGTAGAGACGCGACATGTCGCGTCTCCACGGTTTGGGCCATGGAGCCATCCTCCCCGTCCAGGGCCAGCAGCTTCTTGGGGCAGTAGGTGGCGCACTCGCCGCAGGCGGTGCACTTGATGGGAGCCTCCGTCGACTCGTGGGTGTACATGACCCCCTTCGTGCAGGCGTCGACGCAGGCGTAGCAGCCGGTGCAGAGGCTTTCGTCGATCAGGTAGACGCCGTCATCCCGCTTGTAGATAGCCTCGGTGGGGCAGACCAGGGCGCACTCGCCACATTGGTCGCAGAGCCGCAGGTCGTAGTGGCCGGGCGCGGGGAAGAGCCCTCTCACCCGCAGGGCGGCCTTGGCGGGGTTGATCTCCTGGTGGTTGTGCAGGGCGCAGATCAGCTCGCACGTCCTGCAACCGGTGCACTCCTCCGGCTTCAGCGCCAGCAGCCGCATGGGATCCTCCGTGTGCCGTAAAGTCCCGCCTCTCCGCGGGTTGTGAGCACCAGCCCCTCCGCCGCGATGGCTCCATGGGAGCCGGCTCGTGCGAGTACGAGCCCAGCTCGCCGGTACAGGGCGAGGCTAACATAGCAATGCTCGCGAACCATGTCAATAGCATGGTTCTAGATGTTGACAGGAGACCATTGCTGATATAACATCACCACCGCCTGGCATATCATCGCCTTCCATCGACTCCTCGTGAGGAGCAAACCTTACTCGTCGCACCGCAAGCCCACCTTCGCCACGCCAGGTCTTGGCCTCAGTGGGTTCCACCGCTCCCACCAGGTCCTGGTGACGGTGGAAGGGAAGAGGATAACCACCTGCGTCGCGCGAGACCTGGGAAGATTGATCTTCTGGCGCTGCACTGGCGGCTAGGTGCTAGTCGAGCCATGTCGGTCGCAGCCGAGGTGAGATAGATGAGGCACACGGCAGAAGTGGTCATTATCGGGGGCGGGGTCAATGGTTGTGCGATCGCCTACCAGTTGGCCAAGAAGGGTCTTCGGGATGTGGTGATCGTCGAGAAGGATCATCTGTGCAGTGGGGCGAGCTGCCGATGCCCGGGCGGATTTCGCCACCAGTGGGCCACCGAGGCGGACATCGTTCTGATGACTGCCAGCATCCAGCTGTTCACCCGATTGCAGGAGGAGTTGGAGTATCCCCAGGATCTGGAGGTGCGCCAGATCGGCTACATGTTCCTGCTGTACTCCGAGGAAGAGGTGAAGCAGTACAGGAGGAATATGCAGCTTCAGCGAAGCCTGGGCATCCCCGTCCAGCTGATGAGCCCCCAGGAGGCAAAGAGCCTCGTGCCCATACTGAGCACCGACGGGCTGTTGGCGACCGCCTACTGCCCCTGGGACGGGCGGGCCAACCCCTGGCTGGTAACCCACGCATACGCTCGGGCGGCGCGGCGGCTGGGGGTGGAGATCAATACGGGCACCGGCGTCACCAGCATCACCACCGATGACGGCAAGATCACTGGGGTCGTGACGGACCAGGGGGTGATCGAGACCTCGCGGGTGGTGTGTGTCGCCGGGGCCCAGTCGCCGGCCATCGCGCGCATGGTCGGCATAGAGAATGTGCCCATCCGGCCGTCGCTGCGGGAGGTGCTGGTCACGGAGCGGATAACTCGAGCCCAGTGCCCCGCGCTGATGGCGCCCGACGTAGGCTACTTCCAGACGGCCAACGGCGACGTGATGCCGGAGCTTAGAAGCCCCGATATGGAGAGCTTCGACTACAGCAGGGGCAGCCGTCGTTCCCTCAAGAGGTCGGCTGCCGGCTGGGTGCGGATCGCTCCCGTTCTCGGCTACATGAAGGTGCTGAGAAGCTGGGCCGGCGTCTACGATATGACTCCCGATGCCCACCCCATCGTGGGACCCACGCCCGGTGTCGAGGGGTTCTACATGGCGGCTGGCTTCAGCGGCCACGGTTTCATGATGGCGCCCATCGTCGGCAAGACGATGGCGGAGTCCATCCTCGGCGAGCCCACCTCCGTGGACATATCCGACCTGTCGGCGGAGCGGTTCCAGCGTGGCAGCCACGTCGTCGAGAAGATGGTGTACTGAGCGGGGCGAGCTTTGGGGGGAGGTAGTGCCATGGGGACTGGTGGAAGGATAGCTAGCGGTGTCGAGCGGGGCGGTCAGTTCCAGATAGAGGTGGACGGGAATCCTATCGTCGCCCACGAGGGTGAGACTATCGCCACCGCCCTGCTCGCCTCCGGGATACGCAGCTTCAGGCGCACTGCCAGGCGGGATGCCCCCAGGGGCATCTTTTGCGGCATGGGCATCTGCTTCGACTGCACCATGACGGTCAACGGCGTCCCCAACGTCCGGACCTGCGTGACCCAGGTGGAGCCAGGGATGAAGGTCCAGACGCCGAGGGAATCCCAAGGGGTTGGAGGCCGATGATGCTGCAAACCGACCTATTGGTGGTAGGAGCAGGGCCGGCAGGGCTCTCCGCCGCTCTCCAGACATCCCTGGCCGGGGCCAAGGTCACCATCGTGGACGAGTATGCTCACCTGGGCGGGCAGTACTTCAAGCAGCCCCCGGCGGCCTTCAAGCTGCTGGATCGCTCTGCCATGGGCCGGGACTACCAGGCCGGTCTGGAGTTGACGGCACGTATCGAGGAGGGGAAGATCGATGTCCTCACCGATACCCTGGTGTGGGGCGCCTACGAGCCCGGTACCCTGGAACTCTACGGCCATGGCGAGTGCGGGCAGATCAAGTCGAAGCGCGCGGTGATCGCCACCGGGGCCTACGACCGCCCGATGGCCTTCCCCGGCTGGACGCTGCCCGGCGTGATGACGGCTGGGGCGGCCCAAAGCCTCGTCAAGAGCCAGTGGGTTCTGCCCGGCAGCCGGGTGCTGATGGTTGGCTCCGGGCCTTTCCAGCTTCCGGTGGCGGCGCAACTGGTCAAGGCCGGGGCCACCTTGGTGGGGGTGTTGGAGGCCAGCAAGGTGGGCGGCTGGCTCAAGCAGGTGCCTGCCGTGTGGAAGCACCTGGAGAAAGTGGCTGAGGCCAAGGACTACCTAGGGGCGCTGCTGAAGGCCAGGGTGTCCTTGATGTATGGCTGGACTATCCTGGAGGCCCGAGGGCAAGGGCAGGTGGAGCAGGCGGTCATCGCCCAGGTGGACGATAACTGGAGACCGATAGCGGGGACGGAGAGGACGCTGGAGGTGGACACCATCTGCCTGGCCTTCGGCTTTATGCCCTCCCTGCAACTGCCCCGGTTGCTGGGCTGCGACAGCCGCTGGGATGCCGATCTTAGCGCCTGGGTGACGGGGCACGACGCCGACCAACGGACCTCGGTCCCTGAGTTGTTCGTTGCCGGGGAGACTACCGGTATCGGGGGACATGACGTGGCCATCTTGGAGGGGGCGGTGGCTGGGGTGAAGGCCGCCACCGACCTCGGCAGGTTGAGCGCGGACGAGGCGGAGAGACGGCTCTCGAAGGCCAGGAAGGATCTGGAACGGCACAGGCAGTTCTCTGACTTCCTGAACCGCACCCTCTCCATCAGGCCCGGTATCTACGACCTGATCCGAGAGGACACCCTGATCTGCCGCTGCGAGGAGGTGACGGCGGGGGACATTGCCGCGGTGGCCCGAGAGTCCAACGGCAGCCTCAGGACCATCAAGCAGGTGACCAGGGCTGGGTGCGGCCAGTGCCAAGGGAGGATATGCGGGCCGCTGGTGGCCCAGATCGCGGCCAGGGAGTCGGGCAAGAGGGTGGAGGAGTTGGGGGTGGACACCCCGAGGCCGCCCATCAAGCCGATCCCCTTAGAAGCCCTGGCCGGGATGACTCTCTAGAAAAGCCAACGCTACCATGGCAATACCCGTGACTTGTGTTAATAGCATCATCGAAGATCTTGACAGACGACCTGAGCTGATGTAGCGTCTGCCCCACCTGGCATGTCAGTTCGATAGACTTACCGTGAGGTACTTGCCTTGACTCTGGTTACACTGCAATCCCGCATTCGCCAGCCCCAGTCGGAGAGCGCCAAGCAGGCGGCCTACCGCAGGCTGAAGGCCGACATCGTGAAGGGCGTCTTCGACATGGGCCAGAGGCTCAACGAGAGCCAACTGGCCCTCAGATACGGGGTGGGCAAGACACCCGTGCGCGAGGCGCTGGGGGTACTGCAGCAGGAGGGATTGGTGGAGGTGGTGCCACGGGTGGGCTACCTGACCTCACGGGTTACCGTGCAGGACGTGGACAACATCTTCGATCTGCGGAAGATCGTCGAGGGTGCCGCCGCGGAGAAGGCAGCCACCGCCATCACCGAGGAGAGCCTGCAGCATCTGGAGCAAGTCCACTGGGACTTCGGCGCGGGCGACCGCGAGAGTTACCTGAGATTTCTGGAGGAGAACTCGAAGTTCCATTGCACCATCGCCGAGGCCTCAGGCAACCAGCGTCTTGTGGAAGTGGTTACCTGGCTCTTGGAGCAGACCCAGAGGCTGATCATCTTGAAACTGGATCTGAGCACCGGCCTGGACGAACTGGTGGAGCAGCACCGTCAGATTTTGGCCGCGCTGCGGCAGAGAGATCCCGCACAGGTTCGCGATGCCATGATCTCAGATGTCACCGGCACCCACGAGGCTGTCCTCTATTCGCTCAAGAAACTGATAGCGAGTTGGCACATCTAGGTCCTAGACCCAAGGGCCCCATCCCTGAAGTGGGGCTCCTTTCTGTAGCTGCCCTGTTGTCCTGCAGGAAAGGATGTGAGGAACCTCCTGGCTGCCGCGACCCTATGGTCCCCCTCCCACCGGGCAACGCTCAGTGGGGCAAGATTACCTTGCGAGGTTTGGCATGACCGATTTGTACGAGTACGAGCTTGGCAAAGCCGCCGACGTGCTGGTCAGAGAGCATTTCAAGCTGAAGGCGGGGGAGAGCCTCATCATCACCGGGGACACCGAGAGCGACATGCGGGTGATCGATGCCACCGCGCGCGCCGCCTTCGCTGCGGGTGCAAAGCCGATGGTGGTCCTGATGGCCTCTCCTCTAGGAGTGGGCAGGCAAACGGACCTCTATCTTCCGGTGGAGCCGCTGAGAGCGGCCCTCAAGCAGGCCGACACCTGGGTGGAGTTCAACAGGCAGTATCTGCTGTACTCCGAGACCTGGCGGATCGCTACCTCGGAGAACGCGAGGCTCCGCTTCCTCGGCCTGCCGGCCATGAACGTGGACGTATTCGTGAGACTGTTCGCCAGGACGGATCAACGACGGCTGGCCGAGTTCCTGGAGACGGTGGCCGGGAGAATAGGCGAGGCGCGGCACGTCCGCATAACCACTCCTGCGGGCGAGGACGTGTCCTTCCAGAACGATCCCTCGCACCCGGTTCTCGCCAGAACGGGATACCCCGACAAGCCCGGCACCTTTATGCTGCCGGGGATGATAGCCTGGGCCCCGGCCTTCGACACGATCAACGGCCTGGTCGTGCTGGATGGTTCCATCGTTCCCCAGATCGGGACGTTGAGTCAACCGGTGAAGGTGCACCTGCGGAACGGCGTCATCCAGAAGATAGAGGGCGGCGTGCAAGCAGCGGAGTGGGAGCAGTGGCTTCGAGGCTTCGACGATCCACAGATGCTCAGGCCGGCGCATGTGAGCTGCGGCTTCCATCCGCAGGCCAGGCTCACAGGCCAGATCGGGGAAGATGAGCGGATCTGGGGGGCGACGCAATGGGGTTTCGGTGCAGTCGCGGGCTATCTGGCCCCACCGGAAGGTTTCCCCGCCGCCTCGCACACCGACGCCATTTCCCTGAACAGCTCGGTATGGCTGGACGGCAGACCGATTACCGAGGGAGGAAAGGTGGTCGACCCGGAGTTGGCGAAGTTGGCCGAGCCGTTGAAGAGGAGCTAAGAGCTGCAGCACCCGCGCCCCTTGTCAAGGGGCTATCAGGGGTGGATTCCAGCAGCGTCTACTGGCGTATTTTGCCCGCGTACATTTTGGTATGCCGGTTCTTCAGCCTAGTTCGCAGAGTCGCGGACAACTTCCCGAGTCGCGTCGTCGCGACCATCCTAGAGCCGTTTGTGTTGCGCGCGTCGCCCAGAGTCTCGGACCAGAACTCAGGAAGATGGAGGAGGAGGTACAACGTGGAGCAGAAGGGTTCTCGACCAAAGGTTAGTCGACGTGTGTTCTTGAAGACGGCCATGGCCGCGGGCGGAGCGGTGCTGTTGGCAGCCTGCAACTCGGCCCCTCCGGGCAGCCCCACCAGCGCCCCTGCCCAGCCCGCCGGCCCGGCGGCTCAGCCCACTACCTCGGGAGCCGCCGGGCCAGCTACTCCGGGAAAGATCCTCACCTACGACCAGGCTAACACGCCGAAGATGGATCCCGCTGTTGGAAGCGATGGCGCGGCCAGCCACTTCCTTCCCAACATCTACGACGCCCTGGTTTTCCCAACCTTCGACGGAGGCACCGAGGGGCAACTGGCGACCAAGTGGGACATATCCCCGGACGGCCTGACCTACATCTTCACCCTCCGGCAGGGCATGAAGTTCCACGACGGCAGCGAGGTGACCGCCGAGGACGTGGCCTTCAGCATGAACCGGCTGCTGGAAATGAAGCAGGGCTTTTCCTATATCTTCGCCGGCAGGATGAAAAGCGCCACGGCGCCCGATAAGTACACGGCGAAGTTCGAGCTAACGAAGCCCTTCGGCCCGTTCCTGACGTCCCTGGTCCGGCTGTACGTCGTCAACAAGAAAGCGGTCATGGCACACCTGACACCGGGCCCCTACGGACAGAATCAGGACTACGGCAATGCTTGGCTGATGTCCGCCGATGCGGGAAGCGGGCCCTACAAGCTCAAGGAGGTGCGTCAAAACGAGTACGTGCTGGCGGAGAAGTTCGGCGACCACTGGGGCGGCTTCAAGCCAGGCAACCCCGAGGGCGTCAAGATGATCGGCTCCAATGAGCCGGTGATGGTGCGCACACTGATGTCCCGCCGCGAGTTGGACGTTGCCGACGAGTGGCTTCCGGTGGAGACGTTCAAGGCCTTCGCCCAGACGCCGGGCATGGAGGTGCCGGCTTTCTTCGCCGGCTCGATGCTGTACATCACCACTAACACCGCGAAGCCGCCGACCGACGACATCCACATCCGTAAGGCCATAGCCAGCATCATCGACTACGTCACCCTGACCAAGAATGTCTTCGTCGACTTCAAGCCAGCCACCGGATGGGTGGCAGAGGTGCTCCCCGGCCACAAAGTGGAGCCCTTGCCACAGTACAACCTGGACACGGCCAAGAGCGAGATCGCCCAATCCAAGTACGCAGGCAAGATCGACCAGTATCCCATAGACATCGTGTTCCCGACGGGGATCGCCGAAAGGGAGAAGTGCGCGCTGGCCATGCAGGCGGAGGGTGCCAAGGTTGGCCTGAAGATGAACGTTGTCGTTACCCCCTGGGCCTCCATGGTGGAGCGGGCCTCCAAGGCCGATACCACCCCCCACACCACCGTGACCCAGGTGTCGCCCGACTACGTTGAGGCCGGTGCCCTGCTCGGAGCGGTGTTCCACTCCAACGCCTTCGGCACCTGGCAGAACATGAGCTGGTCCAAGAACGCGGACGTCGATAAGGCGATCGACGATGCGATCACGACCTCGGATTTCCAGCAGCGGATGGATAAGTACGGCGTCGCCGGTGACAAGCTGACCGAAGCGTTCCCCGGCATCCCGTTGCTGGAACCGGTGCAGAAACGCCCTTACCAGTCCGGCTACCTCCGCTGGGAGATGGCAGAGCGGCTCAAAGCAGGGAAGAAGGTGGTGGCTCCATCCGGGTACATCCTGTACGCAAAGCACTTCGAGTACAAGTAGGAAGAGGCCCGGGGCAGGCCCGGGTCCGAGGCCTCGGACCCGGGCCTGCCCACGGAAACCCCTCACGGGTGGAGGTAGGCACTTGAGTTCTTGGGGCTACATCATCAGGCGACTCGCCTGGTCCATAGTCGCCCTGTTCGGCCTCTCCATAGTCATCTTCGTGCTTTCGAGAGTGATACCGGGAGACCCCGCGCGGATGGCGCTTGGACCCTCCGCTCCGGAATCCGCCGTGAACGTGCTTCGGGAGCGGATGCACCTGAACGATCCGATTTACCTTCAGTACGCCTACTGGTTGCGGGGAGCGCTACAGGGGGACCTGGGGATGTCGCTGACGACCATGAGGCCGGTGCTGACAGACATCCGGGAGGCGCTACCCGCCACCATGGAACTCGTGCTTCTGGCAGCCTGCCTCGAGTTGAGCGTGGGCATCACTCTCGGAGTGCTGTCGGCCATGTACTCCCGGAGCTGGGTGGATAATATAGTCCGGGTAGCCGCCTACATTGGGGTCGTGAACCCTTCCTTCGTGTTCGCCGTGTTCTACATGTTGCTCTTCGTGTACCTGTGGCCGATACTCCCGGCCGTAGGCAGGCTGACGACGCCCACTGGGATAGCCGGCCCCACCGGTTTCATGACCATCGACAGCCTGCTGAGGGGGGATTTCGCCACCTTCTGGGATGCCTTTCGCCACCTGCTGCTGCCCGCCGCCGCCCTGGCTATGAACGGCATAGCTCAGCAGGCGCGAATCACGCGGTCGTCCATGATGGACAACATGGGCCGGGACTACGTGGCGATGGCCACCGCCCAGGGAATAAGCCGCCGCAGGATCATGTTCAAGTATCTGCTGCGCCCCTCCCTGGTTCCGAGCGTGTCCTTGATAGGACTCCAGATCGCGGCCCTCTTTGGCAACGCATTCCTCGTGGAGTTGATCTTCAACTGGCCGGGCGTCTCGCGCTACGGCGTCAACGCCATGCTCTCCAAGGATCTTAACGCCGTGACCGCGGTGGTGATGGTGGTCGGCCTGGCCTTCGTAATGGCCAACATCGTCACCGACATCGTGGTGGCCCTGGTGGATCCTCGAATCCGGTTGTCCTCGGGGAGGCAGAACTAGCATGGTGCAAGAAGTTGCAGCAGTGGGGCGGAGCCGGTACCAGGAAGGCCTCGGGAGGGCGTGGTACAAGTTCTCCGCGAACAGGCTGTCGGTCGTCGGTCTGGCCATTGTGCTAGCCGAGATCTTGCTCGCCGTTCTCGCTCCGCTCGTGGCCCCACGCCCGGCCCACGCTTTCGCCTTCGTGGACTTCGCCCACGCCAACCTGCCCCCGGGGGATGGCTACCTGTTGGGCACCGACACCGTGGGGCGGGACTTGCTGAGCCGTCTGATCTTCTCCCTGCGTTCCGCCCTGTTGATGGGGATCGTGGTGCTTGCCATCACCGTGCCTGTGGGGGGGGCTCTGGGCCTCATCGCCGGGTACTTTCGTGGTACCTTGATCGACACCGCGATCACTCGCCTCACGGACATCTTCCTGGCGGTGCCGCCGCTCGTCCTGGCCCTCGCCATCGCCTCCATGCTGGAGCCGAACCTCACCAATACCATGCTGGCCGTCACGGTCATGTGGTGGCCCTGGTACACCCGGCTGATCTACGGCATGGCTTCGTCGCTGAGCAGGGAGTACTTCGTTCGCTCAGCGGAGCTATCCGGAGCCAACTGGATCCACATCACCCTGCGGGAACTGCTCCCCAACTGCGTGTCGCCGTTGCTGACCAAGATGACCCTGGACATGGGTTTCGTGATCATGATGGGGGCTTCCCTCGGCTTCGTGGGGCTGGGGGAGCAACCCCCCGCTCCGGCTCTGGGGAACATGGTGGCCGAAGGCATCCGGTACATGCCCGATCTGTGGTGGCTGACTGTCTTCCCCGCCCTGACCATCATGCTGATCGTGCTGGGGTTCAACCTGCTCGGAGACGGTATCCGAGACTTGTTCGCGATGGAGGAAAAGAGCTGAACGGGGACGTACTGCTTTCGGTAGAGGACTTGCACGTATCCTTCCGGATCTACGAGGGGATCCTCAGGGTGCTGGAGGGCGTGAGCTTCTACGTGCGGCGCGGCGAGAGGATCGGCATGGTGGGCGAGACCAGTTGCGGCAAGACCACCACCATGAAGTCGATAATGCGGATCCTGGCGCCCAACGCCACCGTGAAAGGTCGCATTCTGTTCGATGGCAAGAACGTCATGGAGATGGCGCCTCCGGACCTGCAGACATGGCGGCGCCACAGCGTGGCCATGGTGTTCCAGGATCCCACGTCTGCCCTGAATCCGGTGTTTACCATCGGCGATCAGTTGGGTTCCGTCATAAGGTATTCGACGGAAGATGGGACCGATCGGGACTCCAAGGAGGTCCGGCGGATCGCCGAGAGAGCCCTGGCCGACGTCTCCCTGGCGGACCCGGGCCGCATCCTGGACAGCTTTCCATTTCAACTGAGCGGGGGCATGAGGCAGCGGATCTGCATCGCCATGTCCGTGGCTACCAGCAAGCAGTTGCTGCTGGCCGACGAGCCGGGGACTTCCCTGGATGTGACCATTCAGGATCAGATCCTCCACCTGATCAGCGACCTGGTGCGAGAGAAGGGGCTCTCGGTGATCCTGGTCAGCCATTCCCTGGGGGTAGTGCGGGAGACCACCGACCGGGTCTACGTCATGTACGCGGGCACCGTGGTGGAATCGGGCTTGACCGCCGAGCTCTTCCGCCATCCCCTTCACCCTTACACCGTAGCCCTGATGGGCTGCGTCCCGAAGCTCACCGGCCAAGGGATCTCCCAGGGAATTCCCGGTGGGATGCCGGACTACCTGAACCCGCCGAAGGGGTGCCGTTTCTCTCCTCGATGTTCGGAGGCTGCGGAGATCTGCCGTGCCTCTGCGCCAGCCATCCAGTTGGTGGGGCCCGACGAGCATCAGGTGGCCTGCCATTTTCGCCGTCGGGAGGGTGAGCAACCGTGACCGACGCTGTGCTGACCCTACGGGGACTCAAGAAGTACTTTCCTTACAAGAAGGGGCTGTTCATACGGGCGGTGGACGGGGTCGACCTGGAGTTGAAGCAGGGGGAGATCCTCGGTCTGGTCGGCGAATCGGGCTCCGGCAAGAGCACGATTGCCTACACGGTTGTGGGGATGTATCGCGCTACTGCTGGTGAGATGCGCTTCGGAGACATCGACATTAACCTGCTGGCGACGAAGAGGCCCCTCGATCTCAAGGGTGAGATACAGATAGTCTTCCAGGACCCGGGATCCTCGCTCAACCCTCGCCGCAGCGTGAGGCAGACCCTGGAGTTTCCGCTTCGGCTTCATGCCGGGCGAGAGCGTCCCGGCTTCCCCTCGGAGGCCAAAGGGCTTATGGCCATGGTCGGCCTGCCCGCCGACTATCTCGAGAAGTACCCTCGGGAGTTGGGCGGCGGCGAGCGCCAGTTGGTCGCTATAGCGCGGGCGCTGGCCACCCGGCCCTCGCTGGTAGTGCTGGACGAGCCCACCTCGGCTCTGGATGTGTCGGTCCAGGCCAAGGTCATAAAGCGGCTGCTGGAGTTGAGGGAGCAGTTTGGGCTGTCGTACCTCTTCATTACCCACGACTTGAGCCTCATGCGCAACGCGTCGAATCGGGTGTCCATCATGTACCTGGGGAAGATCTGCGAGCATGCCACGACGGCCGAGTTCTTCCAGCGGCCCTTCCACCCGTACACTCGGATGCTGTTGTCTTCCATACCGGTGGCGACGGAGGAGGAGGAGCGGCTCAAACCCAGGAAGGTGTTGTCCACTGGGGAGATCCCCAGTCCCATCAACGTCCCGCCAGGGTGCAGCTTCCACCAGCGCTGTCCGGAGCAGATGGAGATCTGCAGCAAAGTCGATCCGAAGCCGACTCTCTTGAGCGAGGACCACTGGGTGCGATGCCATCTGGCAACGAAGTGATGAGCAATGGCAATGAGTTACGGATTACCGTGACGGCTGATGGGTGATGGGAAAGCGGACTCATCATTCATCAATCATTACCTGTCACCGGAGGTAACGAATGAGCTGGATCGACAAGGAGAAGATCGTCTCAGGTGTTGCAGACATGTTCCAGGTGAACATGGGACTGCGGGACGGGGAGAGAATCTTGGTGGTCACCGACGTCCTCGCCCCCGGCCGATGGCCGACCTTCTCCGCCGCCGAGCTTGAGGTGATCCTGCGACGCTCTTGCCTGGCCCGCCTTGTAGCCGACATTGGCCGGGAGAGGTTCCCGGCCAATGTGGTCGAGTTCTACGCCTACGAGGCTACCTGCCAGCCGGGAAAAGAACCCCCGGCGGAGGCTGCGGCCAGGTTCAAGGAGACAGATATCATGATCGCGATCACCTCCTTCTCCCTGAGCCACACAGAGGCCCGGGAAGAGGCTTCCCGGGCAGGCGTTCGAGTGGCCAGCATGCCCCGGTTCATCCCTGAGATGTTCTACCCCGGCGGCCCCATGGCTGCCGACTACCAGGCCATCGCCACCGAGACCCACTCGATCGCGGAGTTCATCACGGCTGCCGAGGAAGTGACCATACGGTCCCCTCACGGGACGGATATCACCTTCAGCGTTAAGGGGCGCCAGGGGCGTAGCGACGACGGCCTCTACATCCGCCCGGGGAGTTGGGGAAACCTCCCCGCGGGAGAGGCCTATACCGCGCCGCTGGAGGGCATCGGAAGCGGTCGGATCGTGGTTCGGCAGGGCTGGTTCCCCGGCCTGACCGACAGCGATATGCTGCTGTGCTTCGAGGGTGGCGAGGTGGTCAGCGTGGAGGGCGGCGGCGAGGTGGGAAGGAAGCTGGCGACGTTCCTGGACCTTGCTGCCCGGGGAGCCGCTGCCAGACCACGCCGCATGCTGGCCGAACTGGGTATAGGGACGAATCCCAATGCTCGCCGTACGGACATCACCATCGAAGCGGAGAAGATCCGGGGTACCGTGCACGTCGCCATCGGCGACGGGAGCCACATGGGAGGCACGAACGTCGCCGATTTCCACCAGGACCACGTGATCCCCGAGACAGACCTGATCCTCGACGGAAAGATGATCATGCAGCGCGGCAAGCTGCTCATCTGAGCCGGTCCAGGGTGCATCCGGGGTCTGGGATGTCCCCATAGTTCTGGCGGGTTTTGGGATGTCCCCAAGACCTCTTATGCCCCTTCGGGAAGTCCAACGGACTTCCCGGATGCACTAATAAATCTGTGGAGGCACTACGCGATGGAACTGAGCGTTGGCATCGAGCCTCGAGACGAGTACCTCTCCTTCGAACTGGCCCTCGCCGCCCGCAAGCTGGTCGAGCAGATCATGCTGACGGAGCCGGGCGAGAACTTGGTGATCACGGCTGACACCTCCACCGACTGGCGGGCGGTGGAGGCCCTTGCCAAGGCGGCCTACGCAGCGAATGCCGTTCCCACCGTCGCGCTCTATGATACGCGGCTGACCACGGTCGTCGAGCCGCCTGCCCCTGTGGCTGGAGCGGTGGCTCGGGCGGACGTGTGGATCGAGCTGGCCTTTGCTCCTCTCCTGCATACTGATGCCTTCAAGACAGCTCTGGCTAACGGCTGCCGGTACATCTGCTTGAACGGCATGGACACCCTGATGATGGTCAACACCATCGCCAGGGTCAACTACCCCAAGCTGCTGGAGCTGGGGAAGGTGCTTTGCGAGGTGATACAGACCGGCGACAAGTTCCGGGTGACCAGCGCCAACGGCACCGACCTGACGGCTTACAACCGGGGACGGTTGGCCCGTCAGTCGGGCAGGCTGGCAACCAACAAAGGTGAGGCGATCATGCTGGGAGGCCAGGTGAGCTTCTGCCCGGAGGAGGAGACCATCAACGGCCGGCTGGTATTCGATGGCGCTCTCTGGCCGCCCGTGGAGCTGGGACTCCTCCGCAACCCGGTAGCAGTGACGGTCGAGAAGGGCAAGATCACCAGGATCGAGGGTGGCACGGAAGCCAGGGTCTTCGAGCGATGGCTGAAGAGCTTCAACCACGAGAGGTCCTACTGGCTGGCCCACATCTCCCCGGGCTTCAACCCGGGTGTGACCAAGACAACCGGCCGCATCGTCGAGGACGAGCGGGTGTTCGGCTGCATCGAGATGGGGTTCGGGAGCCGCTCGGGTGCTCCGGGTGAGCGAGGCAAGACCTGGATGCCCTGGACGGCGCCCTCCCACACGGACGGCAGCATAGTGAGTCCGACCATCTGCTTCGACGACGTGGTCATCGAGCAGGATGGGAGGTACGTTCACCCCGATATCGTCCGGGCCTGCCGGGAGCTGGGCGTGCCAGGTTACTGACAAGGGCCATCAAGTCCACGATTACGAGCCGGTGCGGTGAGGAAGGCCTCTCGCAGCGGCAAGATTTGAGTGATCTGGAGGTACTACCTATGGAACTGGCCGTCGGCATAGAGCCTCGCCAGGAATACTTGTCCTTCGAAGTAGCCCTAGGGGCGCGCAAGCTTGTTGAGCATATGATGCTGACCAAGCCGGGTGAGAACCTGGTGGTCACCGCCGACACCTCCACCGACTGGCGCGTGGTGCAGGCGACGGCCAAGGCGGCGTACGCCGCAGGAGCTGTTCCTACGGTCCTCTGGTACGAGACGCGCCCCAATGCGGTCATGGAGCCGCCTGCCCCCGTGGCCGGAGCGGTCCAGCGGGCCGACGTGTGGATCGAGTTCGCCTACGCCTATACCCTGCACACGCCGGCCTTCAAGGCGGCCATGGAGGCAGGGGCCCGGTACATATGCCTGACCGGCATGGACGTCGAGATGATGGTGAAGACCATCGCCAGGGTCGACATCCCCAAGCTGATCAACCTGGGGAACACCCTGGTCCGACTGGTGGCTGCTGCCGATGAGGTCCGAATCACCAGCCCCGCCGGGACCGACCTGGTGGCGAACACCAGGGGTCGGTTGGTCCGCCAGTCGGGCAGGCTCGCCGAGAACAAGGGCGAGCCTGTCATGCTGGGCGGCCAGGTCTCCTGGTCCCCGGTGGAGGAGACCATCAACGGGCGACTAGTGTTCGACGGTGCCCTCTTTCCGCCCATGGAGTTGGGTGCGCTGCGCAACCCGGTGGCCCTAACCCTGGAGAAGGGGGCGGTCACCAGGATTGAGGGCGGCTACGAGGCTCAGGTCTTCCAGCGGTGGATGAAGAGCTTCAATGATGAGAAGATGTACTGGCTGGCCCACTACTCCCTGGGCTTCAACCCCGGTGTCCCGAGGCCGACCGGACGGATCGTGGAGGACGAGCGGTCTTTCGGCTGCATCGAGATGGGGATCGGCAGCCAGGGAAAGCACCTCGGGGGCAAGTACTGGTCGGCGGCATCGCACACCGACGGCATCGTTCTCAACCCCTCGATCTACCTTGATGGCGTCGCCATTGAGAAAGAGGGCGTGTACGTCCATCCCGACCTAATCAGGGCATGTCAGGAGTTGGGCGTACCTGGATACTGATGGGGGGGGAGGTGTGTGAGTCCCATGGCCAAGATCCTCCACGTGATGGGAACCGACGCGCCCAGGGAACGCATCGATCAGACGCAGGCTTCCCTGGCCGGCCTAGCGTCTCCTGGGACGGAGGTCGAAGTTCTAACCATGCCCGGCGGCCCGCCGGACCTGGAGTACTACCTGCAGGATCACCAATCCATCTCCCTGATGCTGGAGCGGGTGCCCGCCAGGGTGCGAGCCGGGGACTTCGACGCCGTTGTGGTTTCCTGCTTCTACGATCCGGGCGTGCGCGAGCTGCGGGAGATCCTCGACATCCCGGTGGTCGGAGCCGGCGAGGCCTCCATGCACGTGGCCTCGTTGCTCGGGCACCGCTTCTCGATCATCGTCGGCCGGAGGAAGCACATCCCCAAGATGTCCGACAACGCCCTGATCTATGGGTTTGATCGAAGGATCGCCTCCTGGCGAGCCATCGATTTCACCGTGGAGCGTCTGAAGACCGACCGGGTTGGGGCGTTCGAGGCCATGGTCCGCGAGGGCGAGGCTGCCGTCCGCGAGGACAGGGCCGAGGTCGTCGTTCTGGGCTGCACCGCCATCGAGGACGCGGCGCCGCGTCTGTCCGAGCGGATCGGGGCGCCGGTGGTCCACCCGGTTGCCGCCGGCTTCAAGCTGGCGGAGATGCTGGGCGATCTGCGAGCCCGCATGGGGCTCTCGCTCAGCAAGATCTGCGACTACGAGCCTCTGGGTTCCCGTTAGCTACAGCGGCAAATACAAGAAGAGACGCCACAGTAGGGGACAAGGCGCCACCATCGAGAACCAGGTCCGAGAAGATGATCCACCTGCGGACCCGCGACGATAGCCTACGTAGGCGGATGCTACGGGAGCCCAGAGGCTATCCCGCCCTCTGCTGCAACCTGGTCCTTCCCCCGACCTATCCCGAGGCGAACTCCGGCTTCGTCATCGTGGAGCAGGTGGAGTACCCGCCCATATCGGGCAGCAACACCCTCTGCACGGCCACGGTACTGCTGGGGACGGGGATGATCCCGATGAAGGAGCCGGTCACGGAGTTCGTGTTGGAGGCGCCGGCCGGTCTGGTGCACATTCGGGGTGAGTGCGCCCACGGCGAGGTGCGGAGCGTCACCTTCCGGAACGTGCCCGCCTTTGCCGTCTGCCTGGACGCCAACGTGGAGGTGCCCGGCCTGGGGACGGTGACCGTGGACGTTGCCTACGAGGGATGTTCTACGTTGGCTCCTATCCGGCGGTGACCCCGACGATCACCGGCCAAGCCTGGATCCACGCCATCACCCAGTACGTGCTTGATGCCGAGGGTCGCTTCCCCGAGGGCTTCACCGTGGGGGAACATCTGGGGCGCTAGCATGGGCGGGCAGGGCAGGGAGCTATGGAGCCTGGTTGATTCTGGAGGGAGGCATCTCTATGAAGGCGATGATCAGTCTAACGGTAGCCGAGGGCAAGCGACTAATAGCAAAGGCCGTGGTCCGACTGCCGGAGGTAATACGGGCACAAGAGGGCGGCAAAATCCTCCTGAAAGGAGGGACCACCGTTTCTGCCATCGCCGAGGAACTGGTCGGAGTGCCCCTGCGCATCTCAGGGCGGATCAGCTCTCGCGGACTCAAGGTGTCCAGGGACACCTGCGATGCTCCCCACTCGATGCTGATCCAGGGATCCGCATGGAGTAACGTCGACGGGGAGTTGCCCGAGGTGGTGGCGAACCTCGGGGAGAGTGACGCCGCGATTATCGGTGCCAACCTCATAGATGCCCATGGTGGGGCTGCCATAATGGGTGGAGGTTCCCTGGGGAGCAGGCCAGGCAGGGTGATCACCGGGATGATGGTCGAGGGAGTACCCATCATCGTCGCTGCTGGCCTGGAGAAGCTGATACCGGGCACGGTGGATCAGGCGGTACGGGCGGCCGGGCGGAAGGGCGTTGCCCTATCCATGGGCATGGCGGTAGGGCTGATGCCGCTATGCGGCCGGGTGGTGAGCGAGCTCGAGGCGGTAAAGCTGCTGGCTCCGGTGGACTGCCAGGTAATCGGCAAAGGCGGCATAGATGGGGCCGAGGGGGGAGTGACGCTGGTGGTTTCCGGCAAGGATGTCGATGTGGAGCGTATCTTCCGGCTGGCCCTGGAATTGAAGGGCGCCGGCACCAGCGGCATCGCAGAATCGCTTCCCGAATGCGACAAGGCGGGCGCCGGCTGCCAGGGCCATCTGGCATGTATCTACCGCTCGCCTCGCCTGGTATCGATGCTCTAGTTCGAAGCACTCCATGGCGAAGCCGATGACGGCGCCGGTGGAGATGGTGTCCAGCCCGTACTGGCCGCAGAGGGCGTTGGCGTAGGCCACGTCTCTTATGTCGGTGAGGGCGCAGTTGCCGCCGATCAGTGCCGTGGTCTCGTACTCAGGCCCCTCCACCTCCGGCTTTAGCGCCAGCAGCCGCATGGGATCCTCCGTGTGCCGTAAAGTCCCGCCTCTCCGCGGGTTGTGAGCACCAGCCCCTCCGCCGCGTTGGCTCTATGGGAGCCGGCTCGTGCGAGTACGAGCCCAGCTCGCCGGTACAGGGCGAGGCTAACATAGCAACGCCGGGGATTGGTGTCAATAGAATGGGAGAAGATGTTGACAACGGTTTCAGGCTGACGTAGCATTATGCCAATCTGGCATGCCAATTCCGCCCCAACCCAGCCTGCATGGGAGGAGCCAGCCGATGGCGTTGACGATCCCAGAAAGCCCCGATCGCCCAACCCGGTCCGAGAGCGCCAAGCAGCGGGTTTACCGGCTGCTGAAGGCCGACATCGTGAAGGGCGTCTTCGACATGGGCGAGCGGCTCAACGAGAGCCAGCTGTCGCTCCGATACGGGGTTGGGAAGACCCCCGTCCGCGAGGCCCTGGGGGTGCTGCAGCAGGAGGGGCTGGTGGAGGCCGTGCCCCGGGTGGGTTACCTGACCTCCCAGGTCACCCTGCA
>JAJZQR010000088.1 GCA_021806765.1 Chloroflexota bacterium | reverse complement strand
AGGAGATAGATGAGGATAATCAGGCACAAGACGGCGGGCCCGAGGTAACAGGTCCAAGTGCATCGGTTCCCGAGGTAGGGCGGGGGCAAGCCCTCTCCCTACCTCGGGAACCGATGCACGCTGTTCTACTTCTTCAGGATCGGGATCACGCAGACGAAGCGCAGGGGCACGTCGCCCGCATTGGTGAACTGGTGCAACTCCTGGGGTAGGACGAAGGCCACATCTCCGGCCGCTATCGGGGTCTCCCCTTCCTCGCCCTGGACCACGCCCCTGCCCTCCAGGACGTACACCTCGTGCTCCTCGTCGTGGCGATGTCGGGGTGTGGCTCCCCCGGGCTGAACCTCTATGATCCTCATGGCGAAGTTGGGCGCACCTTGCTCGGAAGCGATCACCCAACGAATCGAGACACCCTCCCCGTGCTCCACTGGGCTCGGTGGAACAGAAGCCGCGCTGTAGATCTTCATCGGTTACCCCTTCTATCAAAGATGAGCGTCTGCCAGAGTTCCTCAACCACGGCGGCCACAGAGCTTTCTGAAGACCATCTCCGTGCACTCCGTGGTTACCCCGTCCTTGTCAGACGACGGCCGCAGTGCCGCCGTCGATATTGATGGCGTCGCCGGTGATATAGCTGGCCCGCTCCGAGGCCAGGAAGGCTACCAGGTCGGCCACCTCGCCGGGCTCTCCGTACCGCTTGAGGGGGATATCCTTGGAGTTCTCCCGGTAGAACTCCTCCAGGTCCGCATAGCGCTCCTTCTGCTTCTCGTAACGCCGCTCCCACTGCCCGCTGCGGACGACCCCGAGGCAGACGGTGTTCACCAGGATGTTGTCTGCCGCATAATCCTTGGATAGCGCCTTGGTGAGGGCTAAGCCTGCTGCCCGGCTCACGGAAGTGGGTACAGACCTGGGGCCCGGCTGCTTGGCCCGGACCATGGTCATGTTAATGATACGTCCCCCGCCCACTCCGCGCATCTCCGGGATGCAGAGGCGAGAGAGCCGCACCGCCGCCATCAGCTTCAACTCCAGGTCCTGGTGCCACATCTCATCGGTGACATCCTCGAAGTAATTGGCGCTGGTCGATCCGGCGTTGTTCACCAGGATATCGATGCGGCCGAACCTCTCCAGGGCGCTACGTACGAAGTGCTCCAGATCCTCGGCCCGGGAAACGTCGGCGACCACCGGCAGCAACTCACTCCCCGTCTGCTTTTCGATCTCCGAAACCGCCTCTCGGAGAACCTCTTCCCGCCGGGCGCAGATAGCCACCCTGGCCCCCTCCTGCGCCAGACGGAGGGCAATGGCCTTGCCGATGCCGTAGCTACCACCGGTAACCAGCGCGACTTTGCCAAAAAGTCCCAAATCCATTTACAATCACTCCTCCATCTATTGAAGACGCCGCCGCACTAGCAGCGGGCCCGCCCCGAGACGGGCGCCGGCGCAGATGGCCTACATCATGCACCTGGATGGCATCCAAGCGCAATGCTGCCATACCAGACGAAAGGTTAGATTAGTGATACAGGGACCATTAGTCGAGGGGTCGTGGCTGGCCGAACGGCTGGACGACCCGACAGTGCGAATAGTCGATCTCCGGGCCAAGGAAGAGTACGATAAGGGGCACCTGAAGAACGCCGTCAACGCGCCCATGAGTCTCTTGAGGACCACGATAAACGGCATCCCGGGCATGGCCATCGGCCCGCGGGAGTTCGAGGAACTGCTGGGACGGCTCGGCGTGTCCAACGACTCCACGGTGGTGGCCTACGACGACGTCGGAGGCCTGGACGCGGCTCGCCTCTACTGGACCCTGGAGCACTATGGGCACGAGAGGGCCCACCTGCTCCACGGCACCACCGCCCTGTGGCTGGCCGAGAACCGAACCCTGGTGGGCAACGCGCCAGCAGTGGAGGCCGTCCCCTACAGGGCAACGCTTCAGACGTCGAGGGTCGCAACCCTGGATCAGGTCCGGGCAGCCCTCGGGGGTCCCGGCGTAGTGCTGGTCGACGCCCGGACCCCGCAGGAGTATGCCGGACAGCAGGCAGAGCAGACCGGGTCGACCGGGCACATCCCCGGCGCGGTCAACGTTGAATGGTCAAGCCACCTGGAGACCGGCGACCACAAGCGGCTCAAGACCCGCCACGAGCTTCTGGAGCTGTACCAGTCGGCCGGCGTCACTCCGGACAAGGAGGTCATCGTCTACTGCCGCACGGCACATCGGGCTTCCCACAGCTACTTCGTCCTGCGGCTGCTGAGCTACCCCCGGGTCCGGCTGTACGACGGCTCCTGGGCTGAGTGGAGCAGCAGGCCGGAACTGCCGGTGGAGAGGTAAGCACCCTCGTCGAAATGCAGAGGGTGCTATCGGCACTGAAACAGCTACTGGAGGCCAAGCCCTGGTGATAGGTCCGCACCCCGCCGAAGAGGCCAGAGACGGGAGCAACAGGAGGATTCGGGCCCTGCTGTTCGACCTGTACGACACCCTGATCTGGTTGGATGTGGAACAGTCCAACGAGGGACGGGAGCAACTGGCCGGCAGATTGGGAGTACCTCTGGAAGAGTTCCTCCGGGTATGGCTGCGATCGGTGGACGATCGAATGCGAGGCAAGGGAGGCCAACTGGCCGATCACCTGGCTGCCACAGCCTCGACCCTGGGAGTGGAGCCCACCCCGGATCTCGTTGCCGAACTGGTGGCCATCGAACGTCGCCGCCTGGAGCGGTCCGTTCACCTCTATCCCGGCACGGTTCCCACGCTGAAGCGGCTAAGAGCGGCGGGATACCGGCTTGGGCTCCTCAGTAACGTCTCCGACGGCGCGGCTATTCCCATCACCCACCTGGGGCTCGACCAGCTGTTCGACGAACTGATGCTTTCCCACGAGGTGGGTCTTCTGAAGCCCGAGCCGGCCATCTTCGAACTGGCTTGCCGCCGGCTGGGGGTAACGCTTGCCGAGACCATGTTCGTGGCCGACGGTGGATTCGGCGAACTGGACGCTGCTCATCAGATGGGGATCTTCAGCGTCCTCCTCGAGCAGGACGGTCAGAGCAAGGACTACGGGTTCAGCACCCGCTACGATGTCAAGATTCGCGACCTCCGGGAGTTGGAGCGGCTCATTCCTCCTCCAATTCATCCGGAACCAGGAGGAGACCTATGCAGCTCGCCCTGAAGCTGATACGACGGCACCAGAGGACCTATCTCCTTCTGAATGGAGCCTTCTATGGCCTGGTCGGCCTGGGTACCCTTTACGCCTTCTCCCATCCGGAAGCGCAGGCCGCCTTGACCCGAGCGATCCTGGAAGGGTTCGCAGCCCCACCCCTGAGCATCGCCAGAGACGCCTACCTGAGCAAGAACGTCCTGGAAGCGGCCCTGGTGACCTTCCTGGTCAACACCCTGCTCGGCTCCTTTGCCACCATAACGGTTCCTTCCCTGCTAATACCCTTCGTCGGGGTGGTGATTGGCCTCTATCGTGCCCTGATCTGGGGGGTTGCCCTGGCTCCCACCACCCCGGAGCTGGCCCGGGCCATGATCCCCCACTCCCTCACCCTGCTGCTGGAGGGCCAGGGCTACATTCTGGCCATGTTCGCGGTCCACGTCCTGTGGGTGTCGGCCTTCGATGGACTGCGCCAGGAGGACCGCGGCTTCCTGACGGGCTATCTGGCGGGGCTGCGCAGCACCCTCACGACCTACCGCTTGGTAGTGCTCGTGCTAGCCGTAGCCGCCGTCTACGAGGCCTTCGAGGTGATCTATCTGGTCGGCGTACGGTAGAAGCCGACATATGACTGAAAGCTGACTGCCGACCGCTTTCTTGCTATGATAGACCCTGAAAGGAGGTGGCGAGATGCTGCCTTCGAGACTCAGGATCTGGATAGCTCTACAGGCTACTTTCCTCCTGGTGATGGCCCTTGCCACCCCCATCCCTTCCTCGGCCCAGGGCGATCACGTCGCCGTCGTGCCACTGCGGGGTATCATCAACCCGGCGATGGCTGGCTACGTGGAACGAGCCATCGGGCAGGCCGAGGAGGACGGGGCAGCGGCCATAGTGATAGAGATGGATACCCCCGGCGGCCTGGACACCTCCATGCGTGCCATCATCCAGCGGATCATGGCTTCCAAGGTACCGGTCATCGTCTACGTCTCTCCTCCGGGTGCTCGCGCGGGCTCCGCCGGCGTCTACATCACCTACTCCGCCCACATCGCCGCCATGGCCCCCAACACCAACATCGGCTCTGCCCACCCCGTCGCCATGGGGGACAATGGGGGGGAGCAGCAGATGTCCGACACCATGCAGCAGAAGGTAACCAACGACGCCGTGGCCTACATCAGAGGGATCGCCCAGTCCCGGGGACGCAACGCCGATTGGGCGGAGAATGCCGTGCGAGAGAGCGTCAACGTCACCGCTCAAGAGGCCCTGAACCTCAAGGTGATCGATCTGGTGGCCGACGATCTGCCTTCCCTGTTGGACAAGGTAGACGGGCGCGAGGTGCAGCTGGCCTCCGGAAAGGTGGCCCTGAAGACGAGAGGTCTGCCCCTCCAGCGGATCGAGATGACGCCTTTCGAGAGTCTGCTCCACGCCATCAGCGATCCCACCATCGCCTACATCTTGCTCAGCCTGGGCACCATGGGGTTGATCTTCGAACTCTCCAACCCGGGCGCCATCCTGCCGGGCGTGGTTGGGGGGATCTGCCTCCTCTTCGCCCTTTTTGGCCTGGGGACGCTGCCCGTAAACATGGCAGGGCTCCTGTTGATCGGCTTCGCCTTCCTCCTGTTCGCGGCGGACATCTTCGCCCCCACCCACGGCATCCTGACGGCGGGCGGGACGATCTCCTTCGTACTGGGATCGTTGATGCTGATCAACACCCGCAACGCACCTTTCCTGGCCATCTCGACCTCCGCCATCACGGCGGTGACCCTGGGGCTGACAGCCTTCTTCGCTTTCATCATCAGCGCCATCGTCAGGTCCCGGCGACGGCCACCCACCACCGGCCACGAGGGTCTGGTGGGACAGGTGGGGAAGGCGAAGACCGTGCTCGATCCAGCGGGGATGGTGTTCCTCCACGGCGAGTTGTGGAAGGCCATCAGCGAGACAGGAAAGGTAGCCGAGGGGGAGTTGGTAGAGATCGTAGAAGCCCAGGGCCTTACCCTGATAGTGAAACCTCGACCGGCAGAGAAGCGGTTGAGAAGCTAATGAAGGGCGTGCTATTCTTCTAACACATGGAGGGCCTATGGTCTAGTTCTTGCTCGCTCCTGTACCAGGTTGTTGGGGCTCTTCGAACCCGATGAAGTGGAACCTCGAGCGATGTCGCTCGATTCTTGGCCGCTGCGGGCCATGATAGATGTCCAACGAAGTTGACAGCTGCAAGGAGGCAGAGGGAAGCCGTGACGGAGACAATTTCCAGGCCAGACTTCATCGTTTTCAGCAAACCGTTAGGGGAGAAAGTGCTGGACGTATTCTTTAAGCCAAAATCCGTGGCCGTGGTCGGCGCCACCCGGGACCCCAAAGGACTTGGTGGCAGTGTCCTCAACAACATCCTCACCGCAGGCTACAGGGGCCCGGTGTTCCCCATCAATCCCAAGGCCCCCGAGGTCGCCGGACTAAAGGCATATCCGACGGTGCTGGACGTCCCCGAGGATGTGGACCTGGCGGTGGTCACCACCCCGGCTCGCTTCGTGGCGCAGATCGTCGATGAGTGCGGCCGCAAGGGTGTCCGCGGGATTATCGTCATCAGCGCCGGCTTCCGCGAAGTGGGCCCCGAGGGCCGCAAGATGGAGCGGGAGGTAGCGGACACCGGCGCCCGCTACGGCATGAGGATCATCGGCCCCAACGTCCTGGGCGTCGTCGACACCTTCGCCCCCCTGAACGCCACCTTCGCCGCCGTGATGCCGAAGCAGGGTCGCACGGCCTTCATGTCCCAGTCCGGCGCCCTGATGTCGGCCATTCTCGACTGGTCCCTCGGTGAGGAGTTCGGCTTCTCCAGCATGGTGAGTCTGGGCAACAAGGCCGACGTGGACGAGATCGACCTGCTGGAAGCCTGGGCGGACGATCAGAACACCAGAGTAATCCTGGGTTACCTGGAGGGAATCAGCGACGGACCGCGCTTCATCCAGACGGCCAAGAAGGTGACAAAGAGGAAGCCGGTGCTGGTGATCAAGTCCGGAACGACGGCCGCGGGGCAGCGAGCCGTCTCCTCCCACACCGGAACCCTGGCGGGCTCCGACGCTGCCTACAAGGCGGCCTTCGCCCAGTGCGGCGTTATCCGCGCCACCTCGGTCCAGGAACTGTTCGACTACGCCTTCGCCTTCGCCAACCAGCCGGTGCCCACGGGCAACCAGGTCGCCGTAGTGACCAACGCAGGCGGCCCGGGCATCATGGCCAGCGACGCCGCCGAAAGGCTGGGGATGAAGATCGCGAGCCTGTCGCCGGAGACCACCGAGAAGTTGCAGTCGGCCCTGCCGCCCCAGGCCAGCGCCAACAACCCGGTGGACGTCCTGGGCGACGCGCTGGCCGACCGCTACGCCACCGCCACCGAACTGGTCCTTCAGGACCCCCGCGTCCATGCGGTGCTGGTGTTGCTCACGCCCCAGGTGATGACCGACGCCACCGAGACGGCCAGGGCGATCGCGGAGGTGGCCCGGCGATACGACAAGCCGGTCCTCGCCTCCTTTATGGGTGCCGCCGAGGTGAGAGAAGGGGTGAGCATCCTATCGGCCAACGCCATCCCCAACTACCCCTTCCCCGAGCGCGCCATGGAAGCCCTGGCGGCCATGGTTCGCTATCGACGATGGCTCGACTCTCCGGAACTGACCATCCCTACCTTCGAGGCCAACAAGGCCGCCGTCTCCAACCTGTTCACCAGGTTCCGCAAGGAAGGCCGCCTCACCCTGGGAGAGGTAGAAGGCCGCTCCGTCCTGGAGGCCTACGGCATCCGCATCCCCAAGGGTGATCTCGCCCGGTCCGCGGCCGAGGCCGGCAGGCTGGCCGCCAAGGTCGGCTTCCCCGTGGTCATGAAGATCGCCTCCCCCGACATCCTGCACAAATCGGACGTTGGGGGCGTGATGGTGGGCCTCGAGAGCGTGGAAGAGGTGCAGCACAGCTTCCATACGATGATCACGAGGGTACGGAGCCGGATGCCCGACGCCGACATCTGGGGCGTCAACATCGCTGAGATGGTCCCCAAGGGTCGAGAAGTAATCATCGGGGTGAACCGGGATCCCCAGTTCGGCCCCCTGCTGATGTTCGGTCTGGGGGGCATCTACGTCGAGGTGCTCAAGGATGTAAGCTTCCGGGTCGCCCCCATCAACGAGCGATCCGCTCGCAACATGATGAGCGAGATTCGATCCTATCAACTGCTGCTGGGCGCTCGAGGCGAGCCGCGGGCAGATCTGGAGGCAGCCAAGGACTGCCTGATGAGAGTCTCGCAGCTGGTTACCGACTTCCCCGAGATCCTGGAACTGGACATCAACCCGCTGGTTCTGATGCCCGAAGGTCAGGGTGCGATAGCTCTCGACGCCCGACTGACCCTGGCGCCGATGAGCTAGACCATACCAGAGGTTGCTGAAGTCGACCACCTCGATTCCGGACCGTGCGAGTAAGCGGTAACCTACAGGAGGGGCCAGAGAGACTCGTTGGTCGTTGACGACGGTTGATTTGGCCCCTTCTCTTGGCGTATCTCGTCCCCCAACGCCTGGGCAGGCGCAGCAACAGAATCAAATGAGACCCAAAGTCTCGAAAGGGAGGATACTGACGATGGTAGCCCTGTATGTTATGTCCATGGAGAGCTTTGCCGGGAAGACGGTGCTGGCTCTAGGCTTGGCCAGGAAGATGGCCGCGGCTGGGCTCAGCGTCGGGTACATCCGACCCGTCACGGCAGCTCTCAAGCAGGTGGAGAACGCTCGCACCTGCGCCGCGGTGATGAAGCGATCACTGGGACTGACGGAGCCCATGGAAGTGCTGACTCCCGTGGTAATCGACGGGGAGACTCTCGACTGGATCCTCACTGAGAAGATCGGGGACCTGACTCAGAAGGTGACCGACGCCTACAACACAGCCTCGGTAGGCAAGGACCTGATGATGGTCGAGGGGGTAAGTGGGCTGGCCGCTGGAACCATGGTGGGGCTGGACCCCAAGACCGTGGCCCAACTGGTGGATGGCCGCTGCCTTCTGGTGATGCGAGGCAGCAACGAACTGATGGGCGACAACATTCTGGCCGCCAAGAAGTGGTTCGGCGACCGATTCCTGGGAGTGGTGATGAACGCCGTACCCCAGAGCATGATGGAGTTCGTCACCGAGGCCCTCATCCCCTTCCTGAACCATCGTGGGGTGAAGGTCTACGCCGTCTTACCCGAGGACAGGATGATGATGGCGGCAACCATCAGCGACCTGGTGTCCCGGCTGGGCGGCCGTGTAATCTCGGGCCAGGATCATATGGACGAACTGGTGGAGAACGTCATGGTGGGCGCCATGAGCGTGGAGAACGCCCTGAACTACTTCCGCCGCAAACCGAACAAGGTAGTTATCACCGGCGGCGACCGCCCTGACATCCAGCTGGCCGCCCTGGAGACCTCCACCAAGTGTTTGATCCTTACGGGTAATCTGAATCCCAGCCCGCTGATCCTCGGCAGGGCCGAGGAGCTGGGGGTCCCGGTGGTGTTGGTGCAGCAAGACACCCTCACCGCGGCCGGCTTGGTGGAACAGGCCTTCACCGAGGTCCAGTTCCACGAGGAGAAGAAGCTCAAGCGCTTCGAGCGGATGCTGGACACTCACCTCAACTACGAGGAACTCCGGCGGGACCTTGGCCTGCCGTCCAAGGCATAGGGTGAGGAGGAAAACAGACATGTCAACGATTACGGATGTGCTGGCCAGGCAGATCCTGGACTCTCGCGGCAACCCCACGGTCGAGGTCGAGGTCATCCTCGAAGATGGCACCATCGGTCGGGCAGCGGTTCCCTCGGGAGCCTCCACGGGCGCTTACGAGGCCCTGGAGCTGCGCGATCAGGACCCCAGCCAGTTCGGAGGAGCTGGAGTCCTGAAAGCGGTGGAAAACGTCACCGACATCATCTCCGAGGAACTGGCTGGCATGTCGGTTCTGGACCAGGCCGACATCGACCAGTTGATGATCGAGTTGGATGGAACACCCAACAAGAGCAAGCTGGGCGCCAACTCCATGCTGGGCGTCTCCCTGGCCTGCGCCCACGCCGCGTCCAACTTCCTGGATCTCCCCCTCTACCGCTATCTGGGTGGTCCCAACGCCAGGACACTGCCCGTCCCCATGCTGAACATCCTGAACGGGGGGAAACATGCCGCCAATTCCACCGACCTGCAGGAGTTCATGGTCATGCCGGTGGGGGCTCACAGCTTTGCCAATGCCCTCCGGATGAGCGCCGAGATCTACCAGGCGTTGAAGAAAGTGCTCAAGGGCAAGGGACTGAACACCAACATCGGCGACGAAGGCGGCTTCGCCCCCAGCCTGGGCTCCAACAAGGAGGCGGTGGAACTGATCCTGGAGGCCATCAACAGCGCTGGCTATAAGCCAGGCGAGCAGGTCTACCTGGCCCTGGACCCGGCGGCATCGGAGTTGTACGAGAACGGGAAGTATCAGCTAAAGCGGGAGGGGAAGACCCTCACTTCGGAGCAAATGGTGGAGTTCTACGCCGACTGGGTGCGCCAGTACCCCATCATCTCCATCGAAGACGGCCTCGCCGAGGATGACTGGGAGGGGTGGGCGATGCTCACCCGAGAGCTGGGGGATCGGGTGCAGATCGTCGGGGACGACCTCTTCGTGACCAACACCACTCGGTTGCGGAGGGGCATCCAGGAGCACAGCGCCAACTCCATTCTGATCAAGTTGAACCAGATCGGGACCCTGACCGAGACCTTCCAGGCCATCCAGATGGCCCACAGGGCAGGCTTCACGGCGGTGGTATCCCACCGATCGGGAGAAACGGAGGACACGACCATCGCCGACCTCTCCGTGGCCACCAACGCCGGCCAGATCAAGACCGGGGCACCAGCCAGGGGAGAGCGAGTCGCCAAGTACAACCAACTCCTGCGGATCGAGGAGGAGCTGGGGGACGTGTCCGTTTACGCCGGCATGGAGGCCTTCTACAACATAAAGCGCGCCTAGTCCAGAACTTGCAGGGGCGACTGGATGGTCGCCCCTTAAGTATTCCTTGGATCCTAGAGGTTGAAGGAGCCCTCACCTCGTGAACATGCCCTCTGGCATGTTCACGCCTCTCCACTCGGGAGAGGGAACGAGGGCCGTACTGAAGAAAGGAGCATCCATGGCAGTCAAGATTGGCATCAACGGGTTTGGCCGCATCGGCCGGCAATCCATGAAGGCGATCATGGAGCGACACCCAGACCAACTGGAAGTGGTGGCCGTAAACGACCTGACGGACACCGCAACCAATGCCCACCTCCTCAAGTACGACTCCACCTACGGCGTCTTCCCTGGGGAGGTAAAAGCCGAGGAGAACGCCCTGGTGGTGAACGGCCATCGAGTGCGGGTGGTAGCGGAGAAGGATCCCGCCAAGATCCCGTGGGGGGAAATGGGGATCGACATCGTGATCGAGTCCACCGGCGTCTTCACCGACGCCACCAAGGCTCGGGCGCACCTGGACGGCGGTGCCAAGAGGGTGATCATCACGGCTCCGGCCAAGAACGAGGATGTCACCATCGTGCTGGGGGTCAACGAGGAGGTGTACGATCCCTCCAAACACTTCATCATCTCCAACGCCTCCTGCACCACCAACTGCCTGGCTCCTGTCGCCAAGGTGCTGAACGACAGCTTCGGGATCGCACGGGGCCTGATGACCACCATCCACTCCTACACCAACGACCAGAGGATCCTGGACCAGCAGCACAAGGACCTGCGGCGGGCCCGCGCGGCAGCCATAAACATGATCCCCACATCCACGGGGGCGGCCAAGGCCGCGGCCCTGGTGATTCCGGAGTTGAAGGGGAAGTTCCACGGCATCTCCATCCGGGTCCCTACCGCCACAGTGAGCATCATCGACCTGGTGGTGGACGTCAACAAGGAAACCACCGTGGATGAGATAAACAACGCCTTCAAGGCCGCCGCCCAGGGACGGATGAAAGGGATCCTGGAGGTAACTGACGAGCCTCTGGTCTCCTCCGACTTCCGGGGCAACCCGGCATCATCCATCGTGGACGCCCTGTCTACCATGGTCATGGCCAGCAATATGGTCAAGGTGATGTCCTGGTACGACAACGAGTGGGGCTACTCCTGCCGGGTGGCCGACCTGGCAGCCTACATCGCCGGGAAGTAACACCATGGATAAGAGAACCGTTCGCGACGTGGACGTGGCGGGCAAGACGGTACTGGTCCGAGTGGACTTCAACGTGCCCTTGGACAAACAGGGGCACGTTACCGACGCCACCCGCATCGAGGCGGCCCTACCCACCATCCGCTACCTGCTGGAGCACAACGCCAAGGTGGTTCTGATGTCCCACCTGGGGCGACCCGATGGCAAGGTGGTGGAGTCCCTGCGGATGGCTCCGGTGGCCCGGGAACTCGAAAGGCTCCTGGGCCAACCGGTCAAGACAGCCCCCGACTGCGTAGGCCCCGAGGTGGAGAAGATGGTCCGGGACCTCCAACCGGGCGAAGTGCTGCTGCTGGAGAACCTCCGCTTCCATCCGGAGGAGGAGGCCAACGATCCAGAGTTCGCCAAACAGCTGGCGGCCCTGGGCGAGATTTATGTCAATGATGCCTTCGGCACCGCCCATCGGGCACATGCCTCTACCGAGGGAGTGGCTCATTACCTGCCGGCCGTGGCAGGCTTCCTGATGCAGAAGGAGTTGGAAGCCCTGGGCGGGATCCTGGAGAACCCCCAGAGGCCGCTAGCGGCCGTCATCGGCGGGGCCAAGGTCTCCACCAAGATCAAGGTCCTCCAGAACCTGCTCACCAAGGTGGATCTGCTGATCATCGGTGGCGGGATGGCCAACACCTTCCTCAAGGCCAAGGGTCTTGAGGTGGGCAAGTCGCTCCTGGAGGAGGACAAGTTACAGGTAGCGTGGGACTTGATGCGGGAGGCCCAGGACAAGAACGTTAAGCTTGGTCTCCCGGTGGACGTGGTTGTGGCCGAGCGATTCGAGGCCGACGCCCCCAGCAGGGTCGTCCCGGTGGATCAGGTGCCCGCGGGATGGGTAATCATGGATATCGGTCCCAAGACGGTCGAGGAGTTCCGATCCCTGCTGGCCCCAGCCCGCACCATCTTCTGGAACGGCCCCATGGGAGTGTTCGAGATGCCCCGGTTCGCCGAGGGAACCAAGGCCATCGCCGACATCCTCGCCAGGTCGAAGGCCATCACGGTGGTGGGCGGCGGAGATTCCGTCGCGGCAGTGGAGCAGATGGGTTACGCGGACCGGATGACTCACATCTCCACGGGTGGTGGGGCATCCCTGGAGTTGATCGAAGGCAGGACCCTGCCCGGAGTCGCGGCGCTAGAAGACAAGGCTTAGCGGGCATTGAGAAAGCAAGTATGACACCAAAGATACAACCCCTGGTCTTGATCGTTATGGACGGCTGGGGTTGCGCGCCCGAGGGCCCGGGGAACGCCGTGGCCCTGGCCAACACCCCCGTGATAGATTCCCTCTGGAAGAAGTACCCTCACACCAAGCTGGAGGCCTCCGGCACTCGAGTGGGGCTGCCCGCAGGGCAGATGGGGAACTCCGAAGTGGGCCACCTGAACATGGGCGCCGGGCGCGTGGTGTATCAGGACCTGGTGCGCATCTCCCTGGCCGTCCAGGACGGCTCCTTCTTCCAGAATCCCGCCTTCCTGAAGGCCATTCAGCACGTCCAGGAGAGGGGATCCAAGCTCCACCTGTTGGGGCTCCTGGGGCCGGGCGGCGTGCACAGCCACGTGGATCACCTGTATGCCCTGCTCAGCCTGGCGGCCCAACACCACCTACCCAGGGTAGAGGTGCACGCCATCACCGACGGCCGGGACACCCTGCCCACCAGTGGCCTGGGCTACGTCCAGGAGTTGGAGGACCGGATCCACGCCCTGGACACCGGTAGGATCGCCACCGTGGAGGGTCGCTACTACGCCATGGACAGAGACCGCCGGTGGGACCGCGTCGAGAAGGCGTATCGAGCCATGGTGTACGGAGAGGGCGATAGCGGCCCCTCCGCCGAGGAGATCATCAAGACCTCCTACAGCAGGGGAGTCACCGACGAGTTCATACTCCCGGCGGTGGTACGGGAGTCTCCGGAGAAGGGACAGGAATCCCTCATCTCAGACCACGACGCCCTGATCTTCTACAACTTCCGCACGGACCGTACCCGGGAGATGACGCGGGCCCTGGTGCTGGACGACATGCCCTTCTTCAATCGTGGTCCCAAGCTGCAGGACCTGCTGGTGGTCACCATGACCGAGTACGAGGAGGGGCTGCCGGTCACCGTCGCCTACCCGGCGGAGAACGTCGACGAGGGACTGGCCCAGGTACTCAGCGAGAACGGCATACGGCAGTTCCACACCGCCGAGACGGAGAAGTACGCCCACGTCACCTTCTTCTTCAACGGCGGCAGGGAGGACCCCTTCCCCCTGGAGGACCGGTTCCTGGTCCCGTCGCCTAAGGTGGCCACCTACGACCTGCAGCCGGAGATGAGCGCGCCTCAGGTGTGCGACGTGATACTGAACGTCCTGAAGCAGGGCGATCACCCTGTGATCGTCGTCAACTTCGCGAACGGCGACATGGTGGGCCACACCGGAATAATCCCTGCGGCCATCAAGGCTGTCGAAACGGTGGATCAGTGCGTGGGGAAGGTCGTGGACTCGGTGCTGGATAAGGGCGGAGTGGCGCTGGTGACAGCAGACCACGGCAACGCCGAGGAGATGATCGACCCCGAGTCGGGCGGACCCCTCACGGCCCACACCACCAATCTGGTGCCTTTCCTTCTGGTGGGGAAGCAGACCGAGGGAATGAAGCTGAGAGAGGGCGGGGCGCTCAGCGACATGGCCCCGACCATCCTGGAACTGCTGGGCATCCCCAAGCCGAAGGTCATGACGGGACAGAGCCTGATCGAACGAAAGCAACGAGGACTGGGGACTGAGGACTGAGGGCAAGACAACTTCGCTTGACTCAGTCCCCAGTCCTCAGTCCTGGATTTCCCCCCCTCTCCCTTTTGGGAGAGGGTCGGGGTGAGGGTGTGGAGGTAGAACCTTGGCACGAATTCCCATAATCGCCGGCAACTGGAAGATGAATACCACCCTGGCCGAGGCGGTGTTGCTGGTAGACGCCATGCGACCCCAACTGGAGGGGATCCAGGGAGTGGAAAAGGTGGTCTGCCCGCCCTTCATCTCCCTGCCGGCGGTGCGGGACCGCCTGCAGGGCAGCGACATCCTGGTGGGCGCCCAGGACATGTACTTCCTTGAGAAAGGCGCCTACACCGGCGAGGTGAGCCCCCTGATGCTCCGCGGTCTGGTGGATTACGTCATTCTGGGCCACAGCGAGCGGCGGCAGCACTTCGGCGATACCGACGACCTCGTGGCGAAGAAGGTGAAGGCCGCCCTGGACCACAGTCTCAAGCCGATCATGTGCGTGGGCGAGAGGCTGGAGGAGTACGAGGCCGGGAAGACCGAGGAGGTGGTGACCCGCCAGGTGAAGGCCGGCCTGTCCGGATTGCAGAGTCTCGGTGACCTGGTGGTAGCTTACGAGCCCGTGTGGGCCATCGGCACCGGTAAGCCGGCCACGGGGGCCGGCGCCAACCAGGTGATCGGGATGATCCGAGGCATCGTCCGCTCCATGTTCGGCGACGAGGCCGCCGCCGCTCTCAGGATCCAGTACGGCGGCAGCGTGACCCCGGACAACATCAAGGAATTCATGTCGCAGCCCGAGATCGACGGTGGCCTGGTGGGCGGCGCCAGCCTGAAGGCCGACTCCTTCGTCGAGATCGTGCGCCAAACCACGGCAGCCAAGGCGTAAACCCTCTCTTCCCTCTCCCTCTGGGAGAGGGTCAGGGTGAGGGCTGTTGAGACGACGAGAACAGAGGGGCGCGAAGTTTCGCGCCCCTCACGTCGTCAGCGAGGTTGCCGCTACTGGACCGTCACCACCCGATAGTCCTCTTCGCCACTGACGCCAAGCCCCAACTCGACGGCTCGCCGGATGATCGGCATCTCCCAGACCGGCGCCTTCAGCATGTTCTCCCGGGGGTAGGACTTCAGCACCTTCAGCCCCTCGACGTCCAGCGCTATCTGATCACCCGAGGCCATGATTACCCCCGGCTCGACCATCTCGCCCTTGATGGGTCCATCCGTCACGAATGCCTTCCGGCCGTCCATGATGATCAGGTCCGGCTGCACCGCCAGGTTCAGCTCGATCATCTTCAGGTACATCGGCTCTTCCGGCTTCCCGCCCCGGAAGTCGGCGTGCATGTAGACCATCTCCCTGGGGTGGGTCAGCCCGACTGCCAGCTTCAGGCTCATGGTGAAGGTGGCGAGGAAGTGGTGCTTCATGCAGGGCAGATAGACGATCTTATCGAACTGCTTCAGCGCGCTGGGGAAGGCGACCTTCTCCCACTGCGTGGCCCGCTCGCCCAGGCGGACGTCCATCCAGGGTCCCGGGTCGAAGTCGATGACCGGTAGCCCCATCTCCCGACCGAGGGTTAAGACCCCCATCTTCTCCAGCACCGATGCTGTGGGCAGGGAGGGCCAGCCCGATCGCTCCCCCAGGGTCAGGTCGGTGATCCCCTCCTCTCGCAGCAGTTCCACCACCGCTGCGAGGAAGTGGATGTCGGTGGCCGCGGGCAGGGGGTCGGGACTGTTGTAGTTGGCCTTCAGCAGCACCCGGTCCCCCGACTTGAGGGCCTTCCTCACGCCACCGATGGCGTCCACCGCCTCCCTCACCGCCGCCTTCAGCTCGCGGTTGGAGGCGGAGACCTTCGAGACCAGGGCCAGGTCATCGCCCTTATACACGTTGCTCGGGCGGTGGTGCCAGTCGTTGACCTCCTCCACCGCCCGCTCCATTGCCAGAAGCTCTTCCCACTTCATAAGCCAACCTCACTGTGAAGAGTATGTGTCGCGCTATTGTGCGCCAGATGTGCCATCCTGGCAACGGGGCGCCTTCAGGAAGTCTCGCCAAACAGGTGATCGATCAACTCCTCACGAGTCATCCCCAGGTGCTCGGCGACATCGTCCAAGATCCCCGCCAGAGTCCCAACTCGCAGAGGGTTGTGTTGAGGAACCGTGACGTGGTGCTCACCAGACTCCACTGTGGTGAGCCTCATATGGCTGCCGGTCTGACGAGTGACGCGATACCCGAAGACACGGAGCGCCCGAGCAAGGTCCTTTCCCGTGAGATCCCGGGGGAGCCTCATACGGCGATCAATTCCTCGCGCACGAAATGAAGCCGGATGATCTTCGGCCTCTCGGCCTCCTCGAAGTGGCATCGCACCGCATCCCGCACCTTCTCGTGCAGATCGGCCAGGTCCTCAGCCTCAGTGAAGATGGAGGCTCCCAGGGCGCGGGCAGTAAACCCACCTTCGGGGGCCTCTTCGACCACGAAAATCAGTTCGTCCATGCGCTCCTCCTGCTCAATGAGGAAGAAGTCAGCCACCAGGTAGTCACCTAAGACCACAGGTCAGCTGTCTTTCGGAACACAACAACGCTCTCGCGAGACGGGTTGCGTCCGAACTTTCCCATCTGTTGAGCACTGTTGCCCCGGTACCGCACTGCCATCAACTTTTCGCAGGCCAGTCCCGCCTTCTCCCCTACCTCCGCGACCATCTCGTCCACCAGAATGCTTTCCCCGCAATACTGTGCGTTGCCAACCACAAGAGCCAGCCTCGCCCCATCGCGACACACACGTCTGAGTTCTCGAAGACTCAGGTACATGTCCAAGAAGTACCCGTCGAGCATAGACAGAACACGGGAATCAACACCCTTATTCCTTAGTGGTGCATCCGCCAAGTCCAGGGCACATTGTAGCCGCAGGCTTTACGCCTGCGCGTATCTCGTGGTGATGCGTCCATTCGCCGAACTCGGTCACGCGCACCCATAAAGGGTGCGGCTACATTTGTGGAGCCAACTTGCCGGATGGACCACTTAGCGGGTACCCTCCCAGCTCGTAGGCCGCGTCGAACATGGCGACCACGTTGGCCGGGGGCACCTCCGGCTGGATGTGGTGCACCGAACAGATCACGTAGCCTCCGCCCTGTCCCAGGTCCCGGATTCTGTTTCTCACCTCTTCCCGCACATCCTCAGGCGTTCCATCGGGCAGCACGCGGTGGGTGTCGATGGCCCCCCAGAAGGTCAGCTTATCACCGAACTCCGCCTTCAGCTTCTTGGTATCGCCCATCCCCGCGGCATTCACCTGGATGGGGTTGAGGGCATCCACCCCCAGCTCGATGAAGTCGGGGATCAGGGAATAGATGGCACCATCGTTGTGATAGAACAGTTTGGCATCGGTGTGGGCCCTGAAGAAGTCGAAGGTGCGCTTCTGGCGCGGCTTGACGAGGGATCGATAGAGGGTAGGGGAGATCAGAGGACGATCGATAGCCCCCAGGTCGTCGCTGGTAGCCATCACGATGTCGATGTACTCACCTATCTCCTCCAGCGCCCGCTCCGCTATCCGCAGCCGAATGTCCAGGAAGCGGTCCATCAGCGCCTCGGCGAACTCCACGTTGGCCACCATGTCCATGTAGAAATTCTCCCAACCCCGCAGTTCGAAGCAGCGAAGGAAGAAGGAGCAGTTCAGGTTCGCCACAACGGCGTAGTCCGTCTCCTCATGGAAGTAGCGTGCCTTCTCCCGAAGCCCTCGGTACCGCCCCGGATCGTCGGGGTCGGGCCAGTGGTAGCTATCGATGGCGGAGAGGGTTGCGTCCTCGGCGAAAGGCGAGCGAGTCAGGTCGTAGTAGTAGCCGCCGGGGGGCATGGTCCGCACCACCCCCCACTCATCCTGGTAGCTGTTCTCGCTCAAAGCGAGGTCCGTCCAGCCGTCCGGTGCCCCGGGCTCCACGAAGCGGAGATCCACCCTGAAGCGCTGAAGAACGTCCTCGTCGACCAGCGCCTCCTGAGCGAACTTGTGCTTTATCTGGATAGGACGCTCAGGCAAACCCAGGTAACGGATCAGGTTGCGATACGCAACGGCGGTGATGCCGTCGCCCCCAACCTGGCCCAGATCTATCGGGACCCGGTCGGGTTCCTGGTGATTGAGCGCCGCCATTACTCGTTCGCGAGAGGTCATCTTTGCCTTCAACTGCTAGAGTCCACCTTTCCCCGTAGAGTGAGACACTGCGCGGGCTACCCCCGGCTGGGCTTCTCGCCCGGCGATGATAGAGCATGCCCGTGCACACCACAAGCATTACCTTCGGAAGGAATCCCGAATACCCTTCTGAGATTGCACCATAAGGGGAAGCGGGCTTGATAAGGGTGAAGGGATGTGTCAGCAACTTGGGGACGGCTGCCTGGCCGTCGCCAAGACGCTCCCTTATGGTGCAATTTCAGAATACCCTTTGTAAGGGTTGATTCCCTGTGCTACAATCGCCAACCGCCCGGTTAGGGTGGTAGTAGAAGAACGTCGAGACCCCGGTAGCCCCC
>JAJZQR010000087.1 GCA_021806765.1 Chloroflexota bacterium | reverse complement strand
CCGTCCGTTCCCTTCCGGGAGGCGGTTGCGGTCTTCCACCGCACCACTGTGCCGTTGC
Organism: Chloroflexota bacterium; assembly: GCA_021806765.1. The sequence continues at coordinate 18,487 of JAJZQR010000087.1, read as the reverse complement.
TGGTGATGAAGCCCGAGCCGCCCTTTGCCTACCGGGAGGCTGTCCGGGACCTTAAGTGAACCGTATTGCGGCTAGAGACCGAGTGAGCGTGAAGCTCCATCGGATAAAGGAGTGTGTGCAATTGGGCGACCCGCAGCAAGTCCGGAGGTACGGGGAGCTGACCGTTCAGCTCTTTGACACGCCTGCTGCCCTTGGGGCGAAGGCCGCCGAGGATCTGGCGGCGACCCTCAAGGAGAGCATTGCTCGCCGCGGCTTCGCTTCGATCGTCGTGGCCACCGGCAACTCGCAGTTGGAGTTCATGGCGGCGCTGCGACGACGGGAGGACGTGGAGTGGGACAAGGTGCTGGTCTTCCACATGGACGAGTATCTGGGGATGTCGGACCGGCACCCGGCGAGCTTTCAGAGGTACATCCGGGAGAAACTGACCGACGTGGTCCGGCCTCGTACGTTCTTTGGCATCCGTGGGGACACCCAGGACGTTGCCGGGGAGCTACGGAGGTACACAGGACTCCTCAAAGAGTATCCACCCGACGCCTGCGTGATGGGCATTGGAGAAAACGGCCACCTGGCCTTCAACGATCCCCCGGCGGACTTCGGAACGACCGAAACGATTCACGTGGTCAGGCTGGACGACGCTTGCCGGATGCAGCAGGTGGGCGAGGGGCACTTCGCGAAGCTGAAAGAGGTGCCGGAAGATGCACTGTCCCTGACGGTTCCCGGACTCCTGTCGGCCCGTCGGCTGCTGGTGGTCGTTCCCGAGAGGCGCAAGGCCGTGGCGGTGAAAGCCGCCTTAGAGGGTCCCGTTACGCCCGACTGCCCGGCGTCGATACTGCAGCGCCGGTCTCACGCCTGGCTGTACCTCGACCGGGAATCCTCCTCCTTACTCGCGAGCTGAAGATGCAGCTGACGGAGAGCGCGATACCGGCGTCCTTCCATTCAGTCTCGAGACCGGGAAGGTTCGAGCGATGACTCACGATCTGTGCGGGGGACACTACGTCACCGGGGACCCGATCGAGGTGCAGATGGAGGGCGACCGCATCTCCAGGGTCGTCGAGCTGATGGGAGCTGGTGCCGAATCTGCTCGATCCTTCTGGTTGGTCCCTGCCCTGGTGGACATCCAGGTGAACGGCTTCGCCGGACGGGATTTCAACGTTCCGGAGGTCACAGTAGAGCACGTTCGGGATGTGACCCGGGCCCTCTGGAAAGCCGGGGTGGCCTACTACTGCCCCACCATCACGACGGGCTCCCCTGAGTGGATGATCCACTCCCTCCGGACCGTGGCCGCGGCATGCCAGAGGGATCCTGCAACCCGGCGGGCAGTCCTCGGGATTCACCTGGAGGGTCCCTACATCTCCCCGGAGGACGGGCCACGGGGCGCCCACCCTGTGTCGGCGGTTCGCCCCCCGGACTACCGGGAGTTCCAGGCCATGCAGGAGGCCGCCGGCGGGAGGATCCGGATCGTCACCCTGGCGCCGGAGCTGCCGGGCGCGATCCCCTTCATCGAGAGACTGACGGCCGAGGGCGTGGTGATCGGACTTGGCCATCTGTCCGCCGACGGGGAGCAGGTCTCCGCCGCCGTCGCCGCCGGTGCCAGGCTATCGACCCATCTGGGCAACGGCAGCCACGCCCAACTGCCCAGGCATCCCAACTACCTCTGGGACCAGCTGGCCTGTGACGAGCTGTGGGCCAGCATCATCCCGGACGGCCACCACCTGCCGCCGGCGGTCGTAAAGACCATCCTGCGGGCCAAGGGGGTGGATCGGATCATCCTCGTCAGCGACGCGATGTTCGCGGCCGGGACGCCGCCGGGCGAGTACCTCTTCATGGACCAACGAGTGGTGCTGACCCCTGCGGGCAGGGTCCAGCTGGCCGGGACCCCCTACCTGGCCGGCTCGGCCCTCCACCTGGTCGAGGGGCTCGGGAACGTCGTCGCCTTCGCGGGTGTGAGCCTGGAGGACGCGGTGCGGATGGCCACCCACAACCCCCGCCGTCTCCTCGGAATCCCCACCGAAGAGCACGACCTGTCGCCGGGCAGCCCGGCCGACCTGCTGCTCCTCTCCGGCGATCCCGCCGCGGGGAGCCTATCTCTGGCCTTCACCGTCGTCGGCGGCGAAGTAGTCTACGTGGCCTCGGGAGGTTAGATGGAGCGCCAGCCCTGGTCCGATCTGATCGAGCGCAGACTTGCTGCCCAGTGGGGGAGGATCCTGGCCGCGCGGCGCCGCCTCCACGCCCACCCGGAGCTGAGCTTCGAGGAGGTGGAGACCACCCGCTTCCTCGCCCGGACCCTCGATCGGGCCGGCATCTCCTATAGCCCCGGCCCCCTGGAGACGGGGCTGGTCGCCGAGATCGGCAGCGGCGAGCGGGTGATCGGTCTCCGGGCCGACATCGACGCCATCAACGTCCAGGAGGAGAGCGACCTCCCCTTCAGCAGCCGGTCTCCGGGGAAGATGCACGCCTGCGGGCACGACGGGCACACGGCCATCTTGCTGGGGACGGCCCTGATCCTGAAGGGGGTGGAGGATCGGCTGCCCGGCAGGGTGCGGATGGTCTTCCAGCCCGCGGAGGAATCGAACCCCTCCGGCGGGCGGCTGATGGTGGAGCGCGGCTTCCTGGATCGGAGCCCGAGGATGGAGGAGCTTTACGCCCTGCACCTCCAGCCCTCGCTCCCCCTGGGAAGGGTGGGGGTGAAGGCCGGGACGATGATGGCCTCCTCGGACGGCATCACCCTCCGGCTGCTGGGCAAAGGCGGGCACGCGGCGACCCCCCACGAGGCGGTGGACGCCATAGCGCTGTCGGCCCAGGTGATCGACGCCCTCCAGTACCTGGTGAGCCGGAGGCTGAACCCGGTGCGCCCGGTGGTGCTCTCCTTCGGGATCATCAAGGGGGGGACCCGGCACAGTGTGATCGCCTCGGAGGTGGAGCTGCGGGGGACCCTGAGGTGCGTGGACGGGGAGACCAGGGAGCGGGCCCTGGAGCTGATCCGGCAGACGGTCCAGTCGGTGGCCGCCGGCTTCGGGGGCGCCGCGGAGGTCGCAGTCCAACCCGCGCAGCCCGTCACCCGCAACCATCCCCTCTGCGTGGAGCGAGTCGCCCGCGCGACCGCGAAAGCCCTGGGCACCGAGGGCCTGGTGATGATGGAGGACCCGACGATGACGGCTGAGGACTTCAGCCGCTACGCCGAGCGGATGCCGGCGGCCATCTTCTGGCTGGGTGCCGGTGTCGGGGACAGCCCCGCGCCACTTCACAGCTCCAGGATGGTGTTCCCCGAGGAGGCCATGGCCGCAGGGGTTCGGGTCTTCGCCCAACTGGTGGCCGACTTCTTCGACCTCTCCTGATCCCCGGACAGGTGGGGCGGCGCGTTGCGCCCCGCCGCCCGGGCGGTCGAGCGGGAGGGCGAGGCTCCTGCCGAGCCAGGTTGGCGGTTGGTGGCACTCACGACCACACGAAGTCGAAGCAGACCAGATGCAAGTCCTCCCTCGCCAGGACGCGGCTAGCGGGGCGGCCGGTGGTGGAGGACACGTCCACCATTGGCATGGATCGCAGCGCGGCGATCATCTGGGGCAGATCGTTGGTCCGGTTGAACTCCTGAAACGCCGCCCTCAAAGCCTTCAGGTGCACGTTGCGCATCGGCATGGAGATGCCCTTGATCAGCAGTCGGACCTCCTGCCTGTCCACGTCGGGATGGTTCATATAGCCGCGGAGAAGGGTGGCAACGGCCTGTTGTGCCGGGTCGAGGGTCTTCGGAGCTTCCTCGATAGCCTGCTGCTCCAGAGTTCTCGACAGTATGTGGGCGACCACCTTCTCCTGAATCTGGAAGACGTCGACGTCCCCCACCACCCTGGGCGTATCTTGCGAGCAGGCGATCAGGTTGGCGATCAGGAAGCGGTTCTCCAGGATGCGCCCATCCCGCAGGTCGTAGTAGTGCCAGAAGTGGCGGCGCCCCTCACCCCGGTCCGCGGGAGCAGTGAAGTAGAAAAAGATCCCCTTGGCCCCCTCTCGGACCAGGCCGGAATGGATGCCATCGGGCAACTGCTGAAGGGCCTCCCGCCCACCTGCATCCAGTAGTGAGCGAAGCTGCTGAAGGAGGAACTCGCTGCTGGCCAATTCGGCGAACTGCTCCTGCTCCTCCACGACGGTCCCGTCCTCCTCGCGGATGCGCCGGAGAGTGTTGAAGGTCTGGGGGTGGACCGTCTCACCCAACACGCTGGCATCCAGGAACCCGGTGCGGTCGATGTCGGTGATCTTCCGGTTCAGGCTCTCAACCAGCCCCAGCAGCTTCTCCAACCCGGCATCGGGGAACATGTTGTAGATCCAAACGGTATCGTGGGGGCTCAAGAGGCGATCCACGCGACCCGCCCGCTGGACCATGCGGGTGGGGTTCCAGTGAAGGTCGAAGTTGACCACGACCCCGCAGTCCTGAAGGTTTTGCCCCTCGGAGAGGACGTCGGTTGAGACCAAGACGTCCACCTCCTCCGGGCTGCCGGCCAATTCGGGGCGGCCGTTGGCGTTGGGGGCGAAGGCCTCGATCAGCCGGCTTCGTTCCCTGGTCGGGGCACCGCTATCCATGCGGCGCACGTTCGGGTTCCCGCTGCCGGCCCGCCAGTCGTCACCCTTTGGTCCCCCAAGTTCCCGATACAGATAGCGGGCCGTGTCCTTGTAGTAGGTGAACAGCAGCACCTTCCGGCCACGCAAGTCGGTGCCGAGCAGCTCTTTGAGTCGCAGCAGCTTCGCGTCATGCTCCGGCGTGAGCCCCCTGATCTCGTGCCAGACGGTGGTGAGGGCGTCGATGTCGCGCTGGAGCGCCTCGTGGAGGCGCCGCAGATCGTACAGGCCGGCGTCCAGCGTGGGTAGGGTGGAGAGGAAGGCCTGCGCCTCCTCGTGGGCATCCAGCTCGGCGGCCAGGGAGGTGGGGGTGGCGTCATCCTCCGCGTCCTCTCGCTCCAGGTACCTGAGGGCCCTGTGGAAGGAGGCGCTGTCCAGAACCTTGCCGTCCAGGACGTAGCTCTCAAAGGTCTTGAGGAACTCCAGGGCGCGGCGGATGCTGATGCGGAAGGCATCGATGCTGGACTCGAACCTCTTCAGATAACGGCTCTTGAAGATGCCGGCCAGCGCTTCCTCACGGCCCTCCTCGAACTCGTTGCGTTGGACACCCCGCTTCTTGAAGCTCTCCAGTCGATAGGGGGCGAGTCGGAGATCCTCCACCGCGTCCACCACCCGATCGTAGATGCCGCCGTAGGTCATCTCCAGGTCGTAGTTGACGGTCTTCAGCTTCCGCTCCGGCCACCGGACCGCCTGTCCCCTGATGGTGGCATTGGGATAGGCGGCGCGAATGAAGGGCCTGGTGCGCCGGATCACCACCTCCTCCAGCAGATTGAAGAGAGCAACGCCGCTCCCCCCATTTCGGGAATCGCGGCGAGCGTTGATGAAATACCGCTGGAGGTCCCCTATGCCTGCGGCAGCGAAGTAGCTGCGATCCCCGCGCGTAAACAGGCTAATCTGGTTGTACAGATCGAAGATGTCGTTGTTGATAGGTGTGGCTGTGAGCAGGATGAGCTTCTTCCACTGCCCGTCCCGCCCCCGGCCCCCATTCAGGCTGACCAGTCTCTCGAGGTTCTCGTACCGCTGCGCCGACCTGTTGCGGAAGTTGTGGGACTCGTCGATCAGCAGCACGTCGGCATCGGCGCAGGGGGTTAAGTCGAAATCAGCCTGGCCCAGCTCCTCCTGGGAGAGGATGGATGCGGGAATGGTGGCCTCGCGAAGCTCGTCGGTCCACATCTTTCGTAGGCTTGCCGGGCAGATGACCACCGCCTTCTGTCGCAGGTGGTAGGCGCGATCCTCCAGCAGCTTCTTGCCGATCCAGGTCTTTCCGAGACCTACCGAGTCCCCGATGAGGACCCCATCGTAGCGAGCCAGGATCTTCCGAGCCTTCTTGACGGCGTCCTCCTGGAACTCCGCCAGATCCACGGCAGACCGAGTGGAGGCCGCCATCCCTTCCTGTCCGAGGTCGTCCCTGAAGTATTCGAAGAGGGCCTTCATGTAGACCTGGTAGGGCATGTACTCCCTGGTGCCGAACTTGGAGCTATCGAGCAGCCCGATCATCTCCTCTTTGAAGTCCCGGCTTGCCTCCCACTGCCGTTGGAACCAGGCGTCCAGGTCGGCGATGGCGCGAGCTCCAACGCTCGATTTCCAGCGCAGCCTTTCATCTCGGTCGGCAAAGCTCTGTTGAGGTGCCGGACGCCCGGGCCAGTGCGAGGCCGTTCCTTCGTCCTCCAACTCATCGTCAGCCATCTCCACCTTATGGGCCAGGTTGAGCTCGCGGTTGCTGGTGAGCCCGGCCCCCGTCAGGTTGCTGGAGCCGACGATGGCGGCGACGGGTTGGAACCGGTCCCACCCCATGTCGGGGCGATCGCCGTAGAAGAGGTAGGCTTTGGCGTGCAGGAAGCCATTCTGGTAGGCCCGAACCGCCACGTTCGGCCGACGCAAGAAGGCGATGAGATCCTCCACGGTCCGGAGCAACTCTTCAGAATAGGGCGCGGAGTTCATCTCTGTCCGGAGGGCAGCGGCGGCCCGGACCCGCATGCCCACGTCGGCGGCCTCCGCGGGCTCGTCCCCCAGCAGCAGCCGGAAGCTGCCGAGGCCGAGGAGGCCGGGTTGGAGCAGCCGGAACCCCTGGAGATTGAAGTAGGCGGAGGCCACGTCCAGCGACCTACCCTGGTGCTCGGCCAGAATGGCGTTGAGCACGTCCGCCATCCGGCTGGTCTCGTTGTCGATGACGTAGGGGATCTTCAGCACGTGGAACCTCCCGTGCGCTCCGCGGTGGTGGATCTACCCCGTGGCGAACAGCGGAGATCGCCTATTGTTGCTGGGTCGAGGGATGGGTCCGGCGCCACAGTTCGAGGTTCGCCTCGAAGTCCGCCCCGATCTCCCCCCGATCGATCATTCGCTGAAAGACCCTGTACGGATCGGTCTTAGCACCCTCTTTCCGAAGGGTCGTCTCGTCATTCAGATACAGGAAGATGATGACCCGGAGCCTGCTCGAGAACACCCAGAACAGCCGATACCGGGGAGGAAGGCCGTGTTTCTTGGCTCGTCGGAACTTGCCCAGGCTGCCTTCCAGCTTGAACTCCGGGGCATCGGGAGCTTCCGGGATGGTATTGGTAAGAAGGCGCAGCACGGAAGCAAAGAGTCTCACGGTCGGGTGCCGCAGATAGTCCTCTTCGGCGAGCCTCTGCCTCAGTTCCAGCACTCGACGCCGAAGTTCGACGTAGCGTCGTTCAACCTCAGGAAGGGCGAGCACGAGCCAGCCATTGATAGCACGGGGCCTCTCGGGGTCGAACGCAAACGACATGAGCTACTCGGTGCGGACGTTGCGGACCAGCTCTTCATCACCGGCAGTCATCTCCGCAACATTGACCAACTCCTCAGGGTGCAAGAGAGCCTTCTTCATCATGAAATCCAGGAACAGGGCGAACTCCGGTTCGTCCTCGATGGTCTGCTCCCGCTTCACAGGCAGCACGAGGATCCCTTCCTCACCCTCCACCAGCTCCACCTCATCCTCGACACCAAGGCGCTGGAGCCAGGACTTGGGCAGGACCACTGCCTCGGAGCCCCCGGACCTCTTCAGCCTTCGCTTGATGCGCTCCCCTTCGGTCGAGCGTGCCTTTTCGGCGGTCTTCGCCATCTCTCGGGCCCTCCATCCTTGCTTTCCGGAGCAAGTATAGCATGCGGAGCTACAAGTAGCTACGCAGGACCCGTGCCTTCGCTCGATGCCTCCGGCGAGGAGGTAGTGTGCGCCGGATTGCGGAAAAGTCGCTGGGATAGATCAGGCAGCAAAGAGAGCCTCCTCCAGCAGGGTGCCCCAGAACTGGGTGGAGTTGTCGGCCAAGTGGCGGTGGGCGATGACCAGCTGGATTGCCGCGTCCACCCCCTTGTCTGAATGAAAGATCACCACCTGTCGGCCTTTGTGGCGAAAGTGGCGCAGCACCCGCTCCAGGGGGCTGGTCGTCCGCAGGCACCCCACTCTCCACTCTTCCCCTCGCCGCCTGGCCTTCTCGGCCACCTTCAGGTACACCAAGGTGCTCTCGAAGTCCCGCACCAGCGTCTCTACGGCCTTGGGTTCCCTCTCGGCCCACTTGGCTCGAAATGCTGCGAATCGTTGCCGGATATCCCTTTCGTCCTTGCCGCGATACACCTTGGCCGCATCCGACAAGACCTCGGCACGCCGAGCCTGGCGTTCCTTCTGCTTCATCCCCTCCTCGCCCACCACATCCCGCTTCACGTTCTGAAGCTTGTGGAAGACGCAACGCTGATGCTCCACCCCTTCCCCGAAGTGCATCAGCTCAAGGGCTTTACCCAGCCCAGCAGAGCCGTCATGAACGAACAGCCTCAGCCCTCGTCCCGCGGACAATCCCCGCTCCTGAAGCCGCATCAAGAGGGCGCGCCAACTCTCCAGGTCCTCTTCCTTGCCCTTCTCTCAGTCTAGGACCCACCGCTTCCCAGTAACCGGGTCCGCCCCGTAAGCTACCAGCAGGGGAAACCTCCTCACCTTCAGCCGGGCTCGAATCCGCCCCTTCTTGTCCGTATACTCCTCCCCGGTCGGCTCCAGCACCTTCAGCCACACCCCGTCCAGCATCACCACCGCCGGAACCCGCTCCAGCACCCCCGGGTAGTTTGTTAACCTTGGCTGGGTTATTGCTGAGCAGGACGGACGGAGGTCCTGTCCATGACTCAGCGTATGGCGTGTCCGCCCGTGCCCGGTCCGTTGGAGGACTACGCCCTCCGGTTCGATGACCTGTTCAGCTCCCTGGCCCAGCGCCGGGGCTTTCGCACCTACTTGCAGGGGCTGTTCTCCCTCGGGATCGTAACAAGACCCTGACCTGCCTGATCGGCACCGAGCCCGTGGTTGGTGCCCAGGCAGCACCTGTCCAGCAGTTGCAGTTCTTCCTGTCGGAGTCCAACTGGGATGTCGAAGCGGTGAACGAGCGCCGACTGGAGTTGTCCATGGCCGATCTCGGTACCAGGCCTCATGAGAAGGGAGTTCTGGTGATCGACGACACGGGAGATCGGAAGGATGGCACCAAGACCGATCACGTGGCTCGCCAGTACCTGGGATCGGTGGGCAAGGCCGACCTGACCCTCTGCACCAAGCCCCAGATCGCCATCGAGTTGGTCGATAAGGCCCTCTCGGTGGGAGTCGAGTTCCGTGCCGTCGTGGCCGATTGCGGCTATGGTGATAGCGCCGACTTCGAGGAGACTCTGCTGGCGGCGGGCCTTCCTTTTGTGTTGGGCGTGAAACCCTCCAAAGGGATGTGGGCCCCTGCCGAGGCTATCCACACCCCAGAGGAAGCAGCACTGGAACTTCGCTGGGGCGGGGAGGGCTCCCCTGGCGACTGGACCAAGGTGGTGCGGCGCTTCCGAGACGGCCACGAGGAGAACTGGTGGGCAGCCCACCTGGCCTTCGGACTGTACGGTCCCGACAAGCGGCTCCGGATGGTGGTGGTCACCACGGACCCGGAGAAGCTGCCGGACCTGACCACCTGGTACCTGGTGACGAACCTGCCGAGGCTGGGCTCTGTCCAGGCCGAGGACTCGCCGCTTGAGAGTGCCGACCTGGCCGAGGTGGTGAGACTGTACGGCCTGAGGAATTGGGTGGAGCAGGGCTACAGGCAGGTCAAGCAGGAGTTGGGCTGGGCCGACTTCATGGTTAGGGCGGACGTGGCGATCCGTCGCCACTGGCACCTGGTCTGCTGTGCCTTCTCCTTCTGTTGGCAGGCATGGTTCGCCAGCGAGGGGGAGGGACCTCCTGTCGACCCCGGTCCTGCCGAGACCGAACTGATAGCAGCAGCCCCCCTCGCCGAGCCCGAGGCGGGGCGGGGGAAAAATCACCGTCAGCACCGACGAGGCGATCACGGTCGCAGCTCGGACCGTGCCGTGGCCGGTGGCCTTGCGGCAAGTATGCGGATGGCTGGACCCTTGGGCCTTCCTGTGGCGCTGCTGGCGAGCGTGGTCCAACTCGCCCCCGCCGCCGGAACTACAAGCCCTGCTCGATTGGGTCGGTAGCGGACGATCGATCAACACGCATCTCCGAATCTAACAAACTATCGTTATAGAGGCGAGCGTCGCCACGGGTCAAACGGCCGCATTGCCTCACAAACCTCTGATCTTACCCGGGGGCTGGTCGTTGCCTCACAATCCATCGTATCGATGAGCGCGGCCACCATCGACCGCCGGCTGAGGACGACTCGGATGGGAGAGAGGTCAGCTCGGGGGCTGTGCACACCAAGCCCGGCTCTCTACTCAAGAAGCAGGTGGCGGTGCGGACCTTCACCCGAGCCCGTGCCTACCACAAGGACGATCAGGCCCACGTGGAGCAGAAGAATTGGAGCGTGGTCCGCCGGCTCATCGGCTACGACCGCGCCGGGCCATTTCATGGTCCGTGGTGCCGATGCACATCGGCATGGGCGATTGCGAAGCGACACGACTTCGAGCGATGCTAGGACGTTGGGCGAGTAGGGTTACGCGACAGCATCTTGCCCGTCGCCATTGTCCTGTGCTACGGCACCGGGTTCCTGGGTTGCTCACCCTTGATCACCCGAATCAGGTCCTCGACGGCTCGCGTACGAACCTCCAACTCGTTTTCCACCGCGTACCAGGCCGCGTGAGGAGTGAGTATCACGTTGTCCAAGTCCAGCAGCCCGTCCGGGACACTGGGTTCACTTTCCAGCACATCGAGGCCCGCCCCCGCGACGGCACCCGATGCGAGTGCCCGCATCAGCGCCGAGGTATCTATGAGTTTCCCACGACTGGTGTTGATCAAGATCGGTCGCTTCTCCATGAGCCGAATGGTCTCGTCACGGACCAGGTGGTAAGTCTCCGGCACGGAAGGGGAATGGAAGCTGATGACATCGGAACTCTTGAATACCTGTTCCAGGGTCGCCCGCTGCACACCCGCTCGGACAAAGACATCGTCCGGCGTGTAGGGATCGTAGGCCAGGATCTTCGGCATGATCTCGCGCATCTTGGCGGCAGTTCGTTGACCAATCCTGCCGAATCCCACCAAACCCAGGGTTTGGTCACGAAGCCGATGCAGTTCACCAACCAGCTTGTAGTCCCACTGGCCCCCTCGGATGTTCTGGCCGTGTTCGATCACCCGTCGCTTCAGCGCCATAAGCAACGCCACGGCATGATCTGCTACCTCATCGGGGCCATAGTCGGGCACATAGGTCACCTCGATGCCGTGCGCCCGGGCCGCGGCGACGTTGATCATGTCGTAGCCGATGCCCGGGCGAGCAATTACCTTGCACTCCGTCAGCTCCGCGAGCACACGTTCTGTGAGCTGGGCATAGATGCAGATGATTCCCACCGCATCACGGAGTGCCGCGATGGTCTCTGCCTTCGTCGCGCATTGCGCTTCCGCTAGTTCAAGACCTTCTCGACGCAGCCGGTCTATTTCGAAAGATAGATCGGCGTATTCGTGGTTGATTATGACAACCCTGCCACTGGCCATGGCTTCTCCTGTCCTTTCACTCCACCAGATGTTAGCCCAGACACTGCATGCCGGGACCCAAAGACCCCTTGCCAGTTGCCGTGGATTCCAAGGATAGCATCGCGACGATTGCTTGACACGACCCTGGGTGGCTACTATTATGCGTTGCGTATACGGAATGCGTAACCACGCCGTTGTCCAAGTTGATAGTTCTGATGAGGCGGCTGGCAGCACTGATGCGAACCCTGGCTCCCCCCATACGAGATGATTTCCGCAGGCTGAGTGAGCACGTCTACACCATCATCCTGCAAGCCATCGCCGATCACAGAATCAGGCCAGGTGAGCGGTTGGTATTGGACGAGATCGCCGCTCAGCTGAACGTGAGCCGAACGCCGATCCGGGACGCTCTGTCTCGTCTCGTTGCTGAAGGTCTGGTGCAGCCGCGCGGCCGGCGCGGCCTCTACATGACCTCCCTTTCGGCTGAAGAGCTGGCAAACCTATTCGAGCTCCGGCGCATGTGCGAGCTGTTCGCCGTCGAGAAGGGGACCACCACTGCCTCCGACGAGATCATCGATAAGATGCAGGCCGCGGCGGACGAGTTCGTCCGTCTGGCCAATTCGGAGGATCCCGCGGCGCGAGTCTCCTACACCCTTCAAGATCGTGAGTTGCACCGCCTCCTCGTCAGCCTCGGCCGGAATCCGGCTCTCAGCGAACTCTTCGAGCGGCTCAGCATCCACACTCACAGCCTTCGAGCGGGGCTCGGCCCCGGCGCCCCGGCGATTCCGAAGGCAAACCAGATCGAGCACGCCGAGATACTGAAGGCCCTCCGAAGACGGGATACCACGGCTACGGTGGAGGCAACCCGAACCCATCTCATCAACGCGGAGACGAGAGCGGTGGCAGCCCTGGAGTCGGAGCAGTTCGGGTAATCCCTGCCGGCTTGCCAAACAACGCGGATCATCTGGTGACTCATTTCCATGGTCAGTTCATTGATGGAGGAGAACATGTCAAGCCAGAAAACGGACGGTTTCGATCCAACGAATTCCCTCTCCGGGGACCAGGAGGGGGAGAGACTGCCGGCGACATCGGGGAGGCGGCTGACGCGCAGGGAGTTGCTGAAGCTTGGTGCGGGGGTGGCAGGGTTGGCCGCACTTGTCGGCTGCGCCCCCGCGAGTCAGCCGGCAGCCAGCGCGACCAAAGCCCCCGCGGCCGCTTCCACGGCGGCTCCAGCGGCTGCTCCGGTGGCGCCCGCGACCGTGGCGAGCACCGGCAGCAACTTCGACTGGAAGCGTTACAAGGGCCAGACGATTAACGCTCTGCTCGTGGTCGCATCCTACACGGACACCCGGAAGAGCCATTTCTCCGAGTTCGAGGATCTGACCGGCATCAAGGTTAACGTGGACATCGTGCCGGAGCAGCAGCAGCGCCAGAAGCAGATCATCGAGTTCACCTCGGGGAACCCCAGCTTCGACGTCACGGACGAGTCCTGGCACGTGACGAAGGGCCTCTTCGGCAAGGGCAAGTGGCTTCTGGATCTGCGCGACCTGATCAAGGACCCCACCATGACCAGTCCCGACTTCGACTTCAACGATTTCACCGCAGGCGCGGTCAACTACGCGACTCAGGCGGACGGCCGTCTCGACACGATCCCGCTCGCTGTGGATCAGTGGATCCTGTACTGGAACAAGGATCTCTTTGCCAAGAAGAATCTCCAAGTCCCCACCACCCTGGACGAGATGGTTGCCGCGGCCAAGGAGCTCAATGATCCGGCAAACCGAGTCGCCGGTTTCGCCGCGCGAGGGCTGAAGAACGCCAACACTCCGGTATGGACCGCCTTCATGCAGGGCTGGGCCGTCGAGTCTATCGACAGCAAGAACGTCATGCACACCAACGGGCCGGAGGCAATCGCCGCCGCCCAGATCTACCAGACGCTGCTCTCCAAGTACGCTCCTGCTGGAGTCAACGGGTTCAACTGGATGGAGTGCCAGGCAGGCTTCCAGCAAGGCGCCGTGGCGATGTGGTTCGACGGAATCGGCTTCACCGCCCCACTGGAGGACCCGAGCAAGTCGCGAGTTGTCGGCAAAGTCGGGTATGCCCTGCAACCGGCAGGCCCCAAGGCCAAGCATTCCGCGATGTTCGGCAACGGCATCGGCATCACCGCGAAGAGCAAGAACGTGGGCCCGGCCTGGCTCTTCTGCCAGTGGTACACTCAGAAGAAATTCAACGTGGAGATGCTTCAGACCGGAGCCGGCTCGCCCGTCCGCACGTCCACCTACCAGGACCCGCAGGCGCTTCAGAATCTCAAGGTTCCCAAGGATTGGGTGACGACGCTGCTGGAGTCCCAGAAGATCGGCCAGCCTGGCCTCCCGGCCATCATCCCGGTCACCGAATTCCGAGATACGTTCGGGATCGCGCTCACCAACATGATCAGCGGGGCCGATCCCAAGAGTGAGTTGGACAAAGCGACCGAGCAGTTCAAGCCGATACTGGAGAAAAGCCTGACCAGCTAGCGTCTCGCCATGGTGATCTTGACGCCAGGAGCCTGCCCCAGCATCTAGGAGCCTGGGTTGTCCTCAACCCAGGCGGTGCCCCAATCGACCGCCGGCGTTGGGGACAACGCCGGCTCCTGGATGCTAGGGACAACGCCGGCTCCTGGCTAGATGCCGAAATCAGTGTGGTGCAACACTAGCACGCAGTGGACTCGACCAACGACCGGATGGACCTGCCCCGGGTCCGTACGCGGCAACGACAGACTGGGTAAGGGACTTCAACATTGAGCGCCTTTTCATCTAACGCCGGACCGATACCCGAGCCACGAGAACGCTCGGCAGCTTTTCATCGGCGCCGCACCTACTACCGCTTCATCTACCCGGCGATACTGATCATGGCGCTGGTGATCATCTTCCCCTGGATCTTCAGCGTGTTCATGAGCCTGAACGACTGGGGTGTCGCCACGCCCCCAGTTTTCGTAGGGCTTGGGAACTATGCGGACCTGCTGCACGATGATCGCTTCCTCACGGCCACCTGGCGGACCTTCTACTACACGTTCCTGAGTGTGCTCCTTCCGGTGGTCTTCGGCACCATCGCGGCCGCGCTGTTCCATCAGCGATTCCCGCTGCGAGGGTTCTTCCGCGGCATCTTCATCATGCCAATGATGGCCACGCCCGTGGCGATCGCGTTGATCTGGGCGATGATCTTTCACCCGCAGCTCGGTGTGATGAACTATCTGCTGTCGCTGGTACACCTGCCACCCTCGCTCTGGATTTACGGACCCGACACGGTCATCCCGTCGCTGGCGCTGATTGAGGCGTGGGAATGGACGCCGCTGGTGATGCTGATCGTCCTCGGTGGCCTGGCCGCGATCCCCACCGATCCATACGAATCCGGCATCATCGATGGGGCAAACTGGTTTCAGCTGTTTCGCCACATCACGCTGCCTCTGATAATGCCGTTCGTTATGGTGGCCGCGATGCTTCGAACCATCGACGCCCTCAAGGCATTCGACATCATCTACGCCAGTACCCAGGGGGGACCGGGCACGGCGTCCGAGACGATCAACATCTTCCTGTACCTCGAGGCGTTCGCCTACTATAAGGTGGGCTACGCCTCGGCGGTCGTGATAGTCTTCTTCGTGATCATCGTGATCTGCTCCCTGCTCATGCTTTATCTCAGGCAGAAGACGCTATGGACGTGACAGTCGCTGGAGCCCGATCGAGGGCAGGAACGGCTTCGCTAGTGAGAAAGATGTTCGGGCGCGCAGGGTTCGCCTTCTTCATGTTCGTTGTGCTCGCGCCAACCATCTTCGTCTTCCTGTGGTGGCTTTCCCTTTCGCTGAAGCCCGACATCGACAATACCGCGTATCCGCCGATATTCATCCCGCAACACCCCACGCTGGACAACTTCTCTCACGTCTTCACCGACAATCCCTTCGGGCTGTACACGTACAACAGCATGGTAGTCGCCATCGCCTCGACGATCCTTTCGCTGCTGTTCGGCGTGCCCGCGGGCTACGGCATCGCTAAGGCCCGAGCCAACGGCTGGGCCGTGCTGGTGCTGACCTCGCGGATGATACCGGGCCTGAGCTTCCTCATCCCCTGGTTCATGCTGTTCCGCTTCGTGGGACTCAACAATACGCTCTGGGCCTTGATCATCACTCACCTGGTCATCGGCCTGCCCATAACCATCTGGGTGATGATAGGTTTCTTCGAGGGCTTGCATCCGGAGCTGGAGGAGGCCGCACTTGTCGACGGGTGCGACATCTGGGGGACCTTCCGTCACGTCGCCATGCCCCTGTCCCGGCCGGGCATGGTTGTCGCGGCAATCCTTTCCTTCATTTTCTCATGGAACAACTTCATTTTCGCGGTGATCCTGGCCGGTCAGGACACTAGAACCCTGCCGGTGGCGATCTTTAGCATGCTCAACTTCAATCAATTCGCCTGGGGCAATCTCGCTGCGGCCGCACTGGTCGTGACACTGCCGGTGCTGGTGATCACCATCGTGGCCCAGCGCCAGATCATCACGGGGATGACCAGCGGAAGTATCAAAGGATAGGGGCACGTGCCCAATCGCCTCGGCTCCATCAGGGCGCCGGGCGCAACCATCGGGTATCGATCGG
The DNA here is from genome assembly GCA_021806765.1 of Chloroflexota bacterium. The sequence goes on along the minus strand of JAJZQR010000087.1, from coordinate 2,387 downwards.
CAATGCGGCCGAATAACCATCGACGAAGGAAGGACGATCTTTGAGTAAGCGACTTTCAGGCGTGATTCCACCGATGCTCACACCGATTGACGACGACGAACAGCCGGACCGCCCCGCGGTCCGCCGCCTGGTGGAGCACATCCTCGCGGGCGGAGCGAACGGTATCTTCCTCCTGGGCACCATGGGCGAGGGACCCAACCTGCGGCTTTCGGTCCGTCAGGCGCTCGTCGAAGCGACCGTGGAGGCCGTCGCCGGCCGGGTCCCGGTCATCGCCGGCGTCCTCAGAGCCAACACCGCCGAGGTGATCGACGAGATGCACGCTCTATCCGGGCGGGGCCTGGACGCATACGTCGTGACCACGCCTTACTACTACAGCGAATTCGGTGGCGATCGCCTGTACCATCACTTCCGGCGAGCAGTCGAAGCCTCGGATCTCCCTGTGCTCCTGTACAGCATCCCCTCTGCAACCAAGGTGGCGCTGTCAGCCGAGATGGTGCTGCGGCTCGCCGAACTGCCCGGTGTGGCCGGTGTGAAGGACAGCTCGGGCCACTGGAACACGGTCCGGACAATCCTCCAGAACCGTCCCAATCCCGAGTTCACGCTGCTTCAGGGCTGGACCACCATGGCGGTGGGAAGCCTGCTGGCCGGCGCGGATGGGCTGGTGCCTGGCGAGGCGAACATCTTCCCCAAGCTCCTGTCCGACCTCGTTGCGGCCGTCAAGCGTGGAGACCTGACAGCGGCCTTCGACTGCGAGGCCAGGGTGTTCCGGTGTGTGCCGGTCCAGGGCTGGGGAAGCATTCATGCGCTCAAGATTCTGGGGAAAGCCATGGGGCTAATGGGCGACAGTGTGACCTCCCCGCTGCCCCTTATCACTCCGGAAGAGATCCGGGCGGTCCTGGCCGCCGGAGAGGCAGCGGGCCTTCCTATCCAACGGGAAAAGGTTGGATAGAACTCATCACCAGATTCCTTGGAGGCAGTAATGGCACGTATCGGGGTACTGACCTTCTCCGACGGGCGGGATTTCATGCACCGGAGGGTGGCGGAGTTCTGCCGAGGGGTTGAGGCAGAGATCGCCAACACGCTGACAACCGCCGGCCACGAGGTGGTGAGGGCCAGGGAGATTCTGGGCGTTCCCACATTTCTCCATGATAGCTGCCCGAGCTACCCAGGGCCCTTTGATGCTGTTTTCCAACATCAACCCTGAATACCCGGGCGTACTGTTGCCACTGTCAGTGTACAGCAGTCCGCTGTACACATCAAGACTCACGGCGCCAGAATCGTGCCGGCCTTCGCCGCCCAACGAGTCGCCTCCGGTATAGCGTTGAGCACGTCCGCCATCCGGCTGGTCTCGTTGTCGATGACGTAGGGGATTTTCAGCACGTGGAACCTCGCGGGTACTCCGCGGTGGTCGATGTGCCCTCGCGGCGACCGCCAAAGGGTTGTGGGGATCTGGTCGACCGGTTATGGGACATGGTCGCCACGATATGAGACAGCTTCGCGGCGGATGGGGTCATAATGAGCCCCGGTCATAAGTGCCGAACGTCCAATGCTGAACATCCAATGCCGAGCGTTCAGTGCCGAACCGCCAGCAGGTAGCGCGTGCCGCGTCGCCCCCCGACCCTGTGCAGCCAGCCCTCGGTCACAAGACCATCAAGCAGCCTGGTGGCGTTCTTGCGGTTCACCCCCAGGATCCTTCGAACGTCCTCGTTCCGGATCTGCCCATTCCGTTCCAGGATGGGGGGACCAGCGCGCAACCTCATCCGTCTTGGTCATAGCATCTCCTTCAGCCGCTGGCTGATGTACCGTCCCTCCTCCTCTGCAAGGCCGTAGCACCGGAAGAGCACAGCGTCTATGGCATCCTGGATCGGTTGGCTTTCCGGAGCCAGGTGCGCTCGCTCGGAGCGACCATGGAGCACGCGTTTCTCCTCAATGCTCTGGATGCGCCGGCTCATTTCTGCAAGCATCTCGGCAACGTAAGCCGGCATGATCCCAGGTGTCGGAGATGGTTCAAGACTCGTGGTAATCAACTCGTCCCAATTGCCGTCTTTAAGGAGCGGTCGCCAATCATTGCTGGCTGTGCCCTCTCGAATGGACGGCACTGGTAGGGCATTGAACTGGTACTCGTTTACCTTCGAGTTCGTGCTGCCGAGGCGGAAGTACCAATCCAGCACTTTCGAGTTCAGGAGCGCTAACAGAAGTGACAGATCCAAGCTAGATGATGCTTCCGTACAGTAACTGACAGTGTCAAAGCAGAACTGGCCGACGGCAACAGGAGCAGCGATCAGACGGCGGAAATTGTTCTGCGGGGCGCTGCGCTGGAACCCTACCTTAGGATACTTGTGATCAAGAGCCTTTGATCCCTGCCTCTTGTCCTTCAAGAAACTCGG
>JAJZQR010000086.1 GCA_021806765.1 Chloroflexota bacterium | reverse complement strand
TGATCGATACCACCAGCGCCCTGATCATTTTCACCCCGCTATTCCTACCGGTGGTGAGGGCCGTGGGAGTGGACCCGATCCACTTCGGGATCATGGTGGCGGTGAACCTCACCATCGGGATGGTGACCCCGCCGGTGGGGGTGGTTCTCTTCGTCACCTCGGCCATCGGTAAGGTGAGCATCCGCCAGATGTGGCCCGACCTGTGGCCGATGATCGCGGTGTTGATCGCTGTGCTGGCGCTCATCACCTACGTCGATCCTCTGGTGATGTGGTTGCCCAATCTGCTGCAGTAGTGACGGCGACGGCGGGCTCTTGCGGAGCCCGCCCCCCAGGCGCATCCCCAAACCTGTGGGAGGGGGGCTGATGACCGACTCCATGGCCCCGGCCATGGCCAGCGCCGTGCGGGTTATGCCGCGCAGGTGGTCGGATTGGGTTCCCCGAACCATGGCCGGGGTCGTGGCGTTCCCCGAAGCGCGCATCTCGTCGATGCTGGTGAACTCCGTTTGGGACAGGGCGAAGGCCCAGGCCTCGACGACCTTACTGCGTAGGTCCTCGTCCTGGATCATCTCCACCTCCGGCAGGCTCTCGCGAACCCCAGCGCGCAACTCTTCCATGGACGGCATGACGGCGACCTCCTCTAGCTGTACTGGTGCCCTTAGGATAAGCCCGCCGGCATCTTTACTCCAACAACGACAGGGGAATAGCCTTCAGCTCAAGGCAGCCACCGCCTGACGGCAGGCCTGGTAATAGATCGTCTCGTCGCCGGAGTAGATCAACATCTGTGCCCCTTGCTGGAAGTGGGACCTGGCCTCCTCCACGGTAAAGGCCACCCTGGCCAGGGCCAGTCCGGCGCCGGCGATGGTGGCCGTCATCTCGGCCAGCTTCGCCAGGACTGTGGGGTGGTCGTTCTGGCCCGGTACCCCCAGGGATTGGGACAGGTCGGTGGCGCCCAGCAGGATGGCGTCCACTCCCGGCGTCGAAACGATCTCCTTCAGGTTGACGGCTCCCCGGGCGGTCTCCACCAGCAGGATCAGGAGGGTCCTCTCGTTGGCTCGGGTGAAGTACTCCACCGCATCCATGGCGGAGTAGTCGCCGGCCCTCACCCGAGGACAGGCCCCTCGATGCCCCAGGGGGTGGAAGCGAGCCGCCTGAACGGCCCGCTCCGCCTCCTCCCGGGTCTCGATCCGGGGAACCACCACCCCCTGGCTGCCGATGTCCAGGGCCTTGGCGATCAGGCTGGGGCTGTTCTCGGTCACCCGCACCAGTGGTGCTATCCCGGCGGCATCGGCCGCCCTCGCCAGGTCGATGGCCGTTTCCATCCCGAAGGCCGTGTGCTCGGTGTCGATAACTACGAAGTCGAAGCCCGCGTGGGCTTCGATCTCGATCAGTTCCGCGTTGGGTATGCGAGCAAAGGTGCCGATGACCGTTTCTTTCGCCTGAAGCCTCCGCTTCAGCCCTACTCTACTCATTCTCACCATCCATGCCTACATCAGCTCCCCTGCCGGCACGACGCCGGGCTTGAGCTGCGATTTCTTCTTGCCTCGGTCGCGGAAGTCGCGGTAGAAGGGGAACACCAGGCTGACGAAGCAGAGCATCAGCATCACCAGGGAGATCGGCCTCGTGAAAAAGATCCCCCAGCCGATATCGCTGATCATCAGGGAGCGACGAAGGTTGGTCTCTACCAGGAAGCCAAGGACCAGCCCCAGCACTGTGGCGGGCGGTGAGAAGTTGTAGCGGGTCATGAAGTAGCCGACCACCCCGAACACCATGGCGACCAGGACGTCGAAGATGCTGTTGTTGATGGAGTAGGTGCCGATGGTCACCAGCGCCATGATGGTGGCCAGCAGGTAGGGCTGGGGGACGTTGACGATGCGGCAGGCGGCCTGCAAGCTCAGGATGCCGAGCCCCAGCATCGCGAAGTTGGCGATGAACATCCCTACGAACAGACCGTAGACCACGTCCGGGTGATCGGCGAACAGCATCGGCCCGGGCCTCAGGCCGTGGAGCATCAAGGCGCCCAGCATGATGGCCGCCCCACCGGAGCCGGGGATGCCGAGAGCCACCATCGGGGCGAAGGCGGAGGCGGTTACCGCGTTGTTGGCCGTCTCCGGCGCCGCTATGCCCTCGGCGCATCCCTTGCCGAACTCTTCCGGGTGCTTGGACCACCGCTTCGCCTCGGCGTATGCGATGAAGGAGGCGATGGTCGCGCCGGCGCCGGGCATTGCTCCCACCACGATCCCAATGACCGAGGAGACCAACGTTATCGGCATGAGGCTCTTCATCTCGGCCATGCTGGGCATCTTGGTGGCCAGCTTCGTGTCCTTGATCTTCTCCCAGCCGGACATGCTCCTGGCCTGAACCAGCACCTCGGAGACGGCGAAGAGGCCCACCATGACCGCGATCAGTTCCAGGCCGCTCAGCATGTTCACCTCACCAAAGTCGAAACGGGCGGTGCCGACGAAGGGGTCCATCCCCACGGTGGCCAGCGCCAGGCCGAACAGCCCGGAGATGAAGCCCCGGATGTAGTTGCCACCGGAGAGGCTGGCGACGACAGTCAGCCCGAAGAGGGCGGTGGCGAAGTACTCGGGCGGGCCGAAGGCGAGCGCCAATTCCACGAGGGGGAAGGCGAGCAGGATGAGGGCCACCACGCTCAACAGGCCGCCGATGGTGCCGCACCACAGGGAGATGCCCAGAGCGCGGGCCGACTCGCCTTTCTGGTGCATGGTGTAGCCGTCCAGCACCGTGGCGGCCGAGGCCGGAGCGCCGGGGGTCCGGATCAGGATGGCGGTGATGGAGGAGCCGTACTGGGCCCCCACGTATACACCGGCCAGGGTGTTTATGGCGATGTCGGGGGACATGCCCCAGGTGAAGGGCAGCAGCAGAGCCATGGAGATGCTGCCGGTAATGCCGGGCAGGGCGCCGCCGATGATCCCCCAGAAGACGCCGAAGACGATGAAGGCGATGGACAACGGCTGGAAGGCGACCTGGGCGCCCAGAATGAAGTTCTCGAGCATCTTGGCCTCCTTGCTAGTGCAGGATCAGCTGTTCGACGAAGCCCACGGGAACCAGGACGCCCAGGAACTTCGCGAAGAGCAGCAGCAGCGAGATCGTTACCCCGACGGTGCTGATGGCGAGGCCACGGATGCTCGGCACCCCGAGCAGCATCGTCAGCAGCAGCAGGTAGGCGAAGGTGCTGACGGTGTACCCCAGCGGCAACATGAAAAAGATGTAGGCGCCGGTGAGAATGACCACGCCGAGGATGCGCAGGTTGCCCCGCATCCTGGCCGCGCCCTGCAGCGGGTCCGGCTCCTCGTCTTCCTCGAGACGTTTGCGGCGAAAGTAGCTCACGACGATGTGCGCCAGAGCGAAGAGGATCATGCCGATCGCCAGGAACCTGGGCAGGGCGGCAGGACCCAGGGGATCGGCGGAGTTAGTGGGCAGGAAGCCCGCCTGCCAGTAGTACCAGGCCGCGAACAGGATGACCACCAGGGCCACGATGATCTCCTTGAGCAACAGCATCTTTCTCCCCCCAGGCCGGCCGGCGCTCGTTCAGCGCCGGCCAGGAAATGGTTAGGGGTAACGGGCCTACTTCTGCTTGATGCCCGCCTTCTCCATGAAGGCCTTGAACTTGTTGGCCTCGTCCGCGACGACCTTACTGAACTCCTCTGGCCCCTTGAACGTAGGCAGCTGCTTGTTGTCCGTCGCCCACTTCTGGAACTCGGGGGTGTCGGAGGCGACCTTCAGCCCGGCGGCAACTGCCGCCAGCGTGTCCGCGGGTATCCCCTTCGGCCCGAAGAAGCCTCGGAACTTCACCATGGTGGCGTCGATGCCCTGCTCCTTCAGCGTGGGCATGTCCAGCCCCGGTATTCGCTGGTCGGCGCCGACGCCCACCACCTTGATCTTCTTGGCATCGATCGCGGGCGCCATCTCGCCGTACTCGCCGACTCCCGCGACGATCTGGCCGCCGGCCACGGCGGTTACCACGTCACCTCCGCCCTCGAAGGGTACGTACTCCACCTTGCCCTTCAAATCCTGCGAGAGGAGGACCTGGTCGACGAGCCAGTTGTCGGTGCTGCCGACCGAGCCACCGCCCCACCGCTGCTTCGTGGCGCCTGACTTGGCCGCGGCCACCAGCTCCTTGGCGTCCTTGTAGGGGGCGTCGTACTTGACGTACAGGATCATGATGTCCATGCTCACCTGCGCGACGGGCAGCAGGTCCGACCACAGCACGGGCATCTTGTTCATGAGAGTCGCGGTGATCAGGGTAGGGGTCTGGCCCATCAGGGTGTAGCCGTCCGGCTTGGCATCCCTGGTGGCGATGAAGGCGTTGGCGCCGGAGGCGCCGGTCCGGTTCTCAACCACCACGGATTGGCCCCACGGCTTCTCGGCCGCCTTCGCCACGGCGCGGTTGAAGATGTCGCCACCCCCGCCGGGGCTGGTGTGGGTTATGAAGACGACGGACTTGGTGGGCCACTTGACCGCGGAGGCGGCCGGAGCGGTCGTGGGTGCTGCAGCCGGGGCCGCTGCAGGCGCCGACGTCGGAGCTGCGGCGGGGGCTGCAGCGGGTGCTTTGGTGGGTTCCGCGGCCGCGGGCTTGGCCGGGGCCTGGGTCGGCGCGGGCGCCGATCCACCGCCGCAGGCAGCGACCAGGAAAGCCACCAGCAGGGCCGAGAGGACCAGTGAAAGCTTCAGGAAGGGTCGTGCCATCGGATACCTCCTATCTTCTCCTTCTCGCTACATGGTCTGAACTCAACCGGTGAGTAGCGCTTCGAGGCAGATCAACCCCCTTTCCCTTCTCTCAACTGCGAAGACTCCAAAGACCCCTCGATAGCCCAGCTATGACCTCTTCGTCCGAAAGGCATCGCCTGCCCTGGCGCCTCAAGCAGGGTGGCGAGAGCCTCCCTCGCGGCTATCCACCTCTCCCGTCCGGACGGCGTAGTCGACCATGCGGCGGTGGCGCCCCTCCTCCAGGTGGGTGTTGATGGCCACTACCCGTCCCTCCTCGGCGTGGGCCTCGATCCAGCGGCACATCTCCCCCACGTCTCTACGCCGCAACCCCTCCAGGATGCCCCAGTGCTGCCGCATGGCGCTCTGGGCGCGACCGGAATAGCGCATGCCCTTGAAGCGGAAGCTGACCAGGCGGTCCTCCAGGGTGCGGAGCAGGGCAATCAGGCGGGGGCTGCGGCTGGAGCGGTTGAGAAGGGCGTGGAAGTGGACGGTGTGGGTGGTGATGCTGTCGAGGTCGCCGGCCTCGAGCCGCTCCTGGGCTCGACCGAGGGCCGCGGCCATCTCCTCGATCTCGGCCTCGGTGGCCCGCTCACAGGCCCTCCTGGCCACCAGGCTCTCCATGGCAGCCCGAAGCTGGTAGATCTCGTCTACCTCGTCCAGTTCCACGGGGCATACGATGACGCCCCGCCCCGGGCCGCGCCGAACGAGTCCTTCCATTTCCAGACGAGCCAGGGCTTCTCGCACCGGCGTACGGCTGAGGTGGAGATGAGCCGCTACCTCCTGCTCCTTGATGCGGGAGAGGGGGGGCAGTTCGCCGGACAGGATCCGGCTGCGAAGGGACTCGTAGGCGTCGCGTCGCAGTTGACCGTCCATACAGCTCTCCTGGGTGGTGCTGGGGAGCCGCGCGGGGATACTGGACTAGCTATTCGGTATGCAGAATGTATAGTCTTGTATACGAGAGTACAGCTTAGCTGTTGCTCTGCTGCAAGTCAAGAGGTGATTTCTGGCCGGAGGGGTCGAGGGGCAGGGGGCGGGGACGGCTGTAGCCGCAGGCTTCACGCCTGCGCGTAGCCAGGTTGGCTTCCAGGGTGAAGCCGCACGAGGCTACGCGCACCCTAAGGGGTGCGGCTACAGAGACAGGGGCCGCCGGCGGGACACCACCGTATCCGCCGGCTCCTACAGGGAAGAGGTGTGCCTTCCCACCGGGCATACCTGGAGGCAGCGCCCGTAGCAGAACTCGGTTTTCCTCTTTTCCCGGCAGAGGGGTTTGTTGGTGCGGGAAACGGGGTTCAGCCACACCTCATGGTCGTCGAAAGAGGGCAGCAGGGTGAGGGCCTGCCCTCCGCACTTCTCCATGCAGAGGGCGCAGCCGCTACCCCTGCACACCTTCTCCTGCAGGAGGGGCGATTCCGTCAGGGGGGCCTGGGTGATGACCGAGTTGAACCGGACCCGGGGGCCATACTCGGGCGTCACCACCACGTTGTTCAGGCCGAACTCCCCCAGTCCGGCCCGCACCGCCGCGTGCCGCTGAGAGAAGAGCCCCATCCACCCCGGCATCATGTCGTGGAACTTATGGTAGGCAGGGCCGAAGGTGGCTGGGAACATGGTGGAGCGGAAGCCCTGGGATTGGAGGAAGAGGGTGAGCCTGAGGGCTACCTGGTCCAGCCGGTCGTTGATGAAGTTGTAATTGACCACGCTATAGAGGTAGTCCTGCAGCATGGTCTCCCGGATGTCCGGCCCGAGGATCTCCGAGTCCGAGAACATCTCCTCCCAGTCGGCCACCTGCTCTATCAGGGGGATCCCGAAGCTGATCACCGTCCGGGCGCCCCGCACTATCTCCGCTGGGTGATGCCCCCGGGGAGCCCCCTGGAAGCGGTCCACGCCGGCCACGCCGATCAGGTAGGCGCCCTCTCGGAGGGCCAGTTCCTTCACTTGCTCGGTCAACAAAGTCGAAGCGGCGCTCATCCTTCACCTCCTCTTCGGATTTCCCCCAGCTTCTTGGGGGCCTCCACGACGGCGGCCGGAACGGGGACGGTTCTCGGCGACCAGCCCCATCCCGCAGCGGCGACCATGCAGAGGGCAGTGTCGACCACCAGCACCGCCCTCAAGTCGATGGCTGCCAGGGCGCCGGCCACCAGGGGGCTCGTGGCGTAGCCGATCTGGCTGGAACTGGAGAGCCAGCCGTAGGCCGAGCCCCGCTGGCCGGGAAGTACCATCAATCCCCCGACGCTGAAGGCCGCTACGGCGAGGCCGGACACGGCGCCGCCGCACAGGATCCTGATGGCTACCACCCCCCAGGGTACCGGGGCCTTCATGGCCGCCAGGGCCAGGATCGCCAGGGCGGCGGCCGAGATCACCATGGTGCGGCTTCGTACCTGCAGACTCCGCCCTGCGAGCGCGGCCGCGACGGCGGCTGCGCTGGCGTTGAAGGAGGCCGCCAACCCCGTGAGCCCCGCCACCGTGGAGGGGTCGTCGCCCCCCTGGGCCAGCAGGAGGGGCAGGATCGGGTTGAAGGAGGCGTCGGTGAACTGCACGGCCACCAGGGTGACCATGGGCAGCCACAGCAGTGTTGGGCTCAGGGATACGCCGGTCCCCCGAAGCTGAGCGCGCCGGCTCTTCGGCTCGTGGAACCAACGACTGACCAGGATCGCCCCGAGGGCGAGGGAGAGCGATCCGGCGACCGGGGCGAATCGGACCCCCAGGAAGGCGGAGACGATGCCACCGAGGAGCGGGCCCGCGATGGCCCCCATCACCTGGGCCATCTGGAGCCGGCTGATAGCCTTGGAGAGATCCTCGGGCCGGCTCCAGGAGGTCAGCGCCCCCATGGCCATGGGCTGGAAGGAGCCCAGGGCACCGGCCAGCGCTCGCAGCACCACCAACTGCCAGGGGGCGTTGGGGAATGCCATCATCCCGATGATCACCGAAGTGCCGAAGAGGGCTCGCAACAGCATGGGGCGGTAGCCCATCCGATCGGCCAACCGTCCCCACAGGGGGGAAACCATGGCGCCAGCCATGGGGGTGGCCGCCATGGCGACTCCGGCCCAGAAGACGGCACCGGCGCCCGTCCCCACCAACTCCTGCATGTATAGGGGCAGCAGGGGGAAGACGAAGGTGAACCCTACCGCGGAGAGAAAGGAGGCGAGGACCAGGGCACGGCCCGCTTGATCCGCCGAGGCCCCTTCTTTGGAAGCTCTAGCTAACGATTCCTTATCCACGCGGCGATTGTAACCTCTAGATCCGCAGGATTCCAGCGAGATTGCGAATCTTCCTCTGGAATCTCTTCTTTTTCCATGATACCCGAAGGTGTGGCCCCAATCCTGCCTTAAGAGCGGGCCAACGACGGTAGGCTGCCGGGACTCGCCCTGCTGATCGAGCCCACGGTGAAGCGGCAGAACCCGGCCGATGGATAACCCGGAGTTGATGGTAAAGGGAAGAAAGTGGCATTGGATCTGTTAGATCCAGCATGCGATATTGTACGGCAGGTAGATCTACCTGCTGGAGGGTACGGAGGACCAGGTGCGTGACCTTTTGAGCCAAAGGGGCGCCGGTGCCCTGTTGATAGCGGCCGTCGGTATGGCGGTGATGGCCTTCGTGGTGGCGGTGAGCGCCGTCGGCCTCACTTCGGCAGCCCAGTTGCTGCAGCGAATCCTGGCAGCTGTCGGTTTCATGGGTGCGTCAGCTATTGCCTTCTGGGCCGGGATGGAACTGAAGAGGGCTGAGACGATAGGAAGATTCGTCCCTGTTCCGATCCCTGTTCGGGTGAGGGAGAGGCGGCGTGTCAGACGATAACCCTTTCACTGCCCCTCGTGAAAGCGCGTGGGGAGCCCGAACGGGCGACCGACGCGCTTCGGATTCGAGGCAACCTTGGGGTTGACCTCGCCGTGGCCGCTGGATTCGCGTCTACTCATGTCCTTTGGCATGCGTAGGCCGGTCATTCTTTCCCGAAAGGCCCAGGACGGGTATTGCGCCGGAGGGGAAGCTCCTTCAATAATGCTCTATCCCTGGATGGTGCCGGGAGCGGGATTCGCCCGGTCGCGAGGAGGAGATCACGGTGGCGGACCTCCCCTTCGATGCCTCGGATGCCTCATCGGTGGATGGATGGTTTGCTGGGCTGACGCAGAGCCTTGAGGAGCTGCTCGGTGCCCAAGGCGCTCAGTCCGTCCTCGCTCGCGCTCTGGAGGATGCCCGGCGAACCTGGCCTCAGTTGAGTCGCGTGGTGTTCAAGCACGGCGGCTTGGACCTCTCTCCTCTTTGTTCCTCCTATCCTTCTCCTCTTGGGGATGGCTGTTCCCTGGAGGCCTCCGTGGCCCTTCGTGGACTGGTGGACAGCCTGAAGATCCTGCTGGAGTGTTTGCTGGGTTGGGAATTGACCGCGGGGCTGGTGGCCTGGGAGGGTGGAAGCCCGGAGGACTCCGACGAGCGGGAAGAGGATTCCCCCTTCAGCGGCTGCGCTTAGCTGCTGGACGACGGCGGCACTCAAACTGCATCTAGCTCGGGATAACAATCGCGCCCCGGGCCTCCCGGCCCGGCGTCTATCCTTTGAGGCGTCGTTGAGAGGTGCCATCCCATGGCTGATATCGGTTCTCAGCAAGAGCCGCGCAGGCCCCATGGCCACGAGATCCCCCGCTTCGCAGGGATCTCCACTTTCGCGCGGTTGCCCCACACCCAATCCCTGACGGGGGTTAACGTCGCCGTCTTCGGCGTGCCCTTTGATGGCGGCACCAGCTTCCGGCCGGGCGCCCGCTTCGGCCCTCAGGGGATCCGCGAGGCCTCCCGGTTGCTGCGGTCCTACCACTACGTCCTGGACGTCCAGCCCTTCGACGATCTCTCGGTGATCGACTATGGTGACCTCGCCGTGGTTCCCAGTGACATCGGCGATACCTATGCCATGGTGGAAAGGCAGGTGGAGGGGTTCTACGACCACGATGTCTTCCCCGTTGCCATGGGGGGAGATCACTCGGTGATCCTTCCCCTCTTGCGCGCCTGCGCGAGAAAGCATGGTCCCGTCTCCTTGGTGCAGTTCGACTCCCACGTTGATACCTGGGAGAAGCTGTTCGGCAAGAAGTACAACCACGCCACCCCGATCAAGCGGGCTATCGAGGAGCAGTTGATCGACCCCCACCGCTCCATTCAGGTGGGGATCCGGGCTTCCCAGCCCTTTCCCGACGACCTTGACCGCACCCGGGGGCTGGGGCTTACAATCGTGACCGCCGAGGAGCTGTTCCAGCGAGGCATCCCGGACGTGGCTGCCCAGATCCGGAAGCTGGTCGGCCCGAAGGTCTACCTCACCTTCGACATCGACTTCGTGGACCCGGCCTTCGCGCCAGGCACCGGTACCCCTGAGGTGGGGGGACCCAGCAGCCGGGAGGTGCTGGCTCTCCTGCGAGAGCTGAAGACCCTTCCCCTGGTGGCAGCCGATCTGGTCGAGGTGGCCCCCGCCTACGACCAATCCGAGATCACCGGCATGCTGGCGGCCAACGTGATCCTGGAGGTGATCAGCCTCCTGGCCTGGCAGAAGCGCCATCACCAGCGGGACGGCCGCACCGGCCAGCCGATGAGGGAGAAGGTCAGGAGCCACCGGTAAGAGCGCCGGAACGTAGGGAGGGGCCCTGTGCCCCTCCGCCCAGGGGGGCGGCGGCAGGCCCGGCGGCAGGGCAGAGCGCCCTGCCCTACGTTTACATCTTCATTGAGTTTGCGAGGTGCTTTTATGTCCACCGACCGCCTCTACTACCACGATAGCTACCACCGAGAGTTCACCGCCAGGGTGGTGAGCACCCGCTCGATCGATGGCCACACGGAGGTGGTTCTCGACCGCACGGCCTTCTACCCGGAGGGCGGCGGACAGCCCACCGACCTGGGGAGCCTGGGCGGTGCCTCCGTGGTAGCGGTGGTGGAGCGAGAGGAAGAGGTGGTCCACCGGGTCCAGGGGGAGGTGCCCCAGGGAGAGGTGGTGGGTCGGCTGGACTGGGGCCGCCGCTTCGACCACATGCAGCAGCACTCCGGCCAGCACCTGCTCTCCCAGGCCTTCGAGCGTCTCCTGGATGCCAAGACGGTCTCCTTCCACATGGGCCCCGAGACCTCTACCATCGACCTGGCCGTGTCATCCCTAGTGCAGGACCAGGTGGAGGCGGTGGAGAGGCTGACCAACCAGGTGGTGTTCGAGAGCCGTCCCATCCTGATCCACCTGGTGGAGCCCTCAGACCTCGGCCGCTTCGAGTTGCGCAAGGGGACGGAGCGAACGGAGCAGATCCGGATAGTGGAGATCCAGGACTTCGACTCCATCCCCTGCGGTGGCACCCACTGCCGCACCACCGGTGAGGTCGGTTTGGTCAAGGTGACCAGGTGGGATAGGCGCAGCGGGAATACTCGGGTGGACTTCCTCTGCGGCTGGAGGGCACTGCGGGACTATCAGGGAAAGAACGTGACCGTCGTCGATCTGGCGGCGACCCTCAGCGTGCGAGACAGGGAGGTGCGGGGGGCTGTGGAGCGGCTGTTGCGGGAGAACGCGGAGGTCCGCCACCAGGCCGGTCTGCTGCGGAATCAGCTGCTGGACTACCGGGCCGAGGAGTTGTCCCGGCAGGCCGAGCCGGTGGGACGGGGATCCGTGGTGGTGGCCCTGCTGCCCTCCGCTACCCCTGACGAGTTGAAGCAGCTGGCTACCCGGCTCACCGAGGGGCAGGGGCGGGTAGCCCTGCTGGCCGGTGGTGAGGATAGGGCTCACCTGGTCTTCGCCCGGTCCGAGGATCTTTCCTTCGACACCAGCGCCCTGCTGCGCCGGGCGAGCGGCCCCTTTGGCGGGCGGGGCGGGGGCCGCCCGAACCTGGCCCAGGGAGGGATTCCCGAACCGGGCAGGGCTCGACTGGTGCTGGAAGGGGCGCTTAGGGAGTTGCGGTCAATCCTTGCAGTATAGGGGAGCGCTGGAGTCCTGAACGACCTTCCGCAGCAGACCCCTGGTGGCGAGGGCGTCCAGGGCCATCCGGCATTCGGCCTCGACGAGGCCCAGCAGCTCTGCCAGCGATTCGCTGGAGATGGCCAGTCGATGAGCCCCACGGACGAAATTCTTCACCCTTGCCGCCGTTTCTCTCCTGACGGCGGCTCCGGTCTTGACCGTCATTGTCCCATTCTCCTTTTCGAGAGTCTCTCCTGCTTGCCGCAATCCCCGTGCCTCCTGCTGGCGCAGATAATGCTACCCCGGCCTTTCCTCAAGCGGGCGAACGGAGAAGGGAGGGACGAGCAGGATGAGTATGAGGCGAACGGATCCCCTGGGGATGATGACCCTGAGGGACGCCATTGATCGGTTGTTTGGGGAAGGCATCTTTGGGCGTTCGCTCTTCCCGGGGCGGATGCGCAGCCTGGGCGAGGAGCAGTGGGTGCCCGTCAACATGTTCGAACTGCCCGAGGGGCTGATGATCATCGTTCCCATGCCCGGGCTGCAGGCCAACGATGTGGAGCTAACCGTCGCCGGGAACGTGCTGACGCTGCGGGGCCGCCGCACTCCCGGGCAGGAGGATCGGGACTACCTGGTGAAGGAGTGGGACTACGGACCCTACGGTCGCACTATCGAACTCCTCTTCCCGGTGGACACCAACCACATCATCGCTACCCTGGACAACGGGGTGCTGACGGTCAACCTGCGGAAGTCCGAGTCGGTCATGCCGAAACGGATCCACGTGCGGACCGTGGAGGACCGCTCCCTCACGGGTGGCGAGACTCATCACAGCCCCCAGGGGCTGGAGCGGGAGAAGGCCTCCCAGGGTCGTTAGCAGCCGGCCGGTGGAGAATGTAGCCGCAGGCTTCAGCCTGCGCGTGACGCCGTGGTGCAGCACCATTTGGTCCCACGAGGCACGCGCACCCGTAAAGGGTGCGGCTACATTTTCCGAGCTGATAGCTTGATTCGGCCCTCGGGCATGTGTATACTCACCATAATCTATCGCGCAAAGACGTTGAACGGGACTAGTAAGCGGCAGCGCCGTGGGTCAGAGAGCCGGGGTTGGTGAGAGCCGGTACCAGGTGCGTCGACGAATGGACCCGGGAGTTGCAGGCCCAAAGGGTCATACCCGAGTAGGCCGTGCCGGATTGGGCCCCCGTTATCAGGGCGCCGGGTATCGGAGATGAGATATCTCCCGTACCTGTAAAGAGATGCCGTAGGCGGTGTTACCTTAGACCTATCCGCCTGTGGCAACCGGGGTGGCACCACGAAGGCAATGCCTCTCGTCCCTAGGACGAGGGGCTTTTTGTTTTGTGTCGAACGGCCAGGTTGGAGCGAAGAGGGATGAAACGGGTGACGGCGGTGGCTTCCGGCGAGGCGGGCGGTTACAGGGCCCGTCGAAGGATGCTGTCCTCCTCACCCGGCTCGTGGCAGCAGGGGCGGCCGGCCGGCCGCCCCTTCCGAGCGTGGTAACACCGGCACTCAGCACCCAGAACTCAGAACTCAGAACTCAGAACTGATGGAGGCAGAAGATGAACGCTGCACAGCGCGCCACCAAGATACTGCTGACCGAGAGCGAGATGCCTACCTCCTGGTACAACGTCGCGGCCGACCTGCCGAAGCCGCTGGACCCGCCCCTCCACCCGGGCACGGGCCAGCCGCTGGGCCCCCAGGACCTGGCGCCCCTCTTCCCCATGGCGCTGATCCAGCAGGAGGTCTCCCAGGAGCGGTACGTGGAGATCCCCGAGGAGGTGCAGGATATCTACCGGCTCTGGAGGCCGACGCCCCTCTACCGGGCTCGAAAGCTGGAGAAGGCGCTGGATACCCCGGCCAAGATCTACTACAAGTACGAGGGCGCCAGTCCGGCCGGCAGCCACAAGCTGAACACCTCCGTGGCCCAGGCCTACTACAACAAGCTGGAGGGGATCAAGCGACTCTCGACCGAGACGGGCGCCGGGCAGTGGGGCAGCGCCCTCTCCATGGCCTGCTCCTTCTTCGATCTGGAGTGCAAGGTGTATATGGTGAAGGTGAGCTACCACCAGAAGCCCTACCGCCGCTCCCTGATCGAGACCTTCGGTGCCACGGTGGTGCCCAGCCCCAGCCGGGACACCGCCGCCGGCCGGGCCATCCTGGAGATGGATCCCGAGTCGAGAGGGAGCCTCGGCATCGCCATCAGCGAGGCCGTGGAGGATGCGGCCACCCGGGAGGATACCCACTACTCCCTGGGGAGCGTGCTCAACCACGTCCTGCTGCACCAGACCGTGATCGGCCAGGAGGCGAAGAAGCAGCTGGAGAAGGTGGACGACTACCCGGACATCGTGGTGGGCTGCGTAGGCGGTGGCAGCAACTTCGGCGGGATCGCCTTCCCCTTCGTGCAGGACCGGCTGGCCGGGAAGAAGGTCCAGTTCATCGCCGCCGAGCCCGCGGCTTGCCCCACCCTCACCAAGGGGGTGTACGCCTACGACTTCGGCGACACCGCCAAGCTGGCGCCGGTGGCCAAGATGTACACCCTGGGCCACGGCTTCATGCCGGCCGGCATCCACGCGGGCGGTCTCCGCTACCACGGCATGGCGCCCCTGGTGAGCGCCCTCTACGACCAGAAGCTGATCGACGCGGTGGCCCTGGCCCAGATGGGGGTCTTTGCCGCGGCGGTGCAGTTCGCGCGAACCGAGGGGCTCGTGGTGGCGCCGGAGTCGGCCCACGCCGTGAAGGCGGCCGTGGATGCTGCCCTGAGGTGCAAGGAGACGGGCGAGGCTAAGACCATCCTGTTCAACCTGAGTGGCCACGGCAACTTCGACATGGCCGCCTACGACGCCTACTTCGCCGGGCAACTGGAGGACTACGAGTACCCGGAGGCCAAGGTGCAGGAGGCCCTGGCCGACCTGCCGAAGATGGGCTAAAGCCAGTAACGAGTGATGAGTGATGAGTGATGAGTTGCAGAGATCTCACTCATCACTCATCACTTGGTCTACAGCAGCTTTGCCAGGGGGACGCACTCGTAGCCGAAGGCGTCGGCGACCCCCTGGTAGGTGACCTTGCCCTTGTAGATGTTCACGCCCTTGGCCAGCTCGGGTATCTGCCGAACGGCCTCGGCGAAGCCCAGCTTCGCCAGCTTCGCCGCGTAGGGCAGGGTGGCGTTAGACAGGGCGTAGGTGGAGGTCCTGGGAACGGCCCCCGGCATGTTGGGTACCGCGTAGTGGACCACCCCGTCTACCAGGTAGGTGGGATGGCTGTGGCTGGTGACGTGGGAGGTCTCGATGCAGCCTCCCTGGTCCACCGCCACGTCGATCACCACGCTCCCCTGCTTCATGGTGGCGACCATCTCCCTGGTGACCAGCTTCGGGGCCTTGGCACCGGCGATCAGGACGGAGCCGATCACCGCGTCGGCGATGGAAACGGCGTCGGCGATGTTCCTGGGGTTGGAGCTGAGGGTGGTCAGGTTGCCATGCAGCACCTCGTCCAGGTAGCGCAGCCGGTGGAGGTCCCGGTCTATCAGGGTAACGTGGGCCCCCATCCCCAGGGCGATCTTGGCGGCGTTGGTCCCCACGGTGCCCGCGCCCACGATCACCACGTCGGAGGGACGTACCCCGGGCACCCCGCCCAGCAGCTTCCCGCGGCCGCCGTGGGGCTCCTCCAGGTAGTGGGCCGCAACCTGGATCGACATGCGGCCGGCCACCTCGCTCATGGGGATGAGCAGCGGCAGCGATCGATCCGGCATCTCCACCGTCTCGTAGGCGATGCCGATGACCTTCTTCTCCAGCATGGCCCTGGTGAGTTCCGGCTCGGCCGCGAGGTGGAGATAGGTGAACAGCAGCAAGCCTTCCCGGAACAGTCTGTACTCGGAGGGCAGCGGCTCCTTCACCTTCAGAACCATATCGGCCTCACGGTAGGCGTCCTCGTGGTCCACCAGGACCGCCCCGGCGCGCACGTATTCATCTTCGGTGAAGCCGCTTCCCTCACCAGCCCTGGTTTCTACCAACACCTTATGCCCCGCGGTGACGAGCAGTCCCACCCCGCCGGGGGTCGCGGCCACCCGGTATTCGTTGTCCTTGATCTCCTTGGGCACCCCGATGATCATCGTCGATCCTCCAACGCAGGCTGGTCCCGAGTTGCCTCGGACCTGCCGGCAACCTCCCGGTTTCTCCCTGCTCAGATTCTAGACCCGGCGTCAACCGACAGCAAGGGTCTCACGCCGGACGGGGAGACAGGGGGACGCAGAGAAGGGGAGACACGGGGACGGGGGGACGCGGGGACGGGGAAAGGGGAGACGGGGAAAGGGGAGACGGGGAGAAGGATTCCCCTCCCCCCGGATTGTAGAGACGCGACATGTCGCGTCTCTACGGTGCAGGGAGAGGCGTGGACCGGCCAGAGCATGGACACACCAGAGGGCATGTCACGGGTCCACGGGGTGAGGGCTCCAGCACCCAGCACCCAGGACGCAGCACCCAGCACCCAGGACGCAGCACCCAGCACCCAGAACCCAGAACTCAGCCCTCGGCGCTTCGTCCCATGAGGAAGGCCATGGGCAGGGTTACGAGGGTGACGGCGGCCATGGCGACGAAGGAGCTGGGGACGCCGTCCGCGTCGGCCAGGGCCCCGTACAGCAGGGGGGCCAGGACGCCCACCCCCAGGGTGAGGGTGTAGAAGAGACCGTAGCCGCGGGCCCGCTTCTCCACGTGCACCATCTCGGCAACCGCCGAGTAGAGGGCCGAGGAGGTGCCGTTGCCCACGAAGCCGAGGGCCGCCAGGACGGGGATCAACAGGAGGGGATCGACCGGTATGGCCGCCAGGATGGCGAGGGCGGTGACAGCCTCGGTGATGACGATCACCCCCACGTTGCCGAAGCGGTCGGCCAGGAAGCCGCAGCCCAGCTTGCCGGCGGCGCCAAAGGCGAAGACCAGGGTCAGCAGGAAGCTCACCCTGGCGGTATCCAACCCCTTGTCGGTCATCAGGAAGGGCAGGAAGGTCATAACCCCCACCCGGGTACTGTTGTCGATGATCCCGATGGAGGTGAGCAGGGTGAAGGCGAGGGGCTTCTGGATCCCCCATCCCTTCACCTTCTGGTCGGAAGATCTCTGTCGCCCCGTGTCGCTCTTCAACCTCCGCACGGCCAGAGCGTAGCCGAGGGAGGCGACCATGCCGAGGATCCCCAGGGCCAGCATGGCCCCTCTCCAGCCGAAGGCGATGGCGACGAGCCCAGCCACCGAGGGGAGGATCACCTTCCCCAGGTCTCCGGCGAAGTTGAGGCTGCTGACCGCTTTCCCTCGCCCCCCTTCCTCGTAGACCTTGGAGACGATGGCGGTGGCGACGGGGTGCTGCACGTTGCCCCCTATACCCGCGGCAGTGATGAGGGCCAGCAGCTGCCAGAAGCCGGCGGCCAGGGCCAGGGCGGCGAAGCCCACCGACATCCAGAGCATGCCGGCGCTCAACAGCACCGTCTCGGGGATCCAGTCGGCCAGGTAGCCCGCGGGGATCTGGAGGATGCTGGTGCTGGCGATCAGGGCCGTCCGGAGGGAGCCCACGGCGGTGTAGCTGAGTCCGAGGTCCAGGGCTATCAGGGGCAGGAGCGGGTAGACGGCGTTGTTCAAGCCGTCGGTCACCAGATGGGTGGCGCAGCAACCCAGGAGGATCCAGCGGCTGCCCTGCCCAGCCGCGGTCTTCCCGGCCTGTTCTCGGTTTGCCTCAACCCCGTTTGCCAACCCGCGCCTCGTGTTTTTCGACGGGCTGTAGCCCCCGTCCGTCCCGCAAGGAAACCACCAAGTCACCAGGTCACGAAGGATCCCTAAGCAACTGGCCCCAGATAGTCTGCCCTTCGTCACCCCCGCGAAAGCGGGGGTCCAGGACATCACCGCTCGGAGAGGACCCTGGATGCCCGCCTTCGCGGGCATGACGACGGATTGTGCACGCGATCCCAGGCTAGATGCTTGGGAGGCATTTGTGAGTCTTGGTGGCTTAGTGCCTTCGTGGTTGCGTCCCCGGCGCTTTCCGCACGAGAGCAAGGTTGGCTGCTACGCCGAGAGGACGTTGGCCAGCCGGTACAGCTCCATGTTGATGGGCTTCCGCCGGCCGGCCACCTGCTCTAGAGGGGTGGTGGTCACCTGATCCCGGATGAGACCTACCAGCTGGCCGATTTCCCCTTCGGATAGCAGCTCCGCTGCCCGCGCCCCCAGGCGAGAGGCCAGCAGCCGGTCGAAGGCGGTAGGGCTGCCGCCCCGCTGTACGTGTCCGAGAATGGTGGCCCGCAGTTCGAAGCCGAGCTTGTCCTGGTGGGTCCTGAAATGCTCCTGCAGCTCCGCCGCGTTGCAGCTGGCACCCTCGGCTACCACCACGATAGCGTGGGGCTTGCCCCGGGCATAGGCTGCCCGCAACTCCCCGGCCACCGCGTCGGGGTCCGTGGGTACCTCCGGGATCACCACCATCTCGGCCCCCCCGGCGATGCCGGCCATCAGTGCCAGGTAGCCGCACTCCCTGCCCATCACCTCCACCACGAAGGCCCGGTGGTGAGAGGAGGCGGTATCCTTGATCCGGTCGATGGCCTCCAGGGCCGTATTGAGGGCGGTATCGACTCCGATGGTGATGTCGGAGCCCACCAGGTCGTTGTCGATGGTGGAGGCCACCCCCACCACAGGGAAGCCCATCTGCAGGAGGGCGTAGGCCCCGGACTGGGAGCCGTTGCCCCCGATGACCACCAGCCCCTCCACGCCCTGCTCCGCCAGGTGGACCAGCGCCTGCCTCCGTCCCTCCTCCGTTCGGAACTGGGGGCTGCGGGCGCTGCCCAGGATGGTGCCCCCACGCTGGATGATACCGCCCACATCGCGAGCGGAAAGGGGCGTCAGCTCTCCCTCCACCAGGCCGGCGAAGCCTCGATTGACCCCCAGCACCTCCATCCCGTGGTCGATCCCCGACCTGACCACCGACCTGATGGCGGCGTT
>JAJZQR010000448.1 GCA_021806765.1 Chloroflexota bacterium | reverse complement strand
GGTCGTTGACCTTGGCCTTGATGACGGTGGACATGCGTGATATCAGTCCCACGTTCCATTCCCCCTTTCTGTGGCTCAGGGGGTGAGAGGAGGCAGCTTCCGTGCCCGATGGGGGCGTTAGCTGGGGTTTGGAAAGGGGTAGTAACGACTTCAGTCGTTCGTCCCCTTGTCGAGAGAAGGAGAACGAACGACTGAAGTCGTTACTACGAGGTTGCAGCGGTGCTGCTGTACTGTTACGCGACGTTCTTGATGACGTTCAGGTTGCCGGTCCTGGCGGACTCCAGGATGGGAGCCATGTACTCATCCACCATCTCGGCGGTCATTGGCACCGGCATGTTCTCCAGCTTCATCTTCAGAGCGGGGTCCTTGGCCGCCGTCAGGGCTCGCTGGACGTGCCCGTCGGTGAAGCCCTTCACCTCACCCAGGTTGGTGGGGAACCCGACCTTCTGGCCCAGGGCGATCATAGCCTCCGCCACTGCCATGCCCAGGTCGCGACCGCGCAGCCGGTCCACGTTGGCGCTGGTGAAGCCGGCCTTCTGGAATATCCTGCCCACCATCCGCAGCGGCTCCTCCACGGCCGGAGCGAAGAAGACGATGTAGTAGGGGTTCATGATGTAGCAGGCGCGACCGTGGCTGAGGATGTCCACCAGGGAGAAGCTGGTCAGGTGGGCACCGTTGGTGCCGCCCAGCATGATGGCGTACCCTCCCAGATCGGTGGCCAGCCCCAGAGCGGTCCGGGCTTCCATGTCGTGCCCGTCCTTCATCGCCCGCTCCAGGTACTCCACCACCAGGCTGATCCCCACCTGGGCCACTTCCATCATCTTCTGATGGTAGGGCTTGCCCATGGAGTCGAAGAGCACCTCCAGGCAGTGGGACACGCCGTCCAGGGCGCCGTCGGCGGTGAAGCCGGGCGGCATCGAGCGGGTCATGTCGTAGTCGAAGATCGCTCGGGTCGGCACGATGGCCGGATCCACCACCAGCTTCTTCTGGCCGCTGTGGACGTCGGTGATGTTGGAGTACTTGGTCAGGTGGGCGCCGGTGCTGGCGGCCGTCTGGATGGCTACCACCGGGGTGAGGCTCTTCCCTGTGGCCTTCAGCTTCTCGGTTACCTTCCCGGTGCCGAAGTACTCGTCGATGGTCCCGCCCAGGGTGCGCAGCACCTCGGCCGACTTTACTGCGTCGATGGTGCTACCGCCGCCCATGACCACGATGACGTCAGCTTCGGTTCCCTTCAGTTCGTCGGTTATCCTCTGAAGGTCCTCCCGAGGGGCGTTCGGTCTGGCGCCCTCGACCTCCTTTGTCACCTGAACCCCGGAGCTGGCCAGGGCGTCCTTGATCCTGTTGACGAAGACTTCGTTGCCGGGGAAGACGTCGTAGACGAAAGCCGCTTTCTTGCCAAGATCCACGGCCACCTGGCCGACCTGGCCCAGGACACCGGAACCGAAAACGTACTTGTCGCCTTGAAACTCCTGCATCAGCTGGCGGGCTCTCTCGAAGTCTGCCATAGCTTCCTCCTCTCCTCCCAGAGATAGTCCTGCGCTAAACCGTAACAAGATAGCACGAAAGGCCTCACCGCGCATCCCCGGCTGGGGCTAACTCACTACGGCGCCGTGGCCTCTCGGAGGGCTGCGCCGATCTGCTCGACGGCCCTCTGCCCTTGATCCAGGACGTTGTGAAACCGCAGGAATCCGTGGATCATCCCCTCGTACCTGGTGAGAACCACCGAAACCCCCGCCTCCTCGAGGCGGGCCGCGTAGGCCTCGCCTTCGTCCCGAAGGGGATCGAACTCGGCCGTGATCACCAGGGCCGGGGGCAGGTCCCGCAGTTCCTCCGCCCGGAGGGGCGAAGCGTGGGGGCTGCGTCCGTCCGCCTCGCTGGCCAGGTAGTGGTTCCAGTACCACTCCATGTCGGCCCTGCTCAGCATGTAGCCCGAGCCGTTCGCCTGGTAGGAAGGGGTATCGAAGGCGTGGTTTGTGACGGGGTAGAGCAGCAGTTGGTGGCGGATGGATGGCCCTCCCCGCTCCCGAGCCAGGAGGGCCACCACGGCGGCCAGGTTTCCGCCCGCACTGTCTCCCCCCACGGCCAGGCGGGCGGGGTTCCCGTTCAGGGTTGCCGCGTTGGCCGCTACCCAGCGGGTCGCGAAGTAAGCGTCCTCTACGGCGGCCGGGAACCTGTGCTCCGGCGCCAGCCGGTAGTCGACGGAGGCCACCAGACAGCCGGAAGCGTTGGTTATGGCTCGGCAGAGGTGGTCGTGGGTATCCACGCTGCCCAGGACGAAGCCGCCACCGTGGAAGTAGACCAGGACGGGAAAGGGACCCTGTCCCGCCGGCGTGTATACTCGCAGGATCAACTGCCCGCCCGGGCCGGGTATCCGGTGATCCTCGACGGCGGCCACGGGCTGCGGCACTCCTGCCGTCATGGCCGCGCGCTCCACCATCACGCGACGGGCCTCATCCGGTGTCAGGGTGGGGTAGGGCGGCAGGCCGGCGGCGGCTGCCTGAAATATCAGTGTCTTGACCTGGGGATCCAGGGGCATTCAGTCACCTCCCGGGGTATTCTGGCCTTAGACTACCACAAGCGATCGTTGTTGACGCGAGTAAGATCCGTGAGTATTATGACTGGCGGTCGAAACGTGGAATAGGGTCGAGGTGCCCACCGATATTGCGGGATGGGCCGAACCGTTGGAAGGAACCCGGTGGGACCCACCGATCGGAGCGACGGCGGGCCGGAACGTGCCCGAGGTGGATCCGCCGGGGGCGACACAGTCAGTCAGTTTGGTAGGAGGAGAGGGTAGGATGGCCTTTAAGATCACCGAGGATTGCATCAGCTGCGGTGCTTGCGAGTCGGTGTGCCCGAACACGGCGATCAGCCAGGGCGCAGAGTTCTACGAGATCGACTCCAGCAAGTGCAAGGAGTGCGAGGGCTCCTACGATAGTCAGCAGTGCGCCTCCGTATGCCCGGTCGACGCCTGCCTAAAGGCGTAACACCGAGGACATAGGGCGGGAAGCCTGAATATACGGTCGCGGCGGGGATGGAGACGCCGGCCACTCGTCCTGCGACTTGCCGACCGGTATGACTCCCGGGGAAGCTGTCAACGGCTTCCCCGGTTTCTTATCCCACGGCAGGTCGCGCTTCCCCTCGAACAGCGCTCGAGCCCCAGGGTCTTGAGCCAGGTCCACGGCCAGCTGGTACTCCTCTTGAGCCGCTTTCTCCTCGATCACCATCACCTCCAGGAAGCCCAGCCAGTCCATCTTCTACCTCCGTCGCATCCGTCTTCCGTTGTCAGTCGAATTTCCCCTCACCCCTGGCACGGTTCTCGC
>JAJZQR010000447.1 GCA_021806765.1 Chloroflexota bacterium | reverse complement strand
GAGCACGTCGAAGGCCGTCTCCATGCCCAACCGGCCCATCTTTTCTGCTATTTTCATCGCCTGTATCCTCCTGGCGGGGGATTGTAGCACCTCAGGCATTCTTAGGCCAATCTCACCTTTTGAAAGCTGAAAGGTACTGCTCCAGGAGGCCGAGAACTAGGGTGTCTGCGCCGCAGGATTAGTATCTTTTGCCGATTTCCCAGATCGTGCCAAAGAGTACAATTGCACCATCAAAGGGACAGGGTGGCCCCCTCGAAGGAGAGGTCGACCACCGGCTCGGTAGCAGCCTACCAACTCAACGTGGAGGATCCGAGCTGTAAGGCTCGGGGGAGGAGGTCACAATGATCACCAAACATGCAGGCGGCGAAGCCGTCAAGGGCGGCATCTACTGGAGCATGGGTGCGGGAGAGTTCATCTCGGTCCCCAAGGAGGGCGGACGTCTGGCTGGTGGAAGGCAGGACAGCTACCTCAAGGCCCCCCTTCCAGTGGTCCTGGTGGTGGGACCGATCATGGGCCTCGCCTTCGCCATCTTCCTTCCGCTGTCAGGCCTGCTGGTTCTGATACCCTTCCTGGCCGACAAGCTGCGGGGGGCCATGGCCCCAAGCGCGGCCCACGTCGCGGTCGGCGCCTCGATGCAGCCCGGGGTTTCCTACCTGGAACCCCGACCCCGAATGTCGGGGCAGGAGCAGCCTGCCGGAACTGAGACGCCGGAGCAGGGGAAGCTGGTCGACCTGGCCAAGGAGATCGCCGAGAGAAGGTGGCAGGACAGGTAACCAGATAAACCCATAATCCAGGGCAGACCCGATGATGGGGCGCCAGGGGGCTCTGAGGACGGAGCCCCTGGCGCTGCTTTTATTTGAAGGAGAGAGCATGCTAGCAAAGATGCGGCTTCGGACGAAGGGGTCGGTAGAGAGCCGCCTGGCCGTCGCTCTGGCCATCGTGGCCGTTGCGGTGGCAACGGCCTTTGCCCTCACGGGGCCGGCTCTCGCGGAACCTGTTCAACAACTCAAGACCACCCACGACGTACAGGGGCGAGAGGACTGCCTGGTGTGCCATCCGGTGGGCGGAGGCGTAAAGCCCTCACCTGCCAATCACGCCTCCTACACCAACGCCATGTGCCTCGGTTGCCATCCGGCCGGCAGTGCTGCTGCACCGGCACCCGCCGCGAAACCAGCGTCGGAGCCCGCTACCGCACCGACTACCCCGCCGCAACCCTCATCCCCTTCCGGCCAGGGCCCGGCGAAGAGCGAGACAGCACCCTCGCCTCCCCAACCCTCGGCCCCGGCTCAGTCCCTGGTGAGAGAGAGCACCAAGCCGGTCGCAGCCGCCTCTACCACGGCTGGAACTTCCTGCATCGACTGCCACAAGAACCCCGATCTCTCCATGACTCTCGGGAACGGGGAGAAGTTGAGTCTCACCGTGAACGAGGATGAGATGGGACAGTCGGTCCACGAGGGCAAACTGAGCTGCACCGACTGCCACAGCCGTATCACCGGTTTCCCGCACAAGAAGGTGCAGTTCAACAGCAAGCGAGAGTACTCCGTGTCCCAGTACGAGGCCTGCAAGCGGTGTCACTTCGCCAACTACACCAAGACCCTGGACAGCATGCACTACAAGGTGATGGAGGCGGGGAATCAGAGTGCGCCGCTGTGCACCGACTGCCACGGCTACCACAACGTGTCTGTACCCAACGAACCACGAACCAAGATCTCACTGAGTTGCGGCAAGTGCCACAAGGACGTCTACGATACCTACACCAAGAGCGTCCACGGCACAGCCCTGATGAATGGCGGGAATGAGGACGTGCCGGTCTGCACCGACTGCCATGGGGCGCACGTCATCAGAGACACTGCCTCCGCGTCCTTCCGCAACAACACTCCGGAAATGTGCGCCAAGTGTCACTCCGACACGACGATGATGAGCAAGTACGGGCTGTCTCCCAACGTCTTCAAGACCTACGCTCAGGACTTCCACGGCGCCACCGTAGCCCTCACCAAACAGCAGAACGGTAATAGCTGGACCAGTGCGGCCGTTTGCTCCGACTGCCACGGCGTCCACAACATCAAGTCCTTCAAGAACGAGGACCCGACGCAGGTCAGGCAGGACGTGATGGTGGCCTGCCTGAAATGCCATCCCGATGCCAGCAAGAACTTCCCCGATGCCTGGATGGGCCACTACGAACTGAGTCTCGAGAAGACCCCTCTGCCCTTCCTGGTCAGGTCCTTCTACTGGGTCATGATCCCCTTCATGCTAGGGGGGCTGCTGCTCCACATCGTCGTGGACCTCTGGCGCATCGCCAGGAATCGGTGAGGGAGGAAAGGGATATGAAAGCCGAGCATCAGAGACAAACCGAAACAGCCGGGTACTTCGTCCGCTTCTCTCGCAGCCAGCGGGCGGAGCACCTGCTGATGATGATCTCCTTCACCGTCCTGGTGGTAACAGGGATACCCCAGAAGTTCTTCGGCTCCGGCTGGGCTCAGACCATCATCATGGCTCTGGGCGGGATCGAGACGACCCGCCTGATCCACCGTGGATTCGCCACGCTGTTCTGCCTGGAAGCTGTCTACCATGGCGCCTACACGGCCTGGCTGATCCTGACCGGGCGGTTCGTGCCCAGCATGATACCCGGGCTGAAGGATACCGCCGACGCCCTGCAGTGCTTCAAGTACTGCATCGGGGCTTCCTCCCTGCATCCCAAGTTCGATCGCTTCGACTTTCGCCAGAAGTTCGAGTACTGGGGCGTGGTGATGGGCGGCGTGATCGTGATCGCCACCGGCCTGCTCCTGATGTCCCCATCCCAGGCGACCCAACTGCTCCCCGGGGCCTTCGTGCCGGCTGCCAAGGAGATGCACGGCGGGGAGGCGATCCTGGCCTTCTCGGTCATCGTGATCTGGCACATGTACGGTGCCCACTTCAACCCTCTGCGCTTCCCCGGTGACCTGACCATCTTCACGGGGAAGATCTCCAAGGAGCGAATGATCGAAGAGCACCCCCTGGAGTACGCCAGGGTCATGGGGATCCCGGTGGAAGAGGAGAAGCACGAAGAGGTGAAGATACCCCAGACCGCCACTCTGGAGTCCCAGGTGCCGATCCAGTAACCCCAACCTCCCTCCCATCCTATCCCAAGTACGGGGCGGGGGATCGATCCCCCGCCCCGCGTGCTGTTCGGACGCGGACACCATGCACGCGCTGTGCGTACGCGCAACTCGCATTTCCGGGAAGGTGAGGCCGAGCCAGCGTAGGGGCGAAGCATTTCGTCGCAACGGAATGCTTCGCCCTTCCCCGTGGGTTGCGGCGGCCGAAGGGCGAAGCATTCGCCTGCGACCGCCTCG
>JAJZQR010000085.1 GCA_021806765.1 Chloroflexota bacterium | reverse complement strand
GGACAAGGCTATCACAGGCCCCCGACGGCTGTCAGCCAATCATCCGTGGCGCCGCATGGCTATCGGCCGAGTCAGGCAGGCAGCCTAGACTGCTACGGCGTCTACCCGGAAATGTGGGCCGCACCCAATAAGTTCTCTGGACTTGACTTTCAAGCCAACTTCACAGAGAATCGGCCTTGGAGGTATCCACTATGCCCTTCGGACGCAAACTGAAAGAACTCCGACTGAAAGCAGATCTCACCCAAGCTGAGCTTGCTGCGGCAGTTGGTGTCGATTTCACCTACCTGAGCAAGATTGAGAACGAGCGGGTTGAACCGCCGAGTGAGAGGATCATTCTTCAGATCGCCGAGACCCTTGGGGCGAAGCTCGGGGCCGAGGTCGATCCAGATGAGCTCATAGCCCTCGCAGGGAAGATTCCCTCGAAGCTTCTCAATAGCATTGCCGAGGATCCCCAGCGAATCCAGGCAGCAATCAAGTATCTTCGTTCGGTTTCAGGCAATGTGTCTACTCGCGGCGATTGGGAGCACACAGTAGGTCAGCAAGGCGAACTGGAAGACAAGCGGACGGAGCAATGAGCCCGGAGCAGCACTTCATTTCCGATAGGGTGCTTGAGCAGCGCGCGCTGAACCTTCTGCTGGCATATCAGCGCAAGCGTGGCCAACGGCTGACCCTGCCAATTGTTGCCGAAAAGGTCGTCCAGACGGTCTGCGAGTTGGACATTGTTTGGGACCGGATCCCCGAGCCACCCGGGCAGACGTTCCTCGCCGGTCTTGATCCATCGACAAGGACGATTGTGCTCAACGAGGCACGCCGACAAGTCTTCAGTGAGACCCCGGGGCTGCAAAATACCGTCCTTGGTCATGAAGGAGCCCACTGGGAACTCCACGCGGACAAAGGAGCCATACTTCAGATCCCCCTGGATGGGATAGCAAGTCCGCTTCAGCACCTCTTTAGGCACAACAGTCCGAAAGGGAACCCTCAGGAGACGCAGGCCCACCGCTTCATGGGGTATTTGTTGCTTCCCTACGACATCTTGAAAGAAGCGATTGAAGGGGTTGATCTGCTGTCGTGGCCGAACCTGTACCGCATTCGCGAGCAATTCGACGTCACGATCTCGGCACTGACGATACGTCTCGAACGGCTGGGGCTAATTCACGTTCCTGCTGATGGTCACCTCCAGCGCGCGCCGGAGAGATCCCCAGGGCAACAACGCCTAGCCCTTTGACAGCCACTTCTTTGTTCGCTATGATATGACTTGAAATTCAACCCAAGCCAAGAGACCCATGCCGCTCGGGAGGGAGGTGAAGGCCAGATGAGCAAAGAAACCAGTCCCAGGGCTGCCAGGGCAGCCGGAAGGGTTCTCAGCAACCCCAAGTCCACCAAGCCTCAGAAGACTGCGGCAGCGAGCGCCCTGAGCCAGCGGGAGAAGCCCAGCAAAAGGTAGCGGGAATCCCAGGGGGATCGGCAGTCATCCCCTCTGCCAGTCCCCCAAGTCTTCAACTTACTCTAAACAGAAAGACTTCAATCTTCCTAAGGAGTTCAGCCGTGGCCGACGCGCAAGTGACCTGTATCAACAAACAACCCAGAATGGATACCCATGAGGGCATCACACACCTGGGCGGACCTGGGTGGCGATGGACGCGCCAACAAGTGATCGACTCGATCAAGGCGAAGACGAACACCTTCTATACTCTAGTGAATGGAAAGCGAGCGAATGTCGCCGTCGTGGAGGGTTCGAATGGACCCTACGTGCGAACCTACGCCGATGGCCAGTGGAATGACAACCTGCTGGCATTAACCGAATGCCCATTGAAATAGGCCGAAGCAGCGGCTGGGAGACCCTGGACCGCGCAGCGGACTGCGAAAGCTGATCTTGGCGGCCCGGAGGGGCAGAAGTTCTCGGGCGGCCGGGGCTACGTGCGGGAATTGAATGTTGGAGTCCGCTCCTGGTGTCCCTTAGTGCCACCAGCGCGGTCGTGGCGACGAACGAGCATTGCCTGACCCGCGCCATGCAATTAGTAGGCGGAGAGATTGATGGATCTTACCCAGATGGTCCAGGGAGCTCTGGCAGCAATCGCGGCCGACCCATTCCAGGCCGTGAAGGACCTGTTTTCCGTGGTTGGGGCTTTCGCCACGGTCTATACCCTGGTTGCGAAGCTTCAGGATCGACGGACCGAGGTCACCGTGAAAATCTCAAACGGCTTCCTTACGGGAGCGCCGGGGGAACTGAGCGACGCCATGCTCCTACTCGAAGCCGTGAACACAGGGGGCCGCCCGGTGGTGCTTGCCAGCAGTCTTTTTCGACTGCCCGACCGCCGACAGTTGGTCAGTCTCGAGCAAACAGGTGAGGTCAGACTCCCCCATGAGTTGAAGCCCGGGAGAAAGTGCACATTCTGGATGCCGATAGCCGAAGCCGCCGGGAACTTGCGACGGAGCGGCTACCATGGCAAGGTGCAGCTAATCGGCGAGTTTCGGGACCAGACCGACAGGGTGTTCACAGGGGACTCCTACGAGCTCAACCTTGACGGATGGCAGGGGTAGCGAACGTAAGCCTTCTCTGTGACGGTGTTAGAGGCCGAACTACATGGCGGTGAAAGCCCGGAATGGACGGCGGTGAAGCTGGCGAAGAAGCCCCAGCTACTGCCGGAAGGACTAACTATGGAATGCGGAGGGGAGAAGAGTCATGCCGGCACTGAAGACCTACGACATCTTCATCAGCCACGCCTGGACCTACAGCAAAGACTACTACAACTTGGTTGACCTGCTGGATTCCGCTGCAAACTTCAAGTGGCGCAACTACAGTGTTCCGAGCCACAATCCTGTCATTGACCCCAGTACCGAGGCCGGAAAGCGGGCTCTCAAGAAAGAACTGGATCAGCAAATCCGGCCAGTCAACTGCGTGCTGGTGATTTCAGGGATGTATGCCACCTACAGGGAGTGGATCCAGAATGAGATGGAGTTGGCCTCGGGCTACAACAAACCTATCATCGGGGTAATCCCTTGGGGTCAAGAGCGGGTCTCGACCGCAGTGAGCAGCGCCGCGAAGCAGATGGTTCGCTGGAATACCGATTCGATTGTGGCCGCCATCCGAAAGTGGTCGATCTGACCGTTTCGACACGGTGATCGGCGATAGCGATAGTAAGGGCGAGAACCAAGCTGAGCCGAGAACAAGCTGGAGGACAAACCGAGATGGCCAACAAAGTCAGGGTGTTCATAAGCTTCGACTACGACCATGATCTCGACCTGAAGAACCTACTAGTCGGTCAATCGAAGAACGAAGACTCCCCATTCGATATCGCAGATTGGTCAATCAAGGAGCCATCATCTGACTGGAGGGCCAGAGCCCGAGAGCGGATAAAGCGCTGCGAGCAGGTCGCGGTCATATGTGGAGAGTATACCGACACGGCAATCGGTGTGAGCGAGGAGATCCGCATCACACAAGATGAAAAGAAGTCCTACTTCCTGCTGTGGGGTCGCTCTGAGAAGCAGTGCAAAAAGCCTACGGCTGCACTGGTATCGGATAAGATCTACAAGTGGACGTGGCAGAACCTCAAGAACCTGATCGGCGGTGCTCGGTGAAGCTGCTGAAGCCACTTTGAAGAATACGATGGAGGGCCTAGTCTTGGCTCGAAGGGCGCTGATTGTCGGAATTAACACCTATGGTGGCGGTAATGACCTCCATGCCTGTGTCGCCGATGCGGAGGCGATGACAGAGGTCCTGGCGCGTCACAAGGACGGAGAGAAGAACTTCGACTGCATGGTATGTCCGGACCAGATGGTAGATGGCTCCCGGATTACGCGGCCTAATTTGCGCGCTGCGCTGAATGAGCTATTCAACTTCGACGGCGAGGTTCTGTTCTACTTCTCAGGGCATGGCTTTCTCAGCAAGACGGGCGGGCTGCTTTGTACCTCCGACGCAACGCAGGACGACTGGGGGATTCCAATGCAGGAGGTAGTGGACCTCGCAGCGGGGTCACGGGCGCGCCATATCCTGCTCATCCTTGACTGCTGCCACAGTGGAGACATAGCGAACCCGGCAATCATGAATAGGGACGCCGGGAAGAGCCCAATATCGACGGTCCGGGAGAACATGACGATCATCGCAGCTTCTCGCGCGACAGAGGGGGCGATCGAAGCCGGTGGCCATGGTCTCTTCACAGGAGCGCTACTGGATGCTCTTGAGGGAGGTGCTGCGGACCACATGGGATTTGTGACGGCCCCCGCACTTTACGCGTACGTGAGTCGGCGATTCACAGCCTGGGACCAGCGCCCTGTGTACAAGGCAAACGCGACCGAGATCTTCACTGTGCGTGAATGTGAACCGTTGATCGCCCGGCTACAACTACAGCAGCTCGCGACCTATTTCCCACAAGCCGCCTACAAGTATAGGCTCGACCCGGAGTACGAGCCCGAGGACGAGCAGGGGAACGTGAAGGAGCCGGTGAACAAGGAGAAGGTCTCTATTGCCCAGTTATTCAAGTCCTACCGGGACGCGGGCCTCCTCAGGCCATCGGATCCTTCGCTACAGCTCTACTGGGTTGCTCGGCGCAGTGATACCGTGGAGCTAACGGCTCGCGGCCAGGAGTACTGGTGGTTGGTCGTCAACGATAAAATCTAGGAGCAGATGATGCGAGTCGGTGTCACTGGCCACCAGCGACTTGAGGACCCAGAGGCGTGGGTCTGGGTGTCGAGTGTGATAGATGAAGAACTGGCAAAAGTGCCGCCACCGCTCGTCGGGGTGACGTCGCTCGCTGTAGGTGCGGATCAAGTGTTCGCTCAAGTGTTGATTCGACATCGCGGAGCACTGGAAGCCATTATCCCGTTTCCTGAGTATGAGGAGCGCTTCGCCCGAGGGCACGACCGGAACGCATACCGGAGGCTACTGGAACAGGCAGTTCGCAGTATCGTTCTTCCCCGCGTCGGTTCTGATGAAGATTCATACTATGCTGCTGGTCGGTTCGTTGTCGACTCTACTGACCTGCTGCTAGCCGTCTGGGATGGGGCACCAGCGAAGGGGCTCGGCGGAACCGGCGACGTAGTCCATTATGCGGAGCAGGCCGGGAAGCCTGTTGTGCGTGTCGATCCGATCAAGAGGTGCGTAGAGATCCATAGAAGAAGTAGCTGACAGGCAGGTGTCTTGTGGCCGGGATCACAACTGAACGCTCCGGAGAGATGCGTTCCAGAGGTAGAAGGGGCGTATGGAGTTTCCTGGCACGTTTCCCAAATCAGCGTCGCTTGGAGTGTTCTTGATTTGCCTTCGGGGTCCATCATTGGTACTAGCGCCCGAATGCGAAAGGATGTCTAGAGCCAACCGACCACTTCAGTCCGACAGGGTTGACAGTCTGAGTTCCGCGGAGGGCTCAGCCCCCCCTTCACTTCCCACCGGATCCGCCTCTTCCCGCTCATCAAGTTGGCTCTTGACGCTCCATGCACTCTCTCGATATAATGTCTGCGTATTCCGCTGAATCATTCCAGCCATTCCACGTGATTGGTTCCACTCAGTCCACGCGATGGCGGCCACCCATTCCGCTCCACTGCGGACAGCCGTTCCACGCCATTGCGTCCACCGGATCCAGCCGAGTCAGTCCAAGCGAAGTGTAGCGACGCCGGTGCCCCATTATGCCTCCACCTGGCTTGCCTGGGTCAAGGAGGAGAGTCTTCGCCGCATGGACTCTCCGGTTAGTGCGATCTGGTAGGCGTTGTTGACTAGCCTGTCCAGCACCGCGTCTCCAACGCTGGGATCTCCGATAACCTCGTGCCACTTGTCCACTGGGAGCTGGGAGGCCACGATGGTGGAGCGCATCTGGTAGCGATCCTCCATGATCTCCAACAGATCTCCTCTCTCCTCGGCGTTCAGCCTGGCAAGGCCCCAGTCATCCAGGACGAGGAGATCCACCTTGGCGAGGCTTCTGAGCATCTTGCCGTACCTGCCATCTCCCCTCGCCGTGGCCAACTCCCCGAACAGCCTGGACGCCCTCGCATAGAGGGCCGAATATCCCTCCATGCAAGCACGATGGGCCAGGGCATTGGCAAGATAGCTTTTGCCCGTGCCCGTGGCCCCAGTGATGAGCACGTTCAGGTGCTCCCTCACCCAATTGCACCCCGCCAGGCTCATCATCAACGAGCGGTCCAGCCCCCTCGGATGCCGAAAGTCGATGTCCTCCAGGCAGGCCGACTGCTTCAGTTTCGCCCGGTAGAGCCTGCCTGCCAGCCGCTTGTTCTCCCGATCCGTCGCCTCCCTGTCCACAAGGAGTCCCAGCCGTTCCTCGAAGCTGAGGCTCTCGATGTCCGGGCTCGCCATCTGCTCTTCCATGCCTCGGGCAAAGCCCTCCAGCTTGAGAGAGCGCAGCTTCTCCAGAGTCGGATGGATCAGCATGATGGCCCGGCCTCCCTGCCGTAGTAGGCGGGTCCCCTGACATTGGCGTGCTCGATGGGTGACTCCTCCTTCTCTGATGTGGTCTTGCCGTCCAGCCTGTTCTCCAGGATGGACTTCACGCTCCGGTAGCTCCTCGCCTTGATGGAAACAGCCCTCTCGCAGGCCGACTCCACCCTCTCAGCTCCGTAGCCCTTCACCAGCCGCATGATCCCCAGACTCGACCTGAATCCCTGCTCGGGGTGCGGCCTGCTCTCCAGGATCTGCCCGACCAGCTTGCCGGTGTAGGGTCCCGTCTGGTTTGCCCACTCGATCATCCTGCTGGGCGTCCAGTCGGCGTACCTCCGGTGGCTGCTCGGCATGTGCTCGGGCAACGTCGTGTGTCCTCCTTTGATGAAGCTCCTCCTGTGGCTCGCCACTCGGCTACCCTTCCTCAGACACTCCACCGTCTCGGCGGTCGCTCTGATCTCCAACTGCTTCTTGAAGAGCCGGTGGGGGACGGAGTAGTAGTGGCCGTCGAACTCGACGTGGTAGTCGATGTTGACCCTCACCTTCTTCCACTCGGCATACTCGTAGGGCACTTCGGGAAGGGGGTGGAGGGCCGACTTCTCCAGGGACTCGAACAGTGTCTTCCGGCTCCCTGGCAGCTTCCTGAAGGCTCTCTCGTTCAGGGCATCGAGCAACTCCCTGATCGCCTCGTTCAGTTCGGCCAGCGAGAAGAAGGTCCGATTGCGCAGCCTCGCCGCGATCCACCTCTGGACCACCTGCACCCCCACTTCCACCTTCGCCTTGTCCCGTGGTCGCCTCACCCTTGCCGGTATCACGGCGACACCGTAGTGAGCCGCCATCTCCTGGTAGGTGGGATTGATGTCGGGCTCGTAGAAGCAGACCTTGGACACCCCGCTCCTTAAGTTGTCGGGGACGACGATCTCAGGAACGCCGCCGAAGAAAGCGAAGGCGCGGACGTGGGAGCCGATCCAGTCGGATAAGCTCTGGGTCCAGGTGGCCTCGGCGTATGTGTAGCTGCTCGCTCCCAGCACCCCGACGAAGAGCTGCGCATCCCTGACCTCTCCAGTCCTCCGGTCCGTCACCGGTATCGTCTGTCCGGCGTAGTCCACGAACAGCTTCTCCCCCGCCCGGTGCTCCTGTCGCATCACCACGTCGAGGCTGTCCGCCCACTGCCTGTAGACCTCGCAGAACCAACTGTATTGGAAGCCCTCGGGGCTCTCCGCCTTGTACTCCTCCCACAGGAGGAAGAGCGTCACCCCCTTCCGCTTCAACTCCTGGTGGACCTTCTCCCAGTCGGGGATCGGCCTCTGCGATGATGGCACAGAGGCGGGTGGGGGAAAGAGCAGCCTCTCTAGCTGGGCGTTGTCCATCTCGGGTGGCAGCGGCCAGGCGAGTCCCGCCCTCTCCGCCCTCCGCAGGTACTCCGTCACCACAGTGTGCCCGATCCCGCAACTCCTGCCGATGGCCCTGTGGCTCAGCCCCAGCGACCACTTGAGTCTTAGCACTTCCCTGATCTTCCGCATGGATAACCTCTTCGCCGACATCTACGCCCCCCTCTTCCTGCTGAGGGCGTAGGCTAACAACTTCGGCTACCCAGCATCGCTCCGCTTCGATCACCGCCAGGTTCAACCGGAAAGTGGATGCTTTCTGGCGGAATCCCTGGACGCATTGTTCTGGAATCGGTGGTCGGCTTGGCGTGGAACCAGTGTCCGCTTTGGAGCGGAATCACCGTCCGCCTTGGCGTGGAATCAGTGGAATGATTGGAGTGGACTCACTGTCCGGAATGGGGCGGAATCCGCAATGTCTCTATCTAATATCCATTAGACGGATAGAAACGACCTTTGAGGGGTCATAGACAGGGTAAGCAAGGAAGTTATCCCGCCGAAAACTGTACGTCTAACGTTGGGATCGACCACTATGAGCAAGACCGACCACCATTGTTCAGCGTCAGGAAAGGGCCGGCGGTGCCTACGCACGGAGATGGTGAAACGCCCGCGGGTTCGGGATGAATGGGAGAGGCCGGCGGACCTCTTCGGCGTGGGCAGCTACTTCACCCGCGTCGAGTCGCGCGGTCGGGGCGGTCGCGCGGGGGAAACCAGGGGGATGCCCTGCAAGGCCACTATTGTCAGGAGAGAGGGCAGGTGGCTTACAGTGATCGTCGGGGAGCCCGAGCGGATCGGCGAAGGGAAGCATGGATGAATGAGCAGATCGACGAGTTCACCGCTGACCTGAAGCGCCAGGAGGTGGCCGTCAAGACGGTGGCCAACTACCTGTCGGATCTAGACTGCTTCGCCCGCTGGTTCAACCAGACGACCGGCGATGAGTTCGCCGCGGCGAACATCACCCCCACAGATATTCGCGACTACAGAAGCTACCTTCAGACTAATCAGGGGCGGACGCCGGCGACGATCAACCGACGGCTCGCGGCGTTGCGTCGCTTCTTCCTATGGGCCATCGGCGCAGGCGTGACGAGCGGAAACCCGGCTACCATCGTCAAGGGTGTCCAGAGCGTCCTACGGGGCCCCAGGAGCCTTGAGAAGCGCGAGGTCGATAAGTTGATAAGGATGGCCGAGAAAGACGCGACAGACGGCCCTGGGAGGCGGAATCTGGCCATCCTGGTGACCTTGCGGCACACGGGCCTCCGAGTGGGCGAGCTCTGTGATCTCCTCCTCGCCGACGTGCCCATTTCCGAGCGGAAGGGGAGTGTGACCGTGCGATCCGGAAAGGGTGGCAAACATCGGGTCGTTCCCCTCAACCTGGATGCCAGGAAGGCGATCTCCGAGTATCTAGCGGTCCGCCCAAAGGTGGCAGACGAGCACATCTTCATCGGCCAACGGGGAGAGGGCCTGAAGCCCCAGGGAGTGGAACTGATTGTCGGGAAGTACTCGAGACTTGCAGGCTTGGAAAACGTGACGCCCCACGTCTTGAGGCACAGCTTTGCCAAGCACGCACTGGACACCGGCACCGACCTGGTCGCGCTGGCCAGGCTTCTCGGACATGCGAGGCTGGACACCACGGCGAGGTACACCCAGCCTACCGAGAGAGATCTGGAGAGGGCAGTCGAGAGGCTGGAGACAGCATGATAGCTGGGGTTTCTTGGGTGCAGAGACTGTCACCGGCTGGACAATTAGGCCTTCGAGAAGTGCCCTTAAGATCCTTCAGGTCCAGGCCAACCGGCGACATTGCCCACTTCCAAGCCTTTGCCCACGTAGTGAGCATCGATCCCGACCAGGAACCGGTGCTGCTTCTACGCCATCACCTTGTAGCCAAGCTTGTTTGGGGGAGGCGCTGTTATGCGACGCTGGGGAAGGATCGGAACCAAGGGACAATCGTTGGCTATCTTCTTCGAGACAAGGGACGAAGCACGCAAGACGGTGGATGGGATCTTGAAGAGGAGGTTGGGCCACGGATAGCAGGTGGTCCGGTGGGAACAAGCTTCTTGTTCAGAGATGAAGTTTATCGTACAAGGCAGCCATGCAGTTTGGTAGACCGCCACGAGCGTTGCGATGTCGGGGTGTCCCACTGGACAACTTAGCCTTGCTGCCAGCAAGTTTACTGCCCTTCAAAGCCGAGTGGCAGGCCGTCGCCAACAGTCTACCTCAAGACGACGTGCTCATATTGCTTCCTTGGAACAATGCTCCCTCCAACAGGATCATCGAAAGGGTCACCCCGCTCCTTCGGTGGACGGTCATCGCGTGACCACTATTCCTGCCAAACAATTCGCTAACCGCTGTCAAGCCCGAACACCAGGCCCTCAATACTGTGGTTGATGTTGACTACATGTGTTACACTGTAGTTGCTCGGCTGGCTAGGGAAACCACTGGCGGCTAGGCGATGGAACCGAATACCGGTCTCTTCAGGAGGGCTGCCGTGTAGCGGTATGCCCGCCGTTTCATTTCAAGGGCAGTCTCGACTTCGCATATTCATCTCAACTCGCATGCAACCAGGAATGACCAGTTCAGGAAGAAGGTCAAAGCTGCCAATGCCAGCAGCAGTAGCGATCTGGATTCAAAGACCCTCAAACGCAACTGCTGGCCAAGTACAATAAGCGCCAACAATACGGCTGTTAGCGAAGCTCCGCTCTCGGTGAATGCCCATACGTTATAAGGATTGCCGGCATATGGCGGTGGGAAATATGCGGATCTTGGCAATAGCAGCAAGAGATAACTCATTCCGACGAGTATGGCGGTTATGTTTTGCAGAGTTCTTAAGGCGCTCACTCCTCTATTATAGCACAACCGAATAGTACAACTTGTCAAGTCAAGTCGGAGGTTTAGGCGGTGGAAAAAGCAAGAACGCTCGCCCTGCGTCTCCTATCCGCTGTTGCAATTGTACTTCCGCTTCTCTTTTCCGAGCCGTCGATCACGAATGCGGAAGAACAACGTCCGTGTCCGATCATTGCCCAAAGATGGGGCTCGATCACTGTTGGTAATAAGACGGAGCACAATGCTTACTTTACCCTATCTGGATCGCGATCTGAGTTAGGAATAACCGGGGCATCGGTGATAGGAGCAACGAGCAAGGTAATTAACGCAATCGATTGGTGGAATACTGACCCAAGAGCAGCGCTCGTTCGAACACGGGCAGGTCTTGTTGAGTCGGTTCGGAATTGGAAGGTCTACGACACTTCAAGCCCGCCCGAGCCTCCGATAGCGGCAAACGAATATCGTGTCGATATTCCAGAGAGACTAGTCACAAAGGATTGGTGGGGTTGGGTTCTTGGGGCCCCCGAACCGCCTCTGCCCTTTGGGAATGCGAGTGCTCTCGACGCGCTTTCCCTGCAATGCACGTTCAGCACTCCGTCGGCTTCCCAAGGCGATGGCAGTGAGGGTGTTTGGCTCTACCAACACGCGGACTTCGGTGGACGAGCCCAGAAGTTCGCCTCCGATACAAGCAGCCTCTTAGGTTCTACTATTGGTAACGACCAGGCGTCCTCCATCAAGATAGTAGGACCTTACACTGTGACCGCCTACCGAAACATCAACTTCGCGGGTGGCAGCAAAGAGTGGTCGGCCAGCGCATCTTTTGTAGGTTGGGATTGGAATGACGTTATCTCCTCACTCAAGGTTCATCGCATTCAGTCTGCTGCTGTTACTCCACCATCCTCTCAAGCAGTTAGTACCTGCACTGGTGCGACCAAATCCTGGAGCGAACTCGATTCGGAACTTAGCTTGGCAAGATATCCCGGCCCATTTGACCATGGCCAACAGGAATTGGGCGCATACAATCGAGCCGCCTGCCCAAGTACCGGCCCACCCACGAGACCACCAACGTCTGCACAGCCCGGGGTACCGAACCTCTATGACCCTCAGGATGGCCTATCGGTTCAGGTAGGCCAAACCATCAGTTTCTCGTGGTCTAACACCGGTGCCTCTCAATACAAGTTTGAAGCATGGAACGACAGCGTACCTGGCAGCGGCCAATGGCTCTCGGTCAGTGGTAGTAGCTATTCGTTCGCCCCGGCAACCGCAGGCTCTTGGCGTTGGCAAGTGCGCTCCATACTCAATAATGGCGAGCCTGGTGATGCTCCGTATGCACGCGGACTTAGTGTCAGCCTAGGGCCAACCCAGCCTCAGCCTGCACCTCAGCCGACATCCACCCCTCGTCCCCAAGCTGCTCTTGCCCTGGATCTCTCACCAGGTTCGGCGTCCGTTGGGGACTCGGTTAGTGTCAGGGCGAGAACCAGTGACTCCTCATACAACACCATTCGAGTGACTCTTGGCTGCGGTTCACCATCCGAGTACGAGCTTGGTGCACCGGAGGTCAACTTCACATGGAATACCAGCGGTTGCAGTGCGGGTACTCGTACTGTAACGGCTCAGGCGCGCGCCGGCGGCGATTGGTCGGGTGCGATCTCCACATCAAGAAGCTACACCTTGAGTCAACAGGTCTACCCTCCACCGTCGGTCGATTTCGTTGCGGAGAACTCCACCTCAGGCCGTGCCCCACTCACGGTTCGTTTCTCAGACCGAAACGCCAGTGCTGGCATAAGCAGCTGGCTATGGAACTTCGGCGACGGCACGACGAGCACGCAGTCCGGTGCCATCAACCACACTTACAGCACGCAAGGTACGTACACCGTTTCACTGACTGTCTCTGGGCAAGGCGGTTCCTACACCGCAACAAAGCCCAACATGGTCACAGTCTCGCCTCCTCTTGATGGGCGGTTGGTGGGATCCTGGGATTTCGACGAGGGCTCGGGCTCAACATCGTCCGACCTGTCGGGATACGGCAACATCGCGCAGCTTGCGAGCGCGAACTGGACTACTGGCATCAGGGGGAAGGCAGTGCACTTCGCGGGGGAGCGAGGTGCAGGAGTCAAGATTGGCGGATCGTCTTCCCTCGAGTCCAACACCTTCACGTTTGCAGCCTCTGTGCGTCCCAGTGGCTCTCCGGAGGTCAGTCCCATAGCCAGCCAAGGGGCATCCAACAATGCCAGGGAGCGCTGGGCACTGAACCAGCGCAGCGACCGCTTGGAGCTTCAGGTATGGTCGAGTGGCGGTGGCAGCAGCGTCCAAAGTGATGGTGGGATGCTTACGGTTGGTCAATGGAACAATGTCACAGTGTCCTATGATGGCCTCAACGTAAAGTTCTATAAAGATGGAGGCCTAAGGTCGACCAAGACCTTGTCCGTTGGGGGCATAAACAGTGTCGTCTACGATCTTTACCTTGGCAGCGTCATGGGCAATGTCTGGAATCAGGAATCGTGGCGCGGCGACATCGATGAAGTGCGGTACTACAACTCGGTTGTTAACCCTTGAGCCTTCGAGCAAGCAAGCGATGCCACCCTTGGTAGCCTGCGAGGCTGAGAGTAGCGCCCTGCCCCCATTCCCGCAGCCCTCATGGGCCAGATATGCGAGCAGCCGAACCAGAGGTGAATGAATGCCGTTTGTCGGCTTCTGAGCTAGCCAGAGCTTCGGCCAATCTGCACGATGTGCTCAATACTCATCTGTTCTTCGACGTTGATGTCTAGTCGTCGCAGTCCGTTTCCCTTTGGCTGGATTCTGCTTTCCATGATGCGCTCGTCGTTGACAACAACCTCATGCCGGCGCAAGAATAGAACACCCGTTCGGATGCAAGTTCCATTCGCACACTCACAGGCAAGGGTGGTCCCACCAAGGGAGGCCGTACTGCAGAGACAGATCGATCAGTGAAAGAGTCCGAGAGACATCACTGCACGGCTATCGGCGAAACATCAAGAAGAACACAAGAAGCAGGCCGACTGGTATAATGCGCTGAATACTGGGGCGGTGAGAGAGCTTCGAGGAGTTGGTCAGGGTGCCGTTCGGCGCCGAGGCTAATCTCAAGCTCGGCGACCCTACTGAGCATGGATCGAGTTCTAGTGGGCGACCCCTGAGCCCATCCACAAGTTCCGAGGAGAGGTTGGCGCGCATGAGCACGGTCAAGGAGGAGAACGAGCAGATACCTTTCGATTTGATCGAGGAGTTGAAGCCGCATACGAAAGTCCCAGCAGTTCTCCGACCAGTTGGTAGGAAGAAGCGAAAAGCAGCAGCAGGTATCGCTACGAACGACCTGGTCTTCTCGGCCTACCAGGGAACTAACGCCGACATCTTCCCCTACGTCCTTTCTCTCTATGTTGTCCCAGGCTCAACCGTGGCTGACGTTACCTACGGTAACGGTGTTTTCTGGCAGCAGGTTCCCGAAGGCATCTATCACCTACTCCCTACCGATATATTGACCGGCATCGACTGTCGGCAGCTTCCCTACGAGGACGAGTCCATCGACTGCGTTGTCTTTGACCCGCCTTACATGCACACACCTGGCGGGAGCGCTCACGTCGGACACCAAAACTACGAGGGATACTACCGCAACAACAGCATCAACTCGGAGAAGAAGTACCACGAGGCGGTGCTCGACCTCTATTTCCAGGCAGCCCGGGAAGCCTGGCGGATCCTGAAGCCCAACGGCATCTACATCGTTAAGTGCCAGGATGAGGTTTGCGCCAATACTCAGCGGCTGACCCACGTCGAGATCATCAACGAGCTCGCCACCTATGGCTTTGTCGTCGAGGACCTGTTCGTCGTGATGCGAATGGGTAAGCCCGGGGTCAGCCGGGTTCTGAACCAGGTGCACGCACGCAAGAGCCACTCCTATTTCGTGGTCTTCCATAAGCCAAAGGGCAAGACCAAATGGATGGGCATCACCGACCGATACTATCCAGATGGTGACCCTAGCCAGTCACTTTCGCTCTTTCCGTGAAGAACTCCGCGAAGGGCTTGACAGTGATAATGTTCGGGTAGTTCCTCGAAAGGGTAGCGTAGTTGTCCGGCATGTCGAAGAAGTAAATCCGGTCCATCTTCGCAAGGAGGGTCTGATAGGCCAGCCACTGGCGGGGGACCGTGATCTCGATAACCTCGTGGCTTCGTGAGTCGAGTTTGGTCTCCGAGTGTATTACCAGCACCGCGCGGTAGCTATCGTCCCCGTAGTGCGCATCGAGCATCCTCTGGTGTGACCAGGCTTGGACTACCCTCTCCCGGGTCGAAAGTTTCACCGGCAGGTGAATCCGCGGCTTACGTTCGCCCAACTCGAAGAGAAAGTCCATAGTCATCGACACCGACTCCTTGGCGATGG
Source organism: Chloroflexota bacterium (assembly GCA_021806765.1). Next base: position 3,793 of record JAJZQR010000085.1, on the reverse strand, counting down.
TGAAGTGGGCTTCCTTGGTTGGGTTTACCCCATACTGCCTGGCGAACAGGTGCCCCACCAGGTGCTCGAAGTACGTGGCCGGCCCCTTCTTGTTATTGCGATCAAAAAGGTCGCTGGCCACCGAGTAGGCAGTGGCCATGGTGTAGCCTAGTTTGGCGATTTCGTCGGAGGTAAGGCTCTGGGTTCGCCATGCTTGCCATTTCTCTCGGATCCAGGCGATGTCAACAACAAAAAGTGAGGTGTTGGCTGGTCTGGAAATCTCGTTGGGAGTGGTTCGTTTGGCATAGGAAGCGTAGCTCTTGCCAGCCACTCGCGAGATCAGATCCACCTTGACACACTTATTGTTGAGAAAGTTTAGCGAGGTTTCCACCAACGCCAGTAACCGGGCAGAGGTTGCCGCTCCCTTCAGATCGACCTTAGCCGCAACGGAGAGGTCTCTGTAGGCTTTGGCAAGCGGGTTGATGGCGGAGCCGCGGGTCGGCATTCCCCTCTCCTGCTTCCTTGATTTCAGTCGGGAAGGTGGCAGTAGCGACTTTCTGGCTCATTGTACCCTAGTTGACACAAGACTTCACTTTAAAGCGGAGATGGTGGTGTTCGCACTATAATGTCAGCACCTTGAAGATAGGCCAAGGGGCCGTTGGAAGAAGAGCGTCTAATCTCGCTCAAGGAGGCAGCGGCTAGGTTCCCAATCAGTCAATCCCATCTGGCACTCCTAGCAAGGACTGGTCGCCTCAAGGCGAGGAGGATGGGGCGAGACTGGTTCACCACGGCTGAGGCCGTTGCCGAATACCTAGCCAGTACAGAATTGCGGAAGAAGGGTCCGCGGAAGAAGAGACGCAGTTGACATGCTAATAGCTAGCTATTATAATTCGCTCGCCAATTGGTGTTTGTCTAGTTGCCCCGGGACCACTTCGGATGGTTGGAGGGACTGCTATGGAAGGTGGCGGCGACGGCGGCTGAGCGCCGGCAGAGGTTTGGGCAGAGGCGGTGGGCTGGCTAGCTCACCGCTTTTGCTGTCTACCAAATCCAACGAATAGTGTATGGAGTCTCGACCCTAGGCTTAGCTATATGAAAGCCTACAAGAGTTCTTCCACCCGCTAGGACTCTGATCGGCAAAGGATGCTCGTGACCTTCGCAATCAAGGTTGGCTTGCAGGCAAGGTCGCTCCTTGGGGAACACGATGCTACGGCTCAGGTGCGCCGTCGGATGGTCTATCGTCGTTTCCAACCATTCCTCGTCCCCGGTAAACCCCACCATCGCCGTTCGCTCCACTCTAAAAGTTAGCATCTCTCCCCGACACATCGGCCGCTTGAAGCCCACCACCAGGTGGCGCTTCCCCTCGTCTAGAAACAAATCCCTCAGCACGCCAGCCTCGTTGTGGTAGGCCGTCAGCGCAACGCCATCTCCCCAGACATGGTCCAGCATGCCGGCAATCCCGTCCTGAAGAAAGCGGACCTGCTGGTTACGCTTGACGGTAGCCTTGTTGCCGCTGGCGTCGTGGAGGATGAGGGTGGACTCGTAGCTAAGGATCTCGTAGGGGCTCGGCAGGAGACCTTGAGGGAGGAGCATTCGCCTGAGCCTTGGCGAAGTCAGGATGAGTGCATATACGCTTGGCGAAACGACTGGTTGTGGTTCAAGAGAAGTGGCCTCCATCAAGAGGCTTATACAACAAGATGTTACTTATGTCAACATGTCCCTTCGTAGGTCCGGCCGTGGTCGCATTCTTGGAAACTCAGGCCAGACGAAGGAGGAAACGGAATTCAGTGGTGGAACTTAGCTGTGCGCAGATGCTTGCCCACGTATCCCACTAACAGCCGGCCTGGTCCTGGGGCTGGATCGAAGTGGATTCGCCATTGACCTGCCTTCAAGTGCCAGTTGAAGACGCGCGTTTGTGCTGATCACGTACTGGTCGTCTTTCGCACGACATCAGCCTAGCGGCTATGTCTGTTCGAAATTGGCTGCGCTCCCGGAGACGCATTCCGGCGCCCAGCGTCCTGTCCAGTTTCGAGCGTTATGTGTGGCCATACCACGCGCTTACGTGAGGTGCTGGCGAACCTTAGGGGCATTAGATCGCCAAAGGAAGAGTCAGCGGCTGCAAGGTCATCAGGTATCGTCGGAACTCAAGAAGAGTATGTCACCTCACGACACAATGATGCTCGTGCTTCAGGGCGGTTGTCCGGCAGGGACAGCAGCAGTGACCGCCCAGCGCGTGTTACGCGCGAACCCAATCCCCATTACTGACGATACCCCAAGGGTTGTGGAGATCACCTCTTCGCCTGCCGCTCGGAGGGCACATCTAAGGGGGGCGAGTTGATGTCGGACAAGTGCTCGAGATTGCCAGGACGGGAGATGCTCACTCGGCCCACACTTGAACCAGATGGACGAGCACTTCCACCGCCTTGGACATGTCCTGTACCGAGACCCACTCTCGCTTGCTGTGGATGTTCTGCCCACCGGCAAATATGTTGGCGGTCGGCAGCCCCATGAAGCTTAGCCTGCACCCGTCGGTCCCGCCCCGATTGAGCGTCCGCTTCGGGCGCAGCCCTGCTCGACGCATAGCCTCTTCCCCGTTCGCGACTACCTGCGGATGGCGCTGCAAGACATCTTTCGTGTTTCGATAGCTCTCACTGACCACTACGTCCACTTTCGCGCGAGGCTCGGAAACCTCGATTTCGTTGGCCAGCCGTCGAAGATAGTGTTCCTTCTCGGCTAGACCACCCACTTCAAAGTCCCGAACATAGAAGCTCAACCGCGCGGTTTCGCTGTCTCCCTCAATACTAAATGGATGAAGATAGCCCTCTCGGCCCTCGGTCGTCTCAGGCGAAAGTCCATCCTGCGGAAGTCGCTCTAAGAGAGTTGCAGCCAACTTGATGGCGTTGACCAGCTTGCCCTTGGCGTATCCAGGGTGAACATTGCGACCGTGGAAAGTGACGACGGCAGTATCGGCACAGAAGGTTTCATCCTCAATCTCGCCTGGGTTATCCCCATCTATTGTATAGGCATAGTGAGCACCAAACGCGGACACGTCGAAGTGTTCGGTGCCGCGGCCCGTTTCTTCGTCAGGAATGAAGGCAACACGCACCGTGCCGTGTCGCCACTCTGGGTGGGACACCAGATGCGATAGCGCTGTCATGATCTCGGCGACTCCGGCCTTGTCGTCAGCCCCTAGAAGCGTCGTGCCATCAGAACTCACGATATCGTGACCAATGCACTCATGGAGGTGCGGCGTCTCATCAGCGCTAATCACTTGCGTAGCATCCCCAACTAGCACAATCGGGCCGCCTATGTAGTCGTGCACGACGTGCGGGCAAACTCCAGAGCCGCTGACCTCCGGAGTGGTATCTACGTGCGCCAGCAATCCGACAACCGGCACGACCTGCATATCGCCGTCCCCCCTCGACATAGTGCCCGGCAAGGTAGCGGTCACGTAGCCGAATTCATCAATCCCGACGTCCTCCAATCCAAGTTCGCGCAACTCCCTGTCCAGCAACCTCAGCAAGTCCCATTGACCGGCAGAACTCGGATAGCTTGTCGAATTCTCATCAGACTGAGTATCGATCTGAGCGTAGCGTAGAAGCCGTGACAATACGTCCTTTTCCAAGTTCATGTCTTCTTACCCTGGCTCATACTACTATACTACTATCCTAGAACAGAAAGGGCCAACCATTGTCAATCAGCGACACATCCTTGTCCTAAGCAGCTAGCCCCAATTGGGGGCGACATTTGGTGATGATCCGATCTTCCACCTGGGTGAAGGCATGATCGACGGCGGACTCCAAGGCAGAGATAGTCG
>JAJZQR010000446.1 GCA_021806765.1 Chloroflexota bacterium | reverse complement strand
TTCAATTGAAAGCTGATCTGAGTGTTCCCCTCCAGGGTCTCGTGGAGAGCCACCTTGCCGGCGGCTCTGAGGCTGGCTGCGTCGGCGGGGCTGTATACCGGGGCACCGTCTACCTCGCCGTTGGCGGCCTGAAGCGCCAGCAGGTTGCTGTCCGGGATGATCTTCCATATCAACTGGTCGATCTTCGGTTTGGTGCCAGAGTATTCGGGGTTGTGCTTCAAGACCACCCTCTCGCCTCGAGCCCAGCTATCGAAAACGAAGGGGCCGGTCCCCACCGGCTGGCTATTGAAAGGCGCCGTGGCGAGGTCTTGGCCCTCCAGGAGGTGCTGAGGCGCTATCCCAAGGACCAGGCGGGATAGGAAGGCGGCATTGGGTTGGGACAGGTAGAAGCAAACGGTATAGGGGTCCACTACCTCGACCCGCTGGATGGCGGCATAGTCGGCCTTGGCCACGGTGGGCTTTGCGTTGGGGTCGTGCACCGTGTCGTAGGTGAACTTGACGTCTCCGGCGGTGAAGTCTCGGCCGTCGTGCCACCGGACCCCCTTTTGGAGGTGGAAAGTCCACTCTTTGCCGTCGAGGGATGTCTGCCAGTCGGTCGCCAGTTCCCCGTGAAGCTGACCCTGCTCGTCGGCTGCCACGAGGCCATCGAAGACCATCTCTATCATGGACCGGGACACGATGTCTGGGGCCGTGATGGGGTTCAAGCTGTTGGGCTGGAAAGTGGTGCCGTACACCACCGATTTGGGCTCTGGTTCCTGTTGCGGGGCGCAGGCGGAAAGCCAGGCCAGCGCCAGCAACGACCCCAGGAGGGCGAACCATCTGAACGTCGATGTCATTTCCGACCTCCCTTCTACCCCATCGTAGAGGTGGCAGCAGTGCTAGTGTAGCACGGCGATTGACGTTAGGCGTAGGGGAATCGGTGGACCGCAGCTAGGTTACCTGGACACGGGGGCGGGCGGGTCGTCGACTACCGGCAGGAAGACGGAGAAGGTGCTGCCTTTGCCCGGTTGGCTCTCCACCTCTATCCATCCGTGGTGTGCCTCGAGGATCCTCTTGACTATGGACAGGCCCAGGCCCGTGCCGGCGATCTGTCTGGTTTCCGGGGTCCTTACCCGGTAGAACTCGTCGAATAGCCGCGGCAGGGACTCCCCGGGGATGCCTATGCCGGTGTCGGCCACGTCGACCCGGATCGTCTGACCCTTGAGCCGGGCTGCCAGGTGGATAGCCCCGCCGTCGTGGTTGTACTTGATGGCGTTGGTCAGGAGATTGGTGAACAACCGGACCATATCTTCCCGGTCGGCCCGGGCCGGGGGAAGAGTCCCCGGCAGATCCAGATGGAAGGAGATGTTTCGGTCCTCCGCCATGGGGCGCCCCATCTCGATGACGTCCAGCAGTAGACTGGGCAGGGGTATCCACTCGATCCGTCGGGCTATCCGTCCCGACTCGATGCTGGAGACGTCCAGCAGGTCGTCGATGAGGTTCACGAGGGCGGCAGTCCTGGCCTTGGAGCGCTCCAGCATCCGCTGGATCTTCTGCGGGTCATTGCCGGAGGCCCCTGTGAGCATGACATCCAGGTAGCCCTGAACGGCAGCGAGAGGAGCCCTCAACTCGTGGGCCACCATGGCCACGAACTGGGATTTCGTCCGTTCGAGACGTTTCAGCTCTGTGATATCCCTGATGACCGTCACTGACCCGAGGATTTCCGCTCGCTCATCTCGAACCGGCGCCACGTTCGCCATCAGCACTCCGGACCCATCCGGGGTCCGGATTTCCTGCGAGAGCATGGCGTTCGTGCCTCCGGTCTCGGCCAGGGCAGCCGCCACCACCTCGACCAGTTGAGGCACCCGCACGCACCGGGCAACGGGCTGCCCTATGACGCCCTGGCTCCCAAGCTGCAGCATGGGCAGCGCTGCAGGGTTGTGAAGGACCAACTGCCCATCCCTGTTGGTGACGAGGACGCCGTCCTGCATGCAGTTGATGACGGTGAGAAGGCGGCTCTTCTCCAGAGAGATCTCCAGCAGGCTGCGCTCCTTCTCCTCCCTCAAACGACGGGCTTCCAGTGTCAACTCTCGTCGCTCCAGCGCCTTGTTGACCTTCGCGATCAGCTCATCGGGCGTAAAGGGCTTGGGAAGGAAGTCGTAGGCGCCGCTCTTGGTCGCCTCGATAGCGGTCTCGATGGTGGCGTAGCCGGTGATCATGACGCAGACGATGGCGGGGTCGATCTGCTGAACCCGGCGGACCAGGTAAATGCCCCCGATGCCCGGCATCTTGACGTCGACCAGGAGCAGATCGAAAGCGCCCGACTGGGCCATCTCCAGAGCGGCCGCCCCGTTTTCGGCCGTCTCCACTTGATAACCCTCGGAACCCAGGACTCGACGACAGCCCTCGCGGATCCCCCTCTCATCGTCCACCACCAAAACGCGAGCAGTTGATGCCATCTTCCTCATCCTCCACCACCAAAACGCGAGCAGTTGATGCCATCTTCCTCATCCTCCCGGCAGGTTGTCGTCGGGTGGTTCGGGTTCTTCCTGGGGCAGTCCGATCAGCTCCTTCCTGTGCTCCAGCGACTGCCGGCCGACGCGTTGGCCACTCATAGGGAGAGTCATGGTGAAGGTGGAGCCGACCCTCACCTCGCTCTGGACCTCCAGAGTGCCCCTGTGCATCTTCACTACGCCGTAGGCTATGGCGAGGCCCAGACCGGTGCCCTGGCCGGTGGGCTTGGTGGTGAAGAATGGGGTGAAGAGCTTTTCCAGGTTCTCCTGGGGTATCCCACAACCGGTGTCGGAAACGGAGATCCACATGGAATCGTTACCCTCGGCTATCCCACTGGTCACGGTCAGCAAGCCTCCTCCGTGCATCGCCTCGGCGGCGTTCACCACGAGGTTGGAGAGCGCGTGGTGAAGCTGACTGGAGTCTGCCTGGACGGGCGGGAGCTTTGGATCGAGGCGGTTAATCACCGACACACCCTCGAAGAAGGATTGCCTGTCCACCTCCGCGATGATGTCCAGCAGGAGGGTGTTTACGTCGACGGTGGTCAAGTTTAGCTTGCCCTGCCGGGCGAACTCCAGGAGGCCGGACACTATGGTGCGGCACCGGGCGGCCTCCTCCACTATCATCTTCAGGTCTTTCAGGCGGGGGTCGGCGGTAGTCATGCCCTTCATCATCATGTGAGCGAAGATGGTTATGGTGCCCAAGGGGTTGTTGATCTCGTGAGCCACCCCGGCCGCCAGTTGTCCCATCGAGGCCAGCTTCTCCGACTGGATCAGCTGGTCCTGGGTCGCCTGAAGCTCCTCCTGGAATCGCTTCAGTTGAGCCAGGTTCTCCTGGAGCTGGTCCACCAGGTAGGGGAGACACATCTGGG
>JAJZQR010000445.1 GCA_021806765.1 Chloroflexota bacterium | reverse complement strand
GTTTTGGAAATGCCGCCAACCTTGGTGACTCGGTTTCAGACTGTGTTGGTGGATTCCTGGTAGTGTTGCCGAGCTAGCCATCATGCGCTTTACCTGTCTACTGCCTTGAGGCTTGCCCGAGTGGGCAACGTCTGAGCACCTGCGGCCCTCAGACGGCCAAGGCATCCAAGTAGCTGATCTTTCCCGGCGGAACGCCGGCCACTTCTAGCGAGCTCCGGCCGGGATGTCGATACTTTCGCTTGCGCTCACTCCTCCATTGCGCTGGCGTGAAGTTTCGGTAGATCGCCCACACCAGGGCCGCTCGCTCCAGCCGCGCGTCCGACCCATGGTTTCGTCCCCGACTCAGTCGCAGCCGAAAGTCCCGCCAGACCCATTCCGGTGTCACCCGCAGCAGACCCCGGTTGTAGCCAATCTGGTACACCAGCAGCTTCTCGAGGTCCCGCCTGAGCATCGCCGCCAACCCAGCGCCTAGCCGATGAGCAGCCAATTGCACCAACGCCGCCTCTGCTACCGCTTCGCTCTTGGCGTCCACTACCCCGTGAATCAGGCTCACCAGCTCCCTCCGCGCCTGTTCTCGCGCGGCCCGCGCCGCCTCGCCCGTCAGCCCAACCGCCGCTTCGCTCACCCGCCTTGCCAGCTCCCCAGCAAGGCCCCGCCAGATGTGAAACACACAGCGCTGATGGTTCACCCACTCCAAAGCCTTGTTCAGGTAGCCGATCAAACCTCTGGCACCATCACTCACGATGCCCCGCAGCACGTCCGGGTCCAAGCCCGCCCCCTTGGCTCGCTCGAACAGCTTCCTCCAGTACTTCTCCTCATCTTCACCCTCAACCACCACCGGCGGCCAGATCAGCCCCGTCACGCTGTCCACCAGGGCAAGCACTACGCGCTTCCCTCCACCGCGCAGCACCGCCCAGAGCCCATCAGTCCCCATCTGTCCCGATGATGGCACCCCATCAAGCTGCTTCTCCACACTACGCTTAGCCTCTTTCCCCGCCCCGTCTAGCCAGCGGTGCACCGTACTCGCCCCAAGACGACACCGCCCTTCCTCCGGCGGCTCCGGATCAAGCGGACGCCAGATCAGCCAGCGGCCTTGATGACCGATATGCGCACGCAGTAACTCCTCGGTCCGCCGAAGGGAGTTGCCCCCGAACTGCCAGTAGTCGATCGCTGCCCGATGCACTTCGCGGGCATACCAGCTACCTCTGACCAGAAGGGCCGATCTTTCCGAGTACGTGCTCTTACACCGGTTGCACCAATGGCGCTGAATGCGCACCTCTCGGCGACCATCGAGAGACCACGGATTCCTCTTGTAGCTACCATGCTTACACGTGTCGGTCTCCCCGCATTTCGGGCAGCGACGCCAGTCCCAGACCGAACGCTTGGCCAACTCACGGAGAGACTCGACAAAAGCCTTGCCACGCGCGATAATGTTCATGAGCTCTGACACCCCCTTGGCTGTCAATCGAGAGGGTATCAGAGTCTTCTCTTTATGTCTAGGCTCGGCCGGACCGGTTCATGGCTCCATCATGCCGGGTGGCACCGAAGCGCCTTACGATGGTCGGGCGCGGGGAGATTCCCCCAAAGGGACCTCCGCTGCGGCTCCGGCTTCGGCTCCGCTACGCTGCGCCTCAGAATGACAACCGAACAAGCATCCCATTCCCCCACGAAACCCACCAACACACTTTGGAACCGAGTCGAAAGGGGACAGGGCTTGACAGTGAAGGTAACACGCCGCGCCAAGACACGCAAGCAGCGCAGGGTCAACCGGAAGGATCGTCGGCAGAACCAGCGTCAGGTTCAAGTGGAGATCGACGCGGCCATCGCGGAGGTGGTGCGCGAGGTTATCGAGCGAACGCTGCAGGATGAGGTGACGCAGCTTCTGGGGCGGGCGAAGGGCGAGCGGCGCAATCTTGAGGATCAGGCTGTCGTGGAGGCCTGCTGCAACAGATGCGGTACCCAGTACCGGCGCTACTTCTACCGGGGCGGCTTCTATGGGCGCGGGTTGCTCAGCTTTGCGGCCTGGGGTGAAATTGCCGTACCACGGCTCAGTTGTGTATGTGGTGGCATGGTGGATTTCGAGTTTGTGCACCTAACACCGTACGGGCGGCTTTGGTTTGATCTTGAGGAGCGGGCACGCGAGTTGGCTGGGGTATGCGTCTCCTTGCGCGATGGGGTCGAGGTGCTTGCCTGGTGTAATGGCCAGCCGTTGTCGATCGCCACGGTCAACCGGATCGTGAACGAGACGGCGGTTCTGGCGAAGGCGTTTCACGCAGGAACGTTCGAGCGGGTGCCCGCGGTGGTGATGCTGGATGGTATCTGGCTTAAGATGCTGGAGCCAACCGGCGAGGAGTATACCGACAAGAAGGGGCGACGTCGGCAGCGGAGGAAGGTGCGGAAGTTCCCGCTGCTGGTAGCCTACGGCGTTGATCCGGTGAGCGGCGAGCGCTGGCTGTTAGATTGGGAAAGGGGTCGAGAAGAAGACGAGGCGAGTTGGCGCAAACTCCTTGAACGGCTGCTGGCGAGAGGGCTCTGTGGGCAACGAGGGCTAGAGTTGTTCGTCCATGATGGATCGGCGGGTCTGGAGAAGGCCTTCGAGTGCGTGTACTTCGGTGAGGGGGTAGAGCGGCAACGCTGCATTTTCCATAAGTTGCGCAATGTGGGGCGCGACGTGATGGGTGCAGAAGGGATGAGTCGCAAGGAGCGCCAGGAGCGCCGAGCGCAGGTGCTGAAGGACGCGGCAGAGGTGTACCGAGGTGAGAGCGAGGGAGAGGTGAGGAGACATCTGGGGGATTTCCGGGCCAAGTGGGGCGGGAAGGAACCGAAAGCGGTAGCGACGCTGGAGCGGGACTTTGAGCGGACGCTAGCATATCTGACGGTGCGGGAGAGGGCGCGGTGCAGGGGGCAGGAGTACAAGGTGGAATGCCTGCGGGCCACCAGTGCGCTGGAACGGGTGCAGCGACACTTCCGACAGAAGGCCCGTCAGGTAGTGATCTTCCATTCGGACAAGGGCTTTGAGGCCGGCATCCAGTTGGTGATCAGCCATCGCCACTTGGCGGACAGTCCGGCCGAGCCCTGGCAGCGATTGCTCGAGCAGGCATTGCTCGTTGCCTAACCAAGCACGCAACGACTTTTCTGCAATCCCGCGTACACTACCCGACAAGCCGTCCCCTTGCCTTTCCTTCCCGGACAGGCTACTATTGCGGTCGGTTCTTTTCCTATCGCGGCATTGAGAGGTGAGGGGATCGTGTCTAGGCGCTGGGAGCTCGTTGCGCTCGTCATCGTGGTCGCGCTCGCTGCGATCCTACGGTTTCTATGGCTCGACCTTTATCCGCCCGGCTGGCACCACGATGAGGCGCTGATG
>JAJZQR010000084.1 GCA_021806765.1 Chloroflexota bacterium | reverse complement strand
CCGATCTTCAGTATACGGCCGCCGGGGGTGTCTGTCAATGGCGCTCGACACTCGCCGGGGAGCGTATCCACCAACTACCCCCGATTCTCACTGGTTCTCGACGTCCGGCCCCTAGCCCTGCGCGACCAGGTGGCTCAGGTCGGAGTACTTCGGATCACCGCCCAGCTGGACGATGTCATCTGTCGGGACGCCTGCCTTCAGTAGAGGCGTGACGACGTCCTTCAGGAGGTCCGGAACGTAGGACTTGATGACCTCACACCGTTCCCCTACGGGTAGAAGGTCGTATTCGCCAAGGCCGGCAGGCACCAGAGCAGATTCCAGCCTCTGCAGGAGCAGCTCCTCGGCCTGACCATCGGCAGGCCGCAGGGAAACCGTTCCCTCCAGGGCGGTGATGATGTGAAACTGCTGGGCCAATTGCTGATGGATGCGGGACCCCGTCCTCAGCAGCTCCACGGTGAAGTAGCGGCACGCGCACAGGAAGCTGCGCCGGTAGCTGTCTTCGTTCAGCTCAACCGGCCGGATCTTGTGAGCGGGGAGGGGCTCCAGACGAGCCACGTCCAGGGCCTTGTCCACGTGGAGTTCCCGGGAGACACCGGCCTCTTTCCTGTCCCAGTCGTACAGCCGATAGGTCAGGTCGGACGACTGCTGCAGCTCGTATACCATGATCCCTTTGCCGAGAGCGTGGATCGTCCCTGCCGGGATGAAAATCGTGTCGCCCCTGGCAACCTCCACGTAGTCCAGCAGATCGGTGACAGTGGTCGCATCCAGAGCACGCCGGAGTTCGGCCCGATCGACGGAGCAGTTCAATCCGTGGACTATGCGGGCTCCGGGATCCGCTTCGAGCACGTACCACATCTCGGTCTTCCCGAGGGGTTGGTGCTCTCTCGTACGGGAGTAGCTATCGTCGGGATGCACCTGCACGGACAGGGTGTCGTGGGCGTCGATCAGCTTGACCAGCAGGGGGAAGACGATGTCAGGCTGGTTCAGAGCCGAGTTGCCGAGGATCTCGCCGGGGAATTCTCCCACCAGATCTTTCAAGGTCTTCCCCTGCCACGGGCCGTTGGCGACCACGAGGCCATCCCACACTGCCCACACTTCCCCTATCCGGCCCCCACCGCCGGCCTCCGGGCCCAGCAGTCCCCTCAGCTTCTGGCCACCCCAGACCTTCTCGTGGGGAAGAAACCGGAACTTGAGTGGGTAGAGGGTGGGGTGCGCTGAGTATCCCATGGTGAATTCATCCTCCCAGCATGCCTTCTGGTTGGCCTGTGGCCCGGCATCACCCCCCAGCGAGCAAGGTGCGGACCAGAGTTGGCACCCCCTACCGCACGCCCGCGATGGTCTCTCCCATGTCCAGCATGCGATTGACACGCGCGGGATCGGTAGTTTCGGTGTAGATCCGCATCACCGGCTCGGTGCCGGAGAATCGGATTAGCAGCCAGCTTCCGTCCTCCAGGAGGAACTTGCTGCCGTCGGTGGTGTTGACGTCCACCACCCGCATCATGTCCATCTCACTGGGCCGGTACTCTGCGACCCGGCGGGTGATCTCCGACTTCCTGGCGGGATCGAAGTGGAAGTCCCGCCGATCGTAGTAGTGGGCGCCTACCTTCTCGTACAGGTACTGGATCACCTCTGAGAGGGGCCTGCCCAGCTTGATCTTCAGGTCCAGCAGGAATAGACCCGCCAGGAAGGCGTCGCGCTCCGGTATGTGCCCCTTGAAGGCGAAGCCGCCGCTCTCCTCACCGCCGATGAGGGCGTCCGTCTCCAGCATCTTCGGCGCCACGTACTTGAACCCCACGCCAGTCTCGTACACGGGCACCCCGTACAGCTTGCCCAGCTTGTCGGCCATCACCGTGCTGGTCACCGTCCTCACGGCGGGGCCCCGCATGCCTCGGACCTCCAGAAGGTAGAGGAACAGGAGGGCGTACATCTGCAGCTGGTTGACGAAGTTCCCGTTCTCGTCCACCGCGCCGATCCGATCGGCGTCGCCGTCGGTGGCAAGCCCCACGTCGGCTTTGTTGGTGCGTACGGCGTCCATCAATTCCCCTACGTTGGGCGGGATTGGCTCCGGATTGATGCCCGGGAAGATGGGGTTGCGCTGGGAGCGGATGTTGTGCACCCGGGTGGTGCCCCCTCGCAAGAGGGCGCTGAAGTAGCCGGCCCCGACCCCGTACATGGCGTCGGCAACGATGTTCAAGCCGGCGTTCTTGATGGCGTTCACGTCCACCAGCCGCCCGATCTGCTCGAAATAGGCGGGTTTCGGGTCGAAGTAGTTGACGAAGCCAGCCTTCACCAGCTCTTCGAGCCTTCTTCGCTGCACCCCGCCACCGGCTTGGATCTGCCGAACCTGGGCCTCGATCTTCTCTATGATCTCGGGCGACGCCGCCCCAGCGTACTCGGGCCGGAACTTGATGCCGTTCCATATGCCCGGGTTGTGGCTGGCGGTGACCATGACCGCGCCCCCCGCCTTCTGGGCGAGGATGGAATAGGACACCGCGGGGGTCGGAGCCGCTTCCTGACATAGCCAGACCTTGATACCACTGGACCCCACGACCTCAGCCACGGCGGCGGCGAAACCCTCCGAGGCGAATCGGAAGTCGTAGCCCACCACCAGTCCGTTGGCGGCCTTGCCGCTGTCTTTGAGATAGTTGGCGATGCCCTGGGCAACGATCCGCACGTTCTCGTAGGTGAAGTCGTCGGCGATGACGCCACGCCAGCCATCGGTGCCAAACTTGATCTCTGTTGCCACCTGGGCCTCCTCAGCAAAAGAGTGGGACGCCGGGGCCGGTGCCGGCCCTCAGGCTCCCCTTCTAGGTGCGGTCGCCCGCTGCTTATACTCTGTTCTGGCGCTAGTTTAGCGAGTACGTGGGGGAATAGGCAAACGAGGGAGGGTCTCGCGCCACCAGTTGAGGATGTCGGTGAGGGTGCGCTCCAGGGGTACCTCGGCCTTCCAGCCGGTAAGCGCCTGAAACTTGCTGGAGTCGGCGACGATGCGGGGGATGTCGGAGGGTCGCAGTCTGCTGGGGTCCTGCTCGATCCGAAGGGGCACCCGGCTTTGCGCCAGCAGCAGGTCGAGCAGTTGCCGTATCGATACGGCTCGCCCGCTTCCCAGGTTGTAGACGTCGCCCGGTACCCCTCGAGTCACGGCCAGGTGGTAGGCCCGGACGATGTCCCGCACGTCGGTGTAATCCCGTTCGGCCTCCAGGTTGCCCACCTGAAGAACCGGAGGACTCAATCCCAACTCCGCCTCGGCTATCTGACGGCCGAAATTGGAGGTCACGAAGCGATCGCTCTGGCCGGGGCCTATGTGGTTGAAGGGGCGGACGCGAACGATGGGCAACTGATGGGCCACGTGGTACTGGTAGCCCAGCATGTCCTGGGCGATCTTGCTGACGGCGTAGGGGTTGGCCGGCCGGAAGGGAGTGCTTTCCTTGACAGGGATGTCATCCGGCTTCACCATCCCGTACTCCTCGTTGGAGCCCACAATCATGATGGTGGGACGTTCCCCCCAGGCCAGGACCGCCTGGAAGAGGTTCACCTGCCCGATGATGTTGTTGACCAGGGTTCCCGTCGGATCGGCGAAGGCGGTGGGTACGAAGGCCTGGGCGGCCAGGTGGAAGATCCAGTCGGGCCTCACTTCCTGGACGATCTCACGGACCCGATCGGCGGCCATCAGGTTGCCGGTCTGCACCTCGAGTCTGGAACCCAGCTCCTCTTCGATGTCGGCGGTACGTTCTCCTGGAAGGGCGATGCCGTAGACCTTGACCGGGGTGGTGGCGGCCAGATACCTGGCCAGGTGCTTCCCCACGAAGCCGGCCATTCCTGTGATGAGGGCCCTGGGTTCAGTCTGAGTCACGATCCTGCCAACCGATCCTGAATAAGGGGCGGGTCCATGGACCCGCCCCCGAATAGTAGCCGCTACGCCTCGGTTCCCGCAAGGGTCTTCCCGGCCTTGTGGCCGTTGTTGGACTGGACCTCCATGGGTCCCAGCCCCGCTTCGGCCCGCAGGGCGGCCGCCCTGTCGATGATCTCCCAGGGGGCGTCGATGTCGTTGCGACCGAAGTGGCCGTAGGCCGCGGTGGCCTTGTAGATGGGCCTTCGCAGCTGGAGGTGGTGGATGATGGCGGCCGGCCTCATGTCGAAGTGCTTCTTGACCAGTTCGAGGATCTTGGCCGAGGCCACCTTCTCCGTCCCGAAGGTCTCGATCATGATGGAAAGAGGTCGGGCCACTCCGATGGCGTAGGAGATCTGGATCTCGAACCGGTCAGCCAGACCGGCAGCCACCACGTTCTTGGCCACGTAACGGGCCATGTAAGCGCCCGATCGGTCCACCTTGGTGGGATCCTTGCCGGAGAAGGCGCCTCCACCGTGCCGTGCCATGCCGCCGTAGGTGTCCACGATGATCTTGCGGCCGGTCAGCCCGGCATCGCCCATGGGGCCACCGATGACGAATCGCCCCGTGGGATTGACGTAATACTTGGTCTTGTCGTCCAGCATCTCGGCTGGGATGATCTGCTTGACGACCTCCTCCAGGATGTCGGCGCGGATCTTCTCGTAATCGGTGACCGGGTCGTGCTGGGCGGCGATGACGACGGTATCGACCCTCTTGGGCTTGCCCTGGGAGTATTCCACGGTGACCTGGGACTTTCCGTCGGGCCGCAGGTAGGGGAGAACCTTCTCCTTACGCACCAGCGCCAACTGCTTGCACAGCTTGTGGGCCAGGGCGATGGGCATCGGCATCAGTTCCTCGGTCTCGTTGCAGGCGAAGCCGATCATCATGCCCTGGTCGCCGGCGCCGATGGCCTCGATTGCCTTATCCCACGCCTCGCCGGACCTCACCTCCAGAGCCTTGTTCACGCCCTGGGCGATGTCAGGGGACTGCCCCTTGATGGAGACGATCACGCCGCAGGTCTCGGCGTCGAAGCCGTACTTGGCCCTGGTGTAGCCCACGTCCCTGATGGTGCTCCGGACGATCTCGGGCATGTCCACGTAGCAGTCGGTGGTGATCTCCCCTGCCACCAGCACCAGGCCGGTGGTGGCAGCGGTCTCGCAAGCTACCCGGGCGTCGGGGTCCTGCGCCAGGATCGCGTCCAGCACGGCGTCCGAGATCTGATCGCACAGCTTGTCCGGATGCCCTTCAGTGACCGACTCCGAGGTGAAGAAGCTCTGCTCGGCCTTCATGAAGGTACTGCTCATTTTCTTGCTCCTCTCAACTAGCGATCAGCGATCAGCCTTCAGCTATCAGCTTCTGGCTGACTGCTGATGGCTAACTCACGTTCCCGATTCCCAGGAGGCCAGGTACTTGACCTGCTCGGGAGTAAGCACGTCGATGGACACGCCCATGGACTCCAGCTTGAGCCGTGCGATCTCGCGATCTATCTCCAGAGGGACGTCGTAGACCTTCCTCTCCAGTTCCTTGCCCTGCTGCACAATGTACTCGGCTCCCAGCGCCTGGTTGGCGAAGCTCATGTCCATCACCGCGGCGGGGTGTCCTTCCGCAGCGGCCAGGTTCACCAGCCGCCCCTCGCCCAGCAGGTAGACCCGATGGCCGTCGGGGTAGCTGTACTCGTCCACGAACTCCCGGATCCGCCGCTTGGCCTTGGAGTCACGCTCCAGGGCCGCGATGTTGATCTCGTCGTTGAAGTGGCCGGAGTTGGCGATGATGGCCCCGTCCTTCATGGCCGCCAGATGTTGGGCGTCGATGACGTTCACGTCGCCGGTGGTGGTCACGAAGACATCCCCGATGGGCGCCGCCTGGGCCATAGGCATAACCCGGTAGCCATCCATCAGGGCCTCCAGCGCCTTGACGGGATCCACCTCGGTGACGATGACGTCGGATCCCAACCCCTTGGCCCGCATGGCGAGACCCCGGCCGCACCAACCATAACCCGCCACGACAAAGTGCTTGCCGGCCAACAGGACGTTGGTGGCCCGTAGGACGCCGTCGATGGTGCTCTGGCCCGTACCGTACCGGTTGTCGAAGAAGTGTTTGGTCATCGCTTCGTTGACGGCGACTATGGGGAACTTCAGCACGCCGTTGGCCTGCATGGCGCGCAGCCGGATCACGCCGGTGGTCGTTTCCTCGGTGCCCCCGAGGACGTTGGGCAGCAGATCCTGGTGCTCCTTGTGGAGGGAGGAGACCAGGTCGGCCCCATCGTCCATGGTTATGTTGGGCTTGTGGGCCAGGACGGACTCGATGTGCCGGTAGTAGGTGGCGTTATCCTCCCACTTCTGAGCGAAGACCGAGATCCCGTAGTCCACCACCAGGGAGGCGACGACGTCGTCCTGGGTGGAGAGGGGATTGCTGGCGCAAAGGTACACCTCGGCACCACCGGCCTTCAGGGTCCTCACGAGGTTAGCCGTCTCCGTGGTCACGTGGAGGCAGCCGCCGACGCGGAGTCCTCGCAGCGGCTTCTCTCGCTCGAACCGCTCCCGGATCAGCCGCAGGACCGGCATCTGGGCTTCGGCCCACTCGATCCTCAGCTTGCCCGTGTGGGCCAGGGAGAGATCCTTGGCGTCGTTTTCGACCGGGACCGGGTTCGTCATGTAGTTATCTCCTATTCATTGAGCTGTTGGCTACAACGTTCCGCTGCGGGCATTCGTAACTGGTCTTGCTTACTGCCCTAAAGGGCCGGGTTGAGTGCCTCCGTCTCGACTCGGGCATTCAGGACCGGACTTCTACCGTCGGTTGCCCACGCAAACTCCAGTCGCTGGCACTCGTCGGCGTACCTGCAGCTATGCTCGAAGAAGGTGAGCCGCTGGAACTGCTGATACCGCTCCTCGATCTCCTCCTGAGTGACCGACAGGAGCCGTTTGACGCTGAAATCTTCCACCGTGAAGGATGCGATGACGCTGCCGCGGGCCATCGCCCTGCGGATGCCCGCGGCGCTGAAGTCGCCGGTGCTGGCCAGATACCCCAGGAAGCCGCCAGCGAAGGAGTCGCCCGCTCCGGTGGGGTCCTTCACGATCTCGAGGGGGTAGGCCGGCGCGATAAAGATCTCCTCTTCCTCGTCCCGAGAGATCATCAGCGCCCCGTACTCGCCCTTCTTGATGATGATGGCCTTTGGGCCCAGGGCCAGGATGGTGCGAGCCGCTGCCAGCAGGTTGTAGCTCTGGGCGTACTGGCGAACCTCGGCTTCGTTCAGGAGGACGATGTCTACCTGCTGGATGACTCGGGTTAGATCATCCCTCTTCCGCTCGATCCAATAGTTCATGGAGTCGAGGACGGTCAGCCGGGGCGAGGTCACCTGGGACAGCACCTCCATCTGGAGGATGGGATCGATGTTGCCCAGGAACACCAGGTCACTGGCCCGATAGTCGGTGGGCAGGATGGGGTGGAAGTCCGCGAAGACGTTCAGCTGGGTGTCCAGGGTGTGGGCCGTGTTCAGATCGAAGTCGTAGCGGGCCGCCCAGCGGAAGGTCTTGCCCGGCACCGACTGGAGGCCGGCCACGTCGACACCGCGGGCCCTGAACAGTTCCCAGTACTCCTTCGGGAAGTCCTGGCCGACGATGCCGACGATCCTCACGTCGGAATAGTGGCGGGCCGCGAAGGAGAAGTTGGAGGCCGTGCCTCCCAGGACCTCCTCCACCTTGCCGAAGGGGGTCTCTACCGTGTCCAGGGCTACACTGCCCACTACCATCAAGCTCAAGTTATCACCGCCTGTTGCTTTGCTTGTGGGTGGGAACATGGGGCTGGGGCAGCTTCACTGTCAGCTGGTCCTTTCCTCCCGATTTCCGACCCTTGTATCCATCTGCCCTGCGCCGGGTGGCTGAAGGCTACGAAATCACCGCGTTCTGGAGGGCTGACCCGCAGCTGCACTGTTCCCGCTCGGTTGGGATCATCGGGATCAGCTTGAAGATCAGCTCCCTCACCTTTCGGTTGTTGTCGCCGAAGACCCTCATCACCTCCTCGGCAGTCACCGGTTCGATCCCTGCTCCCTCCAGTCCCACGTCGTAGTCGGTAATCAGGGAGATGTTGACGTAGCACATCTCCAGCTCCCTGGCTAGCGCAACTTCGGGGTACTGGGTCATATTGATGACCTCCCACCCCATGCCGCTGAACCACCTGCTCTCGGCCCGGGTACTGAAGCGTGGCCCCTGGATCACCACGGCCGTTCCCCTGGGGTGGATGGTGTTGCCCAGACCCTGTCCGGCTTTGATGGCCAGATCCCGCAGTTCCGGGCAGAAGGGGTCGGCCGTGCTGATGTGGATGGATACCGGGCCATCGTAGAAGGTGTCCTTGCGGCCTGTGGTTCTATCGACGAACTGGTCGCAGATGACGAAGTCGCCGGGCTTGACGTGTGGCTGCAGGCTGCCGACGGCCGATGGGGCGATGATGCGGCTGACCCCCAGCGACTTCATGGCCCACAGGTTGGCCCTGTAGTTGATGGCGTGGGCCGGGTACTTGTGGCCGTGGCCGTGTCGGGGCAGGAAGGCCACCTTGCGGCCGTCCACCTCGCCCAGGGCGATCTTATCACTGGGAGCGCCGTAGGGGGTGTTGATGACCCTCTCCTCGACGTTCTCCAGCAGTTGGTAGAAGCCAGACCCTCCGAAGATGCCAATCTCTGCCACAGGTTGGTCCATGCCTTTGTTCCTCCAAGCTATCAGCTATCAGCTATCAGCTGTCAGCTATCAGCTGTCAGTCCTTTGCTGACCGCTGATGGCTGATGGCTGACCGCTCAATCGTTGCAGCGCCTCCCCGAAGGGCTCCCGCGCGACGCCGTTCTCGGTGATGATGGCGGTCACGTACCGGTGAGGGGTCACGTCGAAGGCCGGATTGGCCACCCCTACCCCCTCCGGAGCGATCCGCCGGCCGGCGATGTACAGCACCTCCCGGGGGTCCCTCTCCTCGATGACGATCTCCTCACCGGAGGCGATGGAGAGGTCCACGGTCGAGGTGGGGGCCGCCACGTAGAAGGGGATGCCGTTCTCCCTGGCCAGGACGGCGACGGAGTAGGTACCGATCTTGTTGGCTACGTCGCCGTTGGCGGCGATCCGGTCTGCCCCCACCACCACGGCGTCGATCTTGCCCTGCTGCATGAAGTGACCGGCCATGTTGTCGGTGATCAGGGTAACAGGTATCCCCTCGGAAACCAGTTCCCAGGCCGTAAGT
Source organism: Chloroflexota bacterium (assembly GCA_021806765.1). Next base: position 9,834 of record JAJZQR010000084.1, on the reverse strand, counting down.
CGCGCCCCCTGCAGGAAAGGACGGGTCTCGTCGGCGAAGACCCGTATCCGCTTGCCTCTCTCGACGGCGGCCCGGATCACCCCCAGGGCCGTTCCGTAGGCCACGGTGGCCAGGGCCCCGGCGTTGCAGTGGGTGAGGACGGTGCCCTCCTGGGGAAGCAGTTCCGCCCCAAAGGCCCCCATGCGGCGATTGGCCTGCACGTCCTCTTCTGCCATTCGACAAGCCGCCTCCAGCATCGCTCGCTGGGTTGCTTCGATGCCCAGTTCCGGCGACTGAAGTGCCAGGGTGAGCATCCTCTCGATGGCCCAGAAGAGGTTGACCGCCGTCGGCCGGGTGGCTCTGAGTCGCTCGGCCACCTGGCGTATGTGGTCGCTGAACTGCCGGGGGTCCGAGCCCCGATAGGAGGCGGCCCCGAGGGCCATACCGTAGGCGGCGGTGACCCCGATGGCAGGGGCTCCTCGCACCTTCATGCTGCGGATGGCTTCGGCCACCTCCTCGTAGGTGACGCATTCCACCCATCGCTGCTCCAGGGGAAGCAGGGTTTGATCGATCAGTCTGACCTTGCCCTCAATCCACTCGACGGTGTTCAACGGTGTGGGACACCTCACTAGGTAGGTTGCACAGTATTCAGGAGAGAGGATTCAGAGGGGGTTCGGCGGACACAAAAAGGCTTCCCCACGGGAGAGAAGCCTTGTCACGTTCCCTCTCATCTCTCAGAGCAATGTCGCTCTGTCGGACTTGGCACCATGCCCACGCCGCCACCAGACCTTCAGGGGTCCGATCTTCTTCTGCGGCGGGGCTGGTTGCCGGGCTTCATCGGGCCAGTCCCTCCACCACTCGCGATAAGAGTGACCACCTATTCAGTTGTCGCAGAAAAGTATATCAGATCCCCCAAGGGCTGCCAAGGCGGATGTTGATCCCTGCCGATGGCTAGAACTGGATCTGGGCGAAGATGTTGTAGCCCTTCAGCTTGTCTCGTCCGTGCAGGAAGGTCAGCTCGATCAGGAAGACGACTCCTGCCACCTGTCCCCCAAGCTTCTCTACCAGCTTGACGGTAGCCACGGTAGTGCCCCCGGTCGCCAGCAGGTCGTCCACCACCAGCACCCGCTGTCCGGGCTGAATGGCGTCCTTGTGGATCTCCAGGGTGTTGGTGCCGTACTCCAGAGAGTACTCACACTTCACGGTCTCCGCCGGAAGCTTGCCCAGCTTCCGGACCGGCACCAGGCCGGCGCCCAGCAGGTAGGCCATGGGAGCGGCGAAGATGAAACCTCGGGATTCCATACCCACCACAATGTCGATCTTCGCGTCGCGATATCTGTCGACCATGAGACCGATGGCCTGGTGATAGGCGTCCGGGTCCTTCAGCAGGGTAGTGATGTCCTTGAAGAGGACTCCCTTGATGGGGAAATCCTGGACGTCACGGATCTTATCCTCGAGCTTCATTCTGTCTCCTCTCCTCCTCGAGCCTTCGCCTTGGCACGGGCCGGCGGGGATTCTACCACAAGATTGGTGGAATCCAACTACCTGTTTGCCTAACCGGCTCGTCAGCACCCCGGGCATCTACCTGCTGCCGCCCGCCGAGGCCGTCTTCCAGGAGCGGTATTCGGAGATAGAGGTGAGCCTGGTGGTTGCCAACAGCCGCGAGGTCGAAGCTCGGGTGCTGGCTGGTGAGTTGGACCTGGGCTTCGTGGGGTGAGCTTTCGGCCCGGTCTCCAGTCCCTCCCCTATGCCCGGGACCGGTTGCTGATCGTGGCACCCCCGTCGCACTCGCTCGCATCGGAAACCTCTGTTCCCTTTGAGCGGTTGGGGTCCGAGCGTCTTCTCCTGCGCGAGCAGGGCTCCGGCACCAGGATGGTCCTGGAAGAGGAGCTTGGCCGTCGCGGGCTTCACCTCAGTCGTGTCATGGAACTCGCCGGTTGCGAGGCAGTGAAGCGGGGTGTGATGGCAGGCATGGGGGTCGCAGCCGTCTCAGGGTACAGCGTGGAGATGGAGATACGCCTCGGTCTTCTGAAAGCCCTTCCTGTTAAGGAGTTACGGCTGGAGAGGGAGATCGCCATGATCTCCAGAAAAGACGTTCGTCCCACCACAGCGGCTCTTGCCTTCACCGCCATGGCGAAGAAGCTGCTGCCGCCTAACTCCGAAGACTGAGGATCTGCACCGGAACCCCAGGCTCCCTCTTCGCGGTACTTGACCTTACCCTTAGGAGGAAGGTGTACTATGGCCCGGGAAAGGGGGTGAAGAACGTGGCCAGGTCGCTGACCGTCGGACAGCTTGCGAGGAGGGCAGGTACCACCGCGAAGGCAGTCCGGTACTATGAAGATCTGGGGCTGCTCGACCCGGCTCCTCGGGCTGACAACAGCTACCGCCTCTACGATGCCCGGGCGATAGACCGTCTCCTCTTCATCCGCAGAGCTAAACTCCTCGGCCTCAGTCTTCATGAGATCCGAGAACTTGTCCAAGGGGCACCAAGGGGCTGCTGCCACCTTCAGAGGGAGCTGGAGGAGTTGCTCACCAGGAAGATCCAGGAGTGCCGGCAACAGATCGACGACCTAACTGAGTTGCAGCGGTCGCTGGAGGAGCGCCTTGGCACCCTTAAGTCGGACCATAGCAGGGAGGAGGTCGGTCTCTCACCCCTCTCGCCGGCCTGCGCATGCCTGCCGGTGGATCCGAAAGAAGTTGTCGCTACCTCTTGACATTGCCCGTCCGTCCAGGTTGTAGGCTGCGGCCATCACCTGAGAAAGGAGGCAGCAGCCATGGTATCCAGGCCAGAGGCCGGCCGCAAGCCGGCGATCCGGGGCGAGAAGGCAAAGGCTGAGGTGGCTGCACCCGCCGCGAGCGCGTGCGGGTGCGGGTGTGGCGCGAAGCCAACCCCGAAGAAGTAGCTCAGGCGCCTTCTCGCGCAGAGGGGGCGGGGTACCCCGCCCCCTCTGCGTTGTGGCCGCGGCAAGCCGCCGGCAGGCTGACAAGCCCTTCGCCCATGGAGGGGATCTCGTCGCGGGGCTCGGGTGCCCCCAACATCGCCCGGCAACGCGCAGCTAGTGAGAGTGAGGCTCCAGGCCGCCGTGGAGATGGTTCTCGATGCGGTGGTGTTCCTCACCCGAGCTGCTGGCAGGGTCCACGTGGATGGTGGCATTGGAGAGATAGCCCAGGTTGTGCAGGAGCTGGTGTCGCGCCTCGGTGGCCACGGCGTGCCCTTCGGCGACGGAGAGCCGCGGGTCCACGGCCAGGTTTATCTCAGCGTGAAGCCGATGTCCGAGCCATCTCACCCGCACTTCGCCGACGTCGCGCACCCCTGGGGTTTGCGTGATCGTCCGTTCGATCTGGTCGACCACCTCAGGGTCTACCCCATCGATGAGTCTGGTGAAAACGACGCGGCCCGATTCCCACACGATCCGTAGGATCAGCAGGGTGATGATGAGGCCAATTAGCGGGTCGGCAAGGGGATAGCCCATCCAGACGCCCACGGCTCCAACGAGAACAGCCAGGCTGGCGAGTCCGTCCACCCGGGCATGATAGCCGTCGGCAATCAGGGCGGCGCTGCCGATCTCCTTGCCTACCCGGATCCGAAACAGGGCCACGGCCTCGTTGCCCAGGAAACCGGCCATCGAGGCCAGGATAACTGCCCACAGGTACTGAACGGTCTGGGGGTGAAGAAGACGCTGAACCGATTCGTAGCCGGCGACCACGGCGCTGACCAGTATGGTCAGGACGACGGCAACCCCCGCCAGATCTTCCACACGACCGTAACCGTAGGTGAAGCGCCGGCTGGGCTTGCGCTGGACCAGGGTGAAAGCCACCCACAACGGGATGGCCGTCGCGGCGTCACCGAAGTTGTGGATGGTGTCCGCCAGGAGGGCCACGCTCCCGGAGAAGTACACCACGAGGAGTTGGAGAAGGGCGGTGACGGCCAACCCCGCCAGCGACCACTTGGTGGCCCAGATCCCGCGCTCGCTGGTGAGGATTGTTGGATCGACGGGACCATGGGTATGGCCGTGGGCCGGCCCGTGGTGATCGTGGTCGTGGGTATGCGTGTCCCCGTGATGGTGATCGTGACCGAGCATCGGATACTTACCCCAGTTACGAGATGAACCGGTCGAGGGCTTCTTTCAGACTCACCCACTCCTCGTCGGCAGCCCCCGTCGCCGCAGCTCCCCGCAGGCAGGATTCTACGTGGTCCGATAAGACCACCCGGGATGCCTGCTCCACGGCTGACCGGATGGCGGCAAGCTGGATCAGCACATCGGGGCAGGCTCGGCCCTCCTCCACCATGCCCTTGACCGCCCGGACGTGTCCCTCGATGCGCGACAGTCGGTTGATCACTTCTTTGGTGTGCTGATGCTCCCCGTGGCTTCCCGCATCCTTCACGTTCGTCTCCAGTTGAAGCGGCCGACATCATCCCATTTGCATGCCGGCATCATATCCTCCCTGGGGGGATATGGCAAGTGACCCCTGACGCTGGCCCATCCCCTCCCGATGGCGTATCATTACGATTAGGCGGGTGCTTCATCGTTGGGTACAGGAGTTGAGGGATGATCCCACAGCAGCGAGGAGTGGAGGGAGAGTGTAGGCGGACAGATGGGAGAACATCCAGATGATCCCACAGCAGCGAGGAGTGGAGGCTGAAGCGGAGCGTTGCCGGGACCACGGCGCCGACCCGGCGCGGGTGGCACGGGGGAGGGAACTTCTCCTGGGCGACGAGGACTTCTTCCTCCTGGCGGAGACCTTCCGCACCCTGGCCGATGCCACCCGGGCCAAGATCGTCTACAGCCTCCTGCATCAGGAGCTGTGCACCTGCGATCTGGCCGCCCTCACCGGCGTCTCGGAGGCGGCCGCCTCCCAGCACCTGAAGATGCTGCGCCAGCTCCGGGTGGTCAAGACCCGCCGGGAGGGCAAGCTCGTCTACTACTCCCTGGACGACGGCCACGTCCGAACCCTGCTCACCGTGGCCCTATCCCACTTCGAGCACGGCCCTGCCCCGGAACAGTCCGGCGAGTCGCCGGCAGGCGGGGCTACTCCCTGAAGCCCAGCAGGCGGAGCGCGTTCAGGGCCACCAGGATGGTGCTACCCTCGTGGAAGACGATGGCCACGCCGATGCCGGCCAGTCCCGTCACGGCAAGCCCCATCAGCACCACGACCACGCCCATCGATACCACCAGGTTCTGCTGGATGACCCGCCGGGTGGCCCGGCCCAACCCGACGGCGAAGGGCAGCCGCGAGAGATCGTCCCCCATTAGGGCGACGTCCGCCGTCTCCAGGGCCACGTCGGTCCCGGCACCTCCCATGGCAATCCCCACGGTGGCGTTCGCCAGGGCCGGAGCGTCGTTGACACCGTCGCCCACCATGGCAACCACCCCGTAGCGGTCGACCAGCTCACCGATGGCGTTCAGCTTGCCCTCGGGCATTAGGTCAGCACGGTAATCTGTCATGCCGACCTGGCGGGCGATGTGGGCCGCTACCCGGGCGTTGTCGCCGGTGAGCATCACCGTCTGGCCCACCCCGGCTCGCCGGAGGGCGGCGACGGCGGAGGCGGCCTCCGGGCGCAGGACGTCCGCCACGGCGATGAGACCGACGGCAATACGGTCTATACTGACCACCATCGTCGTCTTGCCCTGCTCTTCCAACGCAGCTGCCCGTCGCTGAACGGTCGCGGGCAGCTGCACGTCGATCTCCTCGAACAGCTTCAGGTTGCCTACCCGGGCCACCTTCCCGTTCACCTCGGCCACGATCCCTCGCCCCGTGAGGGCGTTCGCCTCGCCGACGGCCGGGAGATCCAGTCCCCGCTCCTGGGCTGCCCTGACCACTGCCTGTGCCAGCGGGTGGGCGGAGCGGCTCTCGACGGCGGCGGCCAGGGCCAGCAGCTCGTCCTCCGTCATCGAGTCCAGTGGCACCACGTCGGTCAACTCCGGCCTCCCCCTGGTCACCGTGCCCGTCTTGTCGAAGGCAACGGCTCGCAGCCTCCCCAGGTTCTCCAGGTGGGCGCCGCCCTTGACCAGGACGCCGCCCCGGGCTGCCCGCGCCACCCCTGCCAGGATAGCGGAAGGGGTGCCGAGGGCGAGGGCACAGGGGGAGGCCGCCACCAGCAGGGTCATCGCCCGCAGGAAGGAGTCGGCGAAGGGCACGCCGAAGAGCGGCGGCACCACGATCAGCAGAAGGTCGCCCACCAGGACCGCCGGCACGAAGAAGCGCACAAAACGCTCGGTGAGCTGCTGGGTGGGGGACTTCTGGGCCTGGGCCTGCTCCACCATCTCCATCACCCGGGCCAGGGTGCTGTCCTTCGCCAGACGGGTCGTCCTGACTGTGAGGGCACCCTCACCGTTCACCGAGCCGGTGAAGACCTGATCCCCTGCCGACTTGTCCACGGGGATACTCTCGCCGGTCACGGGTGACTGGTCCACCGCCGAGGCGCCGCTCTCGACCACCCCGTCCACCGACACCCGCACTCCAGGGCGGACGATCACCGTGTCGCCGATCTGGACCTGCCCGACGGGGATCTCGACCTCCTGATCGCCGCGCCTCACCAGTGCCGTCTTGGGGGCGAGGTCCGCCAGGGCCCGTATGGCGCTCCTCGCCCTGTCGAGGGCCCGCTCCTCCAGGGCATGGCCCAGGCTGAAGAGGAAGAGGAGAAGAGCGCCTTCGGGAAAGTCGCCCAGGGCCGCCGCGCCCAGAGCTGCCACCACCATCAGCACGTCGGTGTCGAGCTCTCGCTCCCTCAGGGCGTGGAGGGCGTGGCGGGAGACGTCGTATCCCCCGAAGGCGTAAGCGGCGAGGTACAGGGTCAGAGATGCAGCGAAGGGAAAGGCCAGGAACTGCCCTCCCGCCCAGCCAATGGTCAGCAGGGCGCCAGCGAGAAGGCTGAAGAGCAGCTCACGGTTGGCTGCGAACCAGGTGCGGACCGGACCGGCCGGGACGTCGTATCCGAGCTGCCTGATCCGCCTCTCGATAGCCCTCCTACTCGTGTGGTGAGTGTCGAACTCCACGTGGAGGATCTCCGCGGCGTAGTTGAGGCTGGCCGAGAGGACCCCGTCCACCCTGGAAATGCCGTGCTCCACCACCAGGGCGCAGTCGGAGCAGTCCATCCCCTCCACGGGGATCACCTCGTGGTGATAGCGATTGGCGATGTCGGTGCCTGCTCGCTTCGCCATACGTCGCACGGCCTCTACCGTGATCTGGGCAGGGTCGTAGTGAAGGCAGAGGCGGGGCGGGGCCTGGTCCCGCTCCACGTGGGCGCGGCTGATCCCCTTGCGTTCCTTCAAAGCCCCTTCCAGCCGTTCGAGGCAGCGGTCCCGGCCGTCCTCGAGGCCGGGGACCAGAAGCGGGACCTCCAGTTCGAGGGTCTTCTCCACTCACTCTCTCCTCGGGCGCGGCATCGGCGCCGCACCGACCATCATCCGACGATTAAGCTACCGCTTAATCCATCTGGGCAATGATAGCACTTCCCATTGGGGCGGGCAAGCTGGGTGAAGCCCGACAAGAAGAAGTAACGAGCGGGCCTGATCGATGCCATCGATCAGGCCCGCTCGTTGGGACCAGCCTCGAGAAAGTCCCTTTGGACCGAAGTCCGCTACCAGCCCCAGCCGCCGTAGTAACCGCCCATCATGCCCGGCCCCATGTGCCGGCCCCAGCCGGAGTAGCCCCGGGAGGCATTGGGAGCCTGACCCTGCGGGCCGTAGTAGCCATTCCCGCTGTTGGGAGCCTGCTGGTAGCCCCAGCTGTTGTAGCCCCCCATCATTCCCCGGCCCATCATTCCATAGCCGTTTCCGTATCCGCCGGGGCCGTATCCATATCCCCCCGGGACCTGTGCGAAAGCTATGCTTCCCACCAGAACCACGAGGGCTGCTGCCACCGCTATCGCCGTGCCCAGCACTGCCAACCTACGCCTCATTGCACTTCTCCTCCTGGCCGTCCGACGCCGTGGGGCGTCTTGATCTGTTCTGTCAGGGGACAGGTTACCAGGGGAATGTGAACATCCCGTGAAGGCCCGATGGGAAGGATGTGAAGATTCCTCCCCGGCCGGGCGCGACCGGAGAGCGGCTGAGGAACGGACTATGTGGTTCTAGCCGCGGCAGCCGCCGGCAGGGTGAAATGGAAGACGGCGCCCCTGCCCAGCTCGCTCTCCGCCCAGACCCTCCCCCCGTGGGCCTCCACCAACTGCTTCACCACGGCGAGCCCCAGCCCGGTGCCTCCGCTGGCCCGGCTCCTGGACCTGTCGACTCGATAGAAGCGGTCGAAGATGTGGGGCAAATCCTCTGGGGGTATGCCCGAACCGGTGTCCGACACACTCACGCGGACGAAGGACGCACCGGATGCCGAGTTCTGGGTTCTGGGTTCTGCGTGCTGGACGTGAGGTGCTGGGTGCTGAGTGCTGATAGCTGACGGCTGATAGCTGCTGGCGGAGACGGTGACGGTGCCCCCAGACGGGGTGTATCGGAGGGCATTGGCGATGAGGTTGCGCAGGATCTGGCCGACCCGGTCGGGATCGGCGAGGACCGTGGGCAGTCCCTCCTCGGCGCTGGCCGCCACCTCGACCCCTCGTTCCTCTGCCTGGGTCAGTACGCCGGCCACGGCGCCCCCGACCAGCTCCCCCAGGTCTGCCGGCTGGGGATGCAGCTTGAGCTGCCCCGATTCGGCGAGAGACAGGTCCCGCAGGTCCGTGACGAGCCGGGTCAGGAGCGCCGTCTCTTCCTGCAAGGAGGCGATCCTCTCCGGCGTGGGATCGGCCACCCCATCGGCGATGGCCTCCAGGTTCCCCTGGATGACGGCGATGGGGGTTTTCAGCTCGTGGGCTATGTCGGAGAAGAGCCTCCTCCTCTGCTCCTCGGCCTTCGCCAGGCTCTCGGCCATGGTGTTGAAGGCGGCGGCGAGGGAGGCCAGCTCGTCCTTCGAGCGGACCTCTACCCGCCCCGAGAAGTCTCCCGAGGCCACCCGACCGGCGGCCAGGGTTAGGCCCCTCAAGGGCAAGGTGATGCGCCGGCTGAGGATGAAGCCCAGGAGCACGGCCACCAGCACGGCGAGTCCTCCGGCGATCCAGGTCGCCTGGCCCACGGCGTCCAGGTAACGCTCCGCGGAGCTGGTGTTTGCTCCACTGGTGTTTGTTCCAGAAGCAGGGAGGGTGGAACTGGGAGGAGGCGTGGTACCGGCGTTGCCAGGGGAAGCGGGGGACCGTCCTCCCATCCAACCGCGCCAACCCTGGTTGCCCATCATCCCCCAACCGCCCATCATCTCTTCCTGGTCCATCATGTCCCACCGGCCCATCATGCCGGACATGCCCGAGGTGCTCTCGGCGACGTAGAGGGTTCCGATGGGTTTCCCGTCGGCCTTCAGGGGCACCTGCCGGCCGGGGGCGGGGTTCGGGACAGGGCCATTGGTGAGGCGGCCCGAGGAGTCGGCGACGACCTTGGCGGAGGTGTCCGCCACCACGAGTCGGGTGCCGGTCGAGTGGGAGATGGGCATCAGCGTGGCGGCCACGCTTCGCCACCCGCCGGATGCGTACTGCTCGACGATGTAGTCGGCGATCCTCTGGTCCTGGGCGAGTACTCCCTGCTCCACGTAGCTGCCAAAGGCAGTGGACGTGAGGCGGTTGGCGAGGAAGGCGACGATCAGCACCCCCACCAGGGCGACCACCGCGAACGCCGCGACCAGCTTGAACGCCATGCTGCGCATGAGTACAGTCTCCAGGAAGAGCCGGATGGATCTTGGGCTAGTCTGTAGGCTGCCCCTTTAGCTACCGATCTCTTTCTCGCCGATGAAGTCCCCGTGCCAGGTGTGCAGCCAGACCTGGCCGGAATACCCGTTCACGCTGAGCATCCCCAGGGTCTTCCCGTCCCTGGAGAAGTC
>JAJZQR010000444.1 GCA_021806765.1 Chloroflexota bacterium | reverse complement strand
GGCGGCCGCCGCCAGCGCCTGCCGGTTGGCTTTGCGCAGGTCGAGGTTGGCGGCTATCTCGGCGATCGCCGCCTCGTCGAGAGGCAGCAGGATGTGTGGCTTCACCGTTGGGACTCCAATCCATCGAGGATCAGCTGGACCTGCTCCGAGCGCCGCCTGGAGAGCCGGGCAAGATCCCGGGGAACCTTGCGCGCCCTGGAGCCGGGCGAGAGGCTGCGCAAGAGGTCCTCGGCCCCGGCCTCAGCCGCTGTGGCCACCACGGTTACGCGCTCGCCATCGGCTAGCGCTCCGACGAGCAGGCGAACGATGTCGTCACTCAGCACCCCGTCGATCACCGCCAGGCGCATCTTGTTCTTGCGCCCGCAGAACGCCCCATCGAGTTCGTAGGTGAAGCCCAGCTGGGCCGCCACGCTCTCGGCCAACTCGCCGGCGGTGACGTTGTCGGCGAGGAGGATGGACGCCCCGGAGACTTCATAGACCGAAGGTGCCACGTCAAGCAGCCGGAAGCCACCCCCGCCTTCCCAGCCGGCGGATTCGGTTACACCGCCAGGGTCCTCGCCCTTCACGACCTTCTCCAGGCGCGGGAGCGTGAATTCGGCGATGTTGTCCGCACTCCACTCGATAGTCACCCAGCGCCTGCCCATCTTGTGGGCCACGGCCGCCGTGGTTCCCGAGCCCGCGAAGCAGTCAAGGACGATGTCGCCGGGGTTGGAGCCGATGTGGATAATGCGCTCCATTAGGCGTTCGGGTTTGGGGGTGGAGAAGGGCTCCTTCTCGGGAAACAGCTTCTTGATTTCTTCGCGCGCGACCGGGTTGCCGCCCACCTCGGCCACCGGCCACAGAGACTTTGGGGGCTTGGGCTTCTTGCCGACATCCATGTAAGACTTCACATACGGCTCCAGGCCCCCTCGTACATTCACCCAATCGATGAGGTCGAGATTCTCCAGATACCTCTTCTGCTCCCAGCGCCAGCACCCTTCTCGCCCGTCTGGCCGGATGGGATAGACCGCGGTGCCGTCCGGAGCCTGGATGGGGTACCAAAGCTTGGGGCGATCGGTCCGAAGCGAGTTTGATCCCCATTTGCGCAGCTCTCTGCGGGAGTAACGACGACCGCTGGAATCGAGGTGTGGGAACTGCTTCTCGTCGACCTGTTGGTCGAATCGGTTTGCAGTCCAGTCGGAGCCCTTTCTGTAGCAGTGGATGTAGTCGTGCGCTGAAGAGAGTCCTATCGAGTCCATGCGCGGGCTGTCCGTCTTCTCCCAAACGACCGTGGAAACGAAGTTGTCGATACCGAATACCTCGTCCAGCACAACCCGCGCTCGGTGCTGCTCGGCGTCATCCAGGTGAACCCACACCGAGCCATCCGGGCTGAGGAGCGCCTTGATCTGCTCGAGGCGGTCACGCAGCATGGTCAGCCAGACGGAGTGCTCGAGGCCGTCGTCGTAGTGGGTAAAGGCCTGTCCGGTGTTGAACGGCGGGTCGATATAGACGAGCTTGACCTTGCCCTTGTACTCGGCGGCGAATTCCGGAAGCCGCACAAGGCTGGTGAGGCCATGCAGGCTGTCTCCTCGGATCAGCAGGTTGTCCTTTGCGCGCGCGGGCTCGGGTTGGACTTCGCCGACGGAGCAGACGGTGTTCAGTAGGCGCACCTCTGAGACGCGGAAGTCCGACGGCTCCACCCACTCGTAGACGGAATCGTCGTGAGCGAGCAGGCGCAGGTGTTTGTTCGTCCAGGTGAGTTCCAGGGCCCCGCTGTGCTTATAGGTCATCCGAGCTCTGTCACCCTCCCCTGGCGCCGGCGCTTGCCCCGGGATCCGTGACACTACCGTAGTTCGAACCCTGGTCACCGTGGCCCCTTTCAGAGAGTGGCGTTAGGCCGGGCTGCGACCGCAGACCAACCGAGCCCATGCGGGTCTTACTATCGGCCCTGCTCCGCCATTTGTTCACAGACCCACCTCAGGGGACTAGTACCCCACTCCCCTGCGGTGGTACCGCGACTCGGAGCCGGCCGGCCCCGCGAAGCTGAAGTCGAAACCGGCGCCGCGTATGAGCAGGCCGCGCGTAGCGCTGACGGTGGCGTCGGTGCTTTGACGCCTGGGGCCGTTCACCAGAATGTCTGTGGCCAGCAGGGCCGCGGCCGTCTCGGCCGCCTGGAAGGCAAGGACGTCGGAGCCGGTGGCATTCCTGCCAACAATTACCCGAGCAGCGTGTTGGATGTTGCTCAGTGCCGGCAAGACACCGAGCGTCTCGGCCAGCTTCTCGTGGTCGGCGTCCAGCCGGCTCCTGGCATCTTCGTTCCCGGCCCCCAGGGCGCCTGCGGCCGCCCCGAAGCGGATTACCTGTTCGCCGCTCAGCCGGTTCAGCCTGCGGAGGAACTCCAGCGCGATGGCGCCGTAAGGCCCGAAGCAGAAATGTACGGGCTCCTCGGAGAGGACGCGGAGCTCGCGGAATGCGTAGCCGACCTCGCCCCTCCAGACGTAGCCGCCCCTGACGCGGAAGAGCTGCGTTGGCCAGCCGTTGTAGTCCAGGGCCGATACGGGATCGGCAAAGGCCATGATCTGCCTAGCCCCTTCGCGGCCGTCATAGCCCGGACGGATCACGCTTCCCGCCTCGAGTCGTGACACTCCGGGTGCCCGGCGAGGCTCAAGCAGCACAGCGGGGTCGTCTATCTGGAATAACGGCACGCCGACGTCGGCGACGAGCCAGGCCGTGACTTGGCGTTTCACGGCTCCACCCAGGAAGAGTTGGGTTCCGCCGGCAGGTCGGGCCGGAGGTCGAGCACGAAGGCGGGCTGGGAGGGGGACATGGCGATCGCGGCCCGGGCGGCCGGGTCCCGGCGTGCTTCCCTCTCCGGGTCCACCCTGAAGCCGGTCGCGTGATAGAGCACGCGCCTCAAAAGCATGGCGTCCTTCTCCTGCATGCCGGGCGAGTCGGGCCGGTGGCCCAGGGCGATTGCGCCGGCGATGCGGGCGACTGCGGTCTGAGCCTCCTGGATGGCATTCTCGTCGCGCATCGTAAAGGTCTTTGTGGCAAGCAGCTGTGTGCGGGCCTGGCCAAGGGTGGCCGCGGCCGCCACGCGAGCCAACTTGAGCGCACCGGACAGGCCGTGCTGGTCCGCGAATCGCTCTTGCAGGAGATCGAAATCGGCGCCGCGGTTGAGCGGGTCGTTGTGCTTGGCCGCAAGGCCAAAGCGGATCACTTGCTCCGGGGCGAGCTCCTCGAGCTTTCGGGCAAAGGACAGGGCGGCATCTCCGCTGGGGCCAAAGCACAGGCCGAGCGGCTCTTCGGACACCACCTCGAGCTCGCGGAACAGGTACATTCCCGATGCGTGTCCGAAGGGTTCCCCACTCACGCGGAAAAGGCGGTTGGGGAAGCCCGCGT
>JAJZQR010000443.1 GCA_021806765.1 Chloroflexota bacterium | reverse complement strand
AAGTCGACATAAATAGAATTATGCCGAGGTCCGGATTATGCCGAGCGGGCAGTGTCGAGGCGCTTGGCAGGCGGGCTTCGGATAGGTGGACTCGGCATAATCACAGGCAGTCGGTGTTAGTAGGCGAACCCCTCCTCGGCCGGAGGAAACCGGCGAAGGAGGGGTTTCTACGTTAGGAGCGCGGATGAAGGGGCCGCTGGCGCCGTATGCCACGGGTTTCTACGCCGAACTTATCAATCAGGGGTATGCCCATGGCTCCGCCAGGAACCAGATGGTGCTGATGTCCCGAGTAAGCCATTGGATGATCGAGACTGGATTGCGAACTTCCGAACTGACACTGGAGGCAGTTGATCCATTTGTCGCCCTACGGCGAGCCCAAGGCCGTGAACGCGGTATCTCGCCGAGGGGGATGGCGCCATTGCTGGGCTACCTTCGGCGCATCGGTGCGGCGCCGGAGCCTTCGTCAGAAGCGCCAGCTACCACGGAACTCGAGACGTTGCTCGCGGAGTACCGGACCTATCTTGCCAAGGAACGTGGCGTAGCAGCGAGGACAGTAGAACACTACCTGACTCCGGCTCGTCTGTTTCTCTCCAAGCGGTCAGAAATGGACGGCCTGGGTCTAAAGGATCTGACTGCGGTGGAGGTCACGGGGTTCGTCGTTCATGCGACTCGAGGACGGCGAACCGGTTTGGCCCAGTGGATCGTCACGGGAATGCGCGCCCTGTTGCGCTTTCTCCACGTGAGTGGCAAGATCTCTAGCCCTCTCGCCCAGGTGGTACCCGGGGTGGCTAGCTGGCGCCTGAGCACTCTGCCGAGGGCCCTTGAGCCATACCAAGTCGATCGCCTTCTCGCCAGCTGCGACCAGACGACCCCTGCGGGTGTGCGGGATCTCGCCATTCTCACTGCTCTGATACGCCTGGGTCTACGCGCCGGGGAGGTAGCCGCCTTAGAGCTGAGAGACATCGATTGGCGTCACGGTGAGATTGTCATTCATGGCAAGGGGAACCGGGTGGAACGCTTGCCGTTGCCTGCCGATGTGGGCCAAGCCATCGTTACCTGGCTTCAAGTGGGCCGCCTTGTGGGCAGTGATGCTCATGTGTTCACGCGTATCCCCGCCCCGCATCGCGGGCTTGCGGCGGCGGGCGTATCGATGGTCGTACGCTCTGCTGCTATTCGAGCCGGACTGCCGCGTGTTTCCGCTCACCGGCTTCGCCACACCGCCGCAACACAGATGCTCCGCTCAGGCGCCAGCCTCGCCGAGATCGGTCAGGTTCTACGCCACCACAGTCCCGAGGCGACAGCCATCTACGCCAAGGTGGATCGGACCTCTCTCTCGGGCTTGGCGAGGCCATGGCCAGGTGATGTCATATGAGCCTCCTCCGCCAGGGGCTTGAAGACTACCTTTCGGTACGTCGTTCCCTCGGATTCAAACTCGAGCGCGCGTCACGATTACTCCCCGACTTTATTGCCTTCATGGAACGGGAGGGCGCCACCACTATTACCACCGTACTCGCCCTTGCGTGGGCGACGAATACGATGGAGAGCGTCAACTGGAGAGCCGTCCGGTTGGATATCGTACGTGGATTTGCCCGCTACCTGCAGGCCGTCGATCCGAAAACCGAAGTCCCGCCTGCCGGTCTCTTGCCTCGCCGTAACGACCGCGCCATGCCATACATCTACACCGACGCCGAGATCGCTGCCCTGATGGCGGCCGCGCAGACTCTTCGGCCACACATCAGGCCGGCCACCTACGCCACCTTGATCGGACTCCTGGCTGTGACGGGGATGCGTGTAGGCGAGGCCATCCACCTCGATCGGGAGGACGTGGATCCAGAGCACGGGGTTCTCGTCGTATGGAGCACCAAGTTCGGCAAGTCCCGCGAGGTTGCCCTGCACCCCAGCACGGTCGCTGCTTTGGAGACTTACAGCCTCCGTCGGGACGAGTTTATCCCGCATCCGATCAGCCCGAGTTTCTTCGTCTCGCGAGCGGGGACCCGGCTCATACGCAACAATGTCGAATTCACCTACAGCTATCTGATCCGTCAGGCAGGTATTCAACGCGCATCCCGTCGATGCAGGCCGCGCCTGCACGACTTTCGCCACACCTTCGCCGTCCGGACGGTTCTCGACTGGTACCGTGAGGGGGCTGACGTGGCGGCTCGGCTCCCGCTTCTGTCGACATACCTCGGGCACGTCGATCCGATCAGCACCTACTGGTACTTATCTGCCACCCCCGAGCTGCTCGCCCTGGCATCCGAGCGGCTGCAGCACGGTCTCGGAGAACTCCGATGAGTACGTTGGCGCCTACCCTCGAGACCTTCTTCACCGAGCGGCTCACGCATCAGCAGCAGGCGAGCCAACACACGATCGCCGCGTATCGTGACACCTTCCGACTTCTGCTCACTTTCGCAGAACAGAAGACCGGTCGCATGCCTTCCAGTCTTCGGCTAGAAGATCTCGATGCTCCCCTGATCGGCGCCTTCCTCGATCACCTTGAGGTCGACCGCCACAACAGCGTCCGCACCCGCAACGCGCGCCTCGCTGCCATTCATGCCCTGTTCCGGTTCGCGGCGCTACGTCACCCTGACCACTCCGCGTTGATCCAGCGCGTGCTCTCCATTCCCCAGAAGCGCGGAAACCGCGAGCTCGTCACGTTTCTCGACCGGACCGAGATTGATGCCCTGCTCGCCGCACCGGATCACACGCGGTGGGTGGGCCGACGTGACCACGCTCTCCTGCTCACAGCCGTCCAGACCGGCCTTCGGGTGTCTGAGATTACCGGACTCACCTGCCAGGACGTCGAGCTCGGAACGAGTGCGCATGTACAGTGCCGTGGCAAGGGCCGCAAGGACCGCATCACGCCACTCGCCGCTCAAACTGTCGCCGTACTGCGGACCTGGCTCGCCGAATCCCGAGGCAGGCCGAGCGACCCCCTATTCCCCGGCCCCAGGGGCCTGGCGCTCAGCCGCGACGCAGTAGCCCTCATGGTTTCAAAGTATGCTGCGGCCGCGAGCGAACGCTGCCCGTCACTGAAGACCAAGACGGTCTCCCCACATGTACTCCGCCACACCTGCGCCATGCAACTCCTGCAGGCCGGGGTGGACACTTCGGTGATCGCGCTCTGGCTCGGCCACGAAAGCGCTGAAACCACTCAGATCTACTTGCATGCCGACCTTGCCATCAAGGAACGTGCCCTGGCCCGGACCGCTCCCCCGAACACCACTCCTGGGCGGTACCGGCCACCAGATGCCCTCCTCGCCTTCCTCGAGAGCCTGTGATTATGCCAAGTCCACCTATCCGAAGCCCGCCTGCCAAGCGCCTCGACACTGCCCGCTCGGCATAATCCGGACCTCGGCATAATTCTATTTATGCCGAAGTCGACATAAG
>JAJZQR010000442.1 GCA_021806765.1 Chloroflexota bacterium | reverse complement strand
CGCAACCCAACCTCAAGCGATTCCTCAGTGAAGTTCAGCAGGGCGTGAAAACGAGGACTATCTGGGACCACACTGATGTCGGAAGCAACGACTCGGCCAAACGAGAACTGAGGGTTCTGTTCCCTGGCCAAGAAGAAGTGCCCTTCAGCTATCCCAAACCGAGCACCCTGTCGGCCCAAATGCTCAAGCTTTCTACGCAAGCAAACGAGGGGGATGTGATACTCGATTTCTTCGCCGGATCCTGCACCACTGCCCAGGCGGTGTTGGAGCTGAACCGCGAGGACGGTGGCAGTCGACGCTTCATTATGGTGCAGTTGCCGGAGCCGGTGGCGGCAGACTTAGCTGCCGGCAAGGCGGGCTACCGAACCATGGCCGGCATCGGCAAGGAGCGGATCCGGCGGGTGATCGCCCGGTTGGAGCAGGAGCGCCAGGGTCGGCTGGACCTGACGGAGGGCGACCTGCTGGTGTGCCGCGACTGCGCCCTGGACGACGAGACGGCGGCCAATCTGGCTCTGCAGTGTCGCTTGAAGACGATATGAAGATGACCCGATACTTCCAGGAGCAGGTGATGCGCAAGCGGCCATACATTCAGTTGGAATGGTGCGAGCGAGCGCTCCGTGAGCCCCTGCGGCAGGAAGTGCAGCCAGACGGTCGCATCCGCCACTGGATCTATGTGGCAGAATTGGACAAGTATGTGCGTGTGGTGACGTTGGAGGACGGGGAGACCGTCCATAACGTCTTTCCCGACCGTGGTTTCAAGGAGGCGGAACCGTGAAGTTTCACTACTACCCGGAGACCGATTCCCTTTACATAGACCTGGCAGAGCGACCAGGCGTCGAGTCTAACGAGGTTGCACCCGGTGTGGTGCTGGATTTCGATGCTGAAGGGCGTCTGGTGGGGATTGACATCGACCACGCAAGCCAGGTGGTTAACCTCTCGCGGCTTGAGGCCGAATCCCTGCCGGTGGTTTCGGTGTCGGTATCTAGCAGGTAAGATCCGGTGTTGGATAGGGACAGGCCAGCTGCCGGAAAACGCATGGTGATGCAGTTCAAGTTCGACGGTAACCACGAGTACCAGCTCGGGGCCATCGAGTCGGTGGCGAGGCTGCTGGAGGGGCAGCCGCGCGTGGAGCCAACGCTGGAGCTTGCCCTGGGAGCGGGCTTTGCCGCCGTAGCCAACCGGCTGGACCTCGGCGCCGATGTGCTGATGGAGAACCTCCAGACGGTGCAGGCCGAGAACAACCTGCCGCCGGACGGAGCGTTGGAGACCATCGAAGCTGAGATAGAGTCGGTGGACGGCCGCAAGGCCGTCCGGTTCCCCAACTTCTCAGTGGAGATGGAGACCGGCACCGGCAAGACCTACGTCACAACTGGTCTACCGGCTTACCCCCTTCGAGGCGTACCGCCAGGGTCTGGTCAAGCGGATCGAGGTGGCTGGGATCGAGCGCGAGGTCGACGCCAACCAGCTCTTCGTGAGGCTGGATGGGATCAAGGCGGAGAAACAAACCATCTCGGCCCGGCTCGCCGTCCACAAGCTGCCGAAGGATGGCTCCGTCAAAGAGCAGGTCGTGACGGTCCGGGCCGGTGACGGGCTGGAGGAGAAGACCAACCGGCCCGAGTACGCACCGCTCGTGGTGGAAGAGATCGACCGGGCGAGGGGTTCTTGCGCTTTGCCAACGGCACGGAGTTGAGCCTGGGGGAGTCTCAGGGGGCGAACAGGGAGGCCGTCTTCGAAGAGCAGATTCGATACACGGTGGCGGAGCACTTCCGCAGGCAGGCCAGGCTGAAGGGGTCGGGCGTGAAGGTGCTCTCCCTATTCTTTATGGACCGGGTGGATAGCTATGTCCGGCGGGACGGGGTGATTCGGACGCTCCTTGCCAGGGTCTTCAACGAGGAGAGAACCAGGTATCCCGACTGGAAGGACGCCGATCTCGATCGATAGCGAGAAGCTGGTAGAGCAGGTGGTAGCTGACCTGGACCAGGTGGAGATCCTTCCGCCCCGCCTGGTGGTTGCCAGGGCGCGGCTGGAGGCGGAGGATAGGGGGACGGCTTCACGGCCGTGCGGATCGCCGAGCGGCGGAAAGGCTACGAGGTGAAGACCCGGCCGATGCCGGACCTGCCTGGGATCATGGCAAATCTGATGGAGCGCACCACACCACCCATGAGGGTGACGCGCCGAACCCTGATGGAGATCCTCAGGCGCACCCGCAACCTGTCGGGTGTCATGGACAACCCTCACGAGTTCGCCTCGGTGGCCGTGTAAATCCTGAAGAGGAAGCTGGTCGATCAACTGATCGACGGCATCAGGCACGAGAAGATCGACCGGTGGTACGAGATGACCCAGCTCGACAGTGAGATCCCAAGTTGGAAGGACAATCTCGTTCGAGCGGAACGCTCTCTGTACGATCAAGTCCTTTTCGACTCGGAGATCGAGAGGGCGTTCGTCCAGGGGCTGGAGAAGGACGAGAGGGTCAAACTGTACGTCAAACTTCCCCATTGGTTTACCGTCGACACGCCGATAGGGAAATACAACCCGGACTGGGCGATAGTTTGGGAGCCCAGGGACGAGCACGGGCAGCCCACCGGGGAGGAGCTGCTCTACCTGGTGCGGGAGACGAAAGAGAACGCGGAGCTAGACGAGCTGCGTCCGGATGAGGCACGCAAGATCCGATGCGGGAAGCGGCACTTCGAGGACGCCCTGCGGGTCAACTACGCGGTGGTGAGCAGCGTCGACCAGTTGCCCTGACCTTCCACCAATCCCCCCTCACCGAACCGCGATCTCCACCCTGAACAGCCTCGAGGGAGCCCCACAGGGCGGCTGAGCCTTCCGGCAGGGTGGGTCGCCCACGGCCGTGAGGGTGGTGCGACCCGGCTGCTTCGCCTCGTAGATCCCCTGAGTCCCCTCCGGCACCAGCACGTCGGCGACCCGGCTCACGATGGATGGGTCGCCCACGGTCACCGTCCAATCGAAGCCGGTCCCCAGGGCCAGAAGGAAACGCTGGCCGGCCTGAAGCTGAAGGGTCTGCCCGCCATCGTCGAGGGTGACCCTTCGGGTGGCCGACGGAGTGCCGGCGACGGTTTCCGTAGGGGTGGCGGCGCCGGTTGTGGCCGCGGGTGCGGCGACGGCGGTTCCGGCAAGGGTGGCGACGCCGGTGGCAGGCGTGGGGTTGGCAGCACCGGGCGATGGGGTGCCGGCAGTCGCAGGGGTGGCCCCTGCCATGGCGGTCGGGCTCGCGGCGGGGGATGGGGCCGGTGTGCGGGGCACCACGACCGGCGCAGCCGACGGGGTGGCGGGCGTTGGAGTGGTGGCGGCGCTGCCGCAGGCCGACAGTATCAGGAGCCCGGACGGTAGTGTATGAACCATTGCGGAAATAGCGGGGGGAACGGCCTTGGGGGTAG
>JAJZQR010000083.1 GCA_021806765.1 Chloroflexota bacterium | reverse complement strand
CCCGGGCTGCCTCAGCAGCCTCAGCAGCCTCAGCAGCCCCAGCCGTCCACCGGCACCGGTTCCGGAATCATCATCGACGATCAGGGCCACATCCTCACCAACAACCATGTGGTCGAAGGGGCTGATCGGATAGACGTGACCCTGGCCAACGACACCACGGTTCAGGCGAAGCTGCTGGGCGCCGACCCGGGCAACGACCTGGCGGTGCTGAAGATCGACGTGAACGCGTCCGATCTGACGGTGGCCAACCTGGGTAGCTCCAAGGATCTGAGGCCCGGCCAGATGGCCATCGCCATCGGGAACCCCTTCGGCCTGGACCACACCATCACTGTTGGGGTTATCAGCTCCGTCGGCCGCACCTACTCCGGCGGAAGCAGCGCCAGGCCCATCAAGAACATGATCCAGACCGATGCGGCCATCAACCCCGGCAACTCGGGCGGGCCTTTGCTCAACTCCTCCGGCCAGGTGATCGGCATCACTTCGGCCATAGAGAGCCCAGTCAGGGGTTCGGTGGGCGTCGGCTTCGCCGTCCCCATCGACACGGCGAATAGCGAACTGCAGGATCTGATAGCGGGCAAAGCGATCTCCCATCCCTGGCTCGGCATCTCCGGTACTTCTGTGACCTCCAACGTGGCCCAGGATCTGGGCGTTCCAGCCGAGGGCGTCTACGTGGTGCAGGTGATGCCGAACAGCCCGGCCGCCAGCGCCGGGCTGCAAGGTGCTACGGTTACTCGCGGGTCGCAGTCCAGCACCCAGACACCCAAGGGTGGCGACGTGATCCTAGCCGTGGACGGCCAGAAAGTCAGCAAGGTAGAGGAGATCTCCACCTACCTCGACACGAAGAAGGTAGGCGATAAGGTAACCCTCACCATCCGCAGGAGCGGCCAGGAGAAGCAGGTTGAGGTGACCCTGGCCGCATGGCCCGCGGACCTGGGCCAGCAGTAGAGAGAGAACTCGGAAAGGGGCGGGGCCGGGGCTCCGCCCCTTTCTGCGCCCTGCTTCCAGAAAGTATTTGAGTCTCAGGTCGCCGCCACACAAAATCGAAAGGAGCATCCTGTGTCGCGGGTCATCACCGGCATCGTCCTAGCTTTTCTGGTCACTGGCAGCGTGGTGGGTTGTTCGGATACTTCCGGCAACGCTGCGCCTCAAGCCCAAACGAAAACAGGGACTCCCGGACCCGCACCACAAAGGCCCGGAGGGGCGTCCGGTGGAGCCGGTAAAACGGTGAACGCATCCCCCGTCGCCCAGGGGCAGGTCAATCTCATCTTCACCTACTCGGGCACCCTCCAATCCGGATCCCAGGTCAACGTCGCCCCCAGGAGTTCCGGCCGCCTCGAGAAGCTGATGGTCGATGTGGGCAGCCAGGTCAAAGCCGGCGACACCATTGCCACCTTGGACAAGAGCACCCTTCAGCTGGCCGTCCAGCAGAGCGAGGCCAACTTGAGCATGGCGAAAGCCAAGCTGAACCAGACCAGGAACGGCGCCACGGCCTCCGACATCCAGGCTGCCCAGACGGCCCTGGACAAGGCCAAGGCCGACCTGGCCTCCAACCAGGCATCCATGGATAGGCTGAAGAACGGCCCGACCCCCGACGTTCTGGCCTCGGCCCAGGCATCGGTGGACAGCTACACGGCTTCGATGAAGAGCTACCAGGCGGCTCTCGATCAAGTGAAAGCCGGACCCACCGCGGACCAGGTGGCCGCCGCTCAGAGGGACGTAGTCTCGGCCAAAGCTAACCTGGCGAGCGCCGAGGACAACTGGCAACTGGCGCAGAACGGCCGCCTGTCCGAAGTCAAGAGCGCCACAAGCTCCTCCTCGGTCCAGGATGCCTATGACGCCGCCAAGGCCGCCTACGACGCTGCCGTCCAGAAGCTGCAGATACTGCAAGCGGGGCCCACACCAGCCGCGATCCAGTCCGCGCAGAGTCTCCTGGATTCGGCCACGGCCAACTACAACGCCGCGGTGAGCAAACTGAACCAGTTGAAGAGCGGCCCCACGGCCCAGGACCTCCAGCAGGCCCAGAGCACGATCGACAAGTCCCAGGCCGATATTGCGGCCTACCAGGCCAAGCTGGACCAGTTGAAGAACGGTCCCACGACCGACGATCTGGCCATCGCCCAGGCCGGCGTAGATGTGGCCCAGGCCGCCCTCGCTACTGCCAAGTCCAACCTGGCCGATGCCACCCTGGTGGCCCCTTTCGACGGGATGGTGACCCAGAAGCTGGTTTCCCCCGGAGCCCTGGCCTCTGCCTCCACCCCGGTCGTCACCCTGGTGGGCAGCGATCTGCAGGCCCAGGTTAGCGTGGAAGAATCTCGCCTGTCCCAGCTCAAGCCGGGCCTTTCTGCCGCCCTCACCGTACCGGCCTATCCGGGCCAGACCTTCAGCGGCAAGGTGACCAGCATAGCGCCATCTGCAGACCCCAAGAGCCACACCTTCAGCATGACCCTAACGCCCGACGACTCGGGCGGGAAGCTGAAACCCGGCATGTTCGCCGACATCAAGATCACGGCGGAGCAGCGGAACGACGCGCTGCTGGTGCCGCGGGATGCCGTGGTCCAGCGAAACGGCAAGGACGTAGTGTTCGTCGTAGCAGACGGCAAGGCCCAGATGCGGCAGGTGGTCCAGGGGATCCCCTCCGACGGCAACGTGGAAATCATGAGCGGGGTCAAGGCCGGCGAGCAGGTGGTCGTAGTGGGCCTCAGCGGCCTCAACGACGGCGACTCGGTGCGGGTGGCCAGCAACGGTGGAGGCCAGCCCTCCGATCAGCAGCAGGGCGCCCCGAGCAAATCCCAACAGCCCGGCTCGTCAGGACAGCAGCAATCTCAGCAGTCCGGCAGGCAGCAGCAATCCGGCTCCTCCGGACAACAGCAACCTCAGCGGCCCGGCTCGTCAGGACAGCAGCCGGGCACCCCCGCCCAGCAGCAACAGTAGTAGGAGGCAACTCTTCATGGGCCTCACCCGCATAGCGGTCAATCGCCCGCTGGCGATTCTCATGTTCATCCTCGGGCTGGTAATAATGGGCGCCGTCTCCTTCGGGCTGTTGAAGGTAGATCGAATGCCCGCCATCTCCATGCCCTTCGTCAACGTCAACGTCTCATGGGCGGGAGCTGCCCCCGAAGACGTGGAAACCTCCGTCGTCAGACCTCTGGAGCAGGCGGTCTCCGGCATCTCCGGTGTGGACACTATCGAGTCCACATCCTCGGAGGGCCGCGGAAGCGTGAGCATTACCTTCGTGGACGGATGGGACGCCAATCAAGGGGCGGTGGACGTCGAAAGGAAGGTGGCCTCAGTTCTCGGCCGTCTGCCTTCCGATGCATCCACCCCCACGGTGAACAAGGCCGATCCCAACTCCTTCCCCATCATGAACGTCTCCCTGACCGGTCAGCTGCCCCTGGATCAGCTGTACAGTCTGGCCACCGACCTGGTGCAGCCGAAGCTTCAGTCGATCCCGGGCGTGGCCGACGTCTCGGTTTCTGGCGGTTTGGTCCGAGAGGTCAGGGTGCGGGTGGACTACACCAAGCTGCAGGCCTACGGCATCGCTCCCAGCACCATCACCTCAGTCATCAGCCGGGAGAACGTGAACACCCCAGGCGGAGCCATCAATCAGGGTCGGACCCAGCTTAACCTTCGTACTCAGGGGCAGTATCAGAACACCGATCAACTTGGCGACCTGATCGTAGCCAATACCACCGCGGGCCCCATCCACCTCCGGGACGTCGCCACCGTCACCGAGGGCAACAAGGATCCCAGCAGCTACCAGCGACTGAACGGCCAGGAGAGCGTCGGCATCAGCATCACCAAGTCCTCCGAGGCCAACAGCCTCGCCGTGGCGGACAGCCTTCGTTCAGCCATATCCTCTCTCCAGAACTCCATGCCGACAGGCACACAGCTTGTAATCAGCAACGATAGCTCCCGGTACACCCGCAGCGCGTTGGATTCCATCGAGAGGGACCTGGTGATCGCCATCGTGCTGTGCGGCGCAGTGCTGCTGCTGTTCCTCCACGCCTGGCGTAACACCCTGATCGTCATCCTGGCGATCCCCACCTCGCTGGTCACCACCTTCCTGGTGATGTACGCAACGGGAATGACCCTCAACACCATCTCGATGATGGCACTGGCCCTCACCATCGGTATCCTGGTGGACGACTCCATCGTGGTGCTGGAGAACATCCACCGCCACCTGCACCTGGGAGAGAAACCCAAGGACGCTGCCCTGAAGGGGCGGAGCGAGATCGGCCTGGCGGCCATGGCCATCACCCTGACCGACGTGGTGGTGTACCTCCCTGTGGCATTCATGTCGGGGACGATCGGAAAGATGTTCCGAGAGTACGGCCTCACCATCGCCTCGGCGACTCTGATCTCCCTCTTCATCTCCTTCACCCTCACCCCCATGCTGGCCTCGCGATGGATGAAAGCCAACGGGGAGGAGCGCCACTCCCGCTGGAACCCCTTCGCCTGGTTCCCAGGTTGGTGGGAACGCAACTACACCAGAGTGGCTAACGGCTACGGCCGATTGCTGGGAGTGGCCCTGAGGGTCCGCCCCCTGGTGCTGCTGATCGCGGTGGCAGCTTTCGCGGGCGCCGTGTCGCTGATCCCCCTCCACATATTGGGCACGGAGTACATGCCCGCCGAGGACGACAACCAGGTCAACGTTAATGTCTCGCTGCCCCCCGGCGCCGGCCTGGATGCCTACAACACGGCCGTCAAGCAGGTGGAGGGCATGCTGACCCAGCAGATACCCGAGATCCAAAACATGTTCACCACGGTGCGTGCAGGTGGAGGCGGCGGCTTCGGTGGAGGCGGCGCCAGCATCTCATTGCAGCTGGTGGACAAGTCGCAGCGACAACGCTCGATCTTCGACATCATGAACGTGATCCGCCGCATAGGCACCAGCGTCCCCGATGCCACCATCCGAGCCAGCGCCCAGGGGGGCATGGGGTTCGGAGGAGGAGGCGGTGGAGGTGTACGCATCGACGTTATGGGGTCGGACTACCCCACCCTCCAGAAACTGATACCGCAGATCAGTCAGGTGGTGCGCGGGGTGCCCGGGGTCGTCGACGTCCGAGAGCCCGACCTGGTTGGGCAACCCGAGATCCGCGCGGTGCTGGATCGGCAGAGGATGGCGGAGCTGGGAGTTACCAGCCAGCAGGTTGCCTCCACCCTCAGAACCCTGATCAGCGGCACGGTGGCAGACCAACTGCAGCCCGAGGGTCAGGACTCCATGGACATCACCGTGGTGGCGGTAGATTCGGATCGACTGGATCTCGCCAGACTCCAATCCATGCCCATAATAACCCCTGCCGGAACCACTGTTCTGCTGGGCCAGGTGGCCCAGCTGGTGAGGTCGTCCAGCCCTCTCTCCATCCAGCACTCGGCTCGGCAGAGAGTGCTGACCATCAACGCGACGGTGGACGGCAGCAGGCCCCTCGGAGACATCGCCACCGATATGCGCACCGCCCTGAAGGGTGTTCCGATGCCTCTGGGCTACACCGCTACAGTCGGCGGCTCGGTGCGCCAGATGGACGCCGCAACCGCGGCCCTCACCTCGGCCCTGAGCCTCTCCGTCCTCCTGATCTACATGCTGCTGGTGGCACTGTTCGAATCCTGGCTCTATCCCCTGGCAATCATGCTCGCCCTGCCGGTCTCTCTGATCGGCGCCTTCGGGGGGCTGGTGCTGACCGGCAACACCCTGAACGTCTTCTCCATGATCGGCATGATCATGCTGA
This sequence comes from Chloroflexota bacterium, assembly GCA_021806765.1. The sequence goes on along the minus strand of JAJZQR010000083.1, from coordinate 13,393 downwards.
TGGGGCTGGTGGCCAAGAACGCCATCCTGCTGGTGGACTACACCAACACCCTGCGCAGCAGAGGGATGGAGAGGAGGGAGGCGCTACTGGAAGCGGGCCGCACCCGCCTTCGGCCTATCCTGATGACCACTTCCACCATCATCACCGCCATGATCCCCCTGGCCCTGAAACTGGAGTCGGGCGCCGAGTCCCGCTCCCCCATGGCCGTCGTGGTGATCGGCGGGGTCATCTCCTCCACTCTGTTGACCCTTGTGCTGATCCCGACGGTATACACCTACCTGGATGACCTCCAGCAGACTCTGGGCAGCCCCAAGTTCCTCTGGAAGCGACGGCGAGCCCTCCGGGAAGCTGCCGGCGGCGATCCGGCAATGTAGTCCCAGCACACGGCAAGAACCTCGTAGGGGCGGGTCTGAGACCCGTCCCTAGCCCTATCTACCGGCTCGCCCGAGCCAGCGCCACCACTTTGGGCGGCTCGGCCCGGTTAGGACGGTCCACCTGAGCGATCTGCAGCTTGAAGCGGGCGACGATCTCTCGCAGCTTCTCGGCCGTAGCGGCCAACTCCTGGGCCTCGGCGCTCATCTCGTGCACCTGGGCCGACATCTCCTGGGCAGAAGCCAGCACCTCTTCCGTCGATGCACTGTTCTGTTCCGCCACAGCAGCCACCGATTCCGCGGCCGACATTACCACCGAGGCCTGGCGGGCCATCTCCTGAGTGGAGTCGGTGTTCTCCTCCACCACCGCGTCGATCCCCCCCATGGCCTCCACCACGCTGTGAGAGCCTGCCGCCATCTCCCGAGCCGCCGCGGCTATCTCGGTGACCTGCTGCGCCATGGAGCCCACGGCCGCCAGGATCTCTTCCAGAGCCCGATGCGCCTGCTCCGCGCGTCTCGAGCCTTCCTCCACCTGAGAAGACCCGGACTCCATCGCCACCACAGCCTCACGCGTCCCGCCCTGGACCTGCTTGATCAGATCCGCTATGGCCCTGGTCTCCCTCTGGGACCTCTCGGCCAGCTTTCTCACCTCATCGGCCACCACGGCGAAGCCCCGACCGTGCTCCCCGGCCCTGGCCGCCTCGATGGCGGCATTCAAGGCCAGCAGGTTGGTCTGCTCGGCGATGTCGTCTATGGTTTCCACAACGGCCCCTATCTTCTCTCCCAGCTTGCCCAGATCCTCCACCTTGACAGCCGCATGGAGCACCACTTCCTTGATCCCAGCCATACCCGCCACCGTGTCGCCCACTGCCCTGGCACCCTGCTCGGCAGCCCCTTTAGTCCGGTCCCCAGCCTTCGCCAACTGGCTGGCGTTACCGGCTACCCGCTCCACTCGATCCGCCATCTGGGTCGCCACCGCCGAAGCCGTCTGCACCTGGCGAGCCTGCTCCCCCGCCCCTCGAGCAATGGACTCGATGGCCTGGCTCAGCTGGCTCACCGCCTCGTTGCTGGTCTGGGCGGAGCGAGAAACCTCCTGGGAGCCTGCCGCCATGCTCTGCATCGCGTCGGCCACCTGCTGCACCGCTGCCCCCGTCTGGCCGGTCGCTCCCTCCAACTGGCCGGAGGTCCTCGCCAGACTCTCGGCGGTGCGCTTGACCTCTCCCACCACCTCGCCCAGGCGAGCCACCATCCGGTCGACGGCAACGCCCAGGATGTCCCTGCTGGATTGGGGTCGCACCTCCTGGCTGAGGTCGCCGGCAGCCACTCGATCCACTACCATGGAGAGGCGCACCAGGTACATGCGCACCCGAACAAAGGCCTCCCTCAGACTCTCCACTTCGTTCCCCTGGGAAGACATCCGGCCAGTGGGCGAGAGCCTGAACTCCTCCGAGGCATCACTGCGCAACGCCAGGGCCCCCACGATCCGGCCACCGTACCTGATGGGAGCACTGTGAACCACCTGGGGGGAAAGGGTATCTACGCTCAAGGATATGTCAGAGGTGTAGAGATTCCCCCGCATTGCTTCCTGAAAGTATGGCCGAAAATCGTAGCTGTTCCCCACCATCTTCGGGTTCGCCGCCGCGACGCACTTGCCCGTGGCGTCCATGGCAAAGACCCCGGTGAAGCTGGAGTTGGACTTCCAATGGTTCACCAGCAGCTGGTGAACCGCCTTGGGATCGTGTCTCAGCCCCGCGGCCGCAGCCACCACCAACTCTTCGGAGGCTATCCTGCTGGCCAGCTGCCTCCTTTCCCCGCAGACCCGCTCGTCGGCGCCGGCGTCACCGGCCGGCGGTCCCGCCTCCACCCCAGCGACGACCGTCCCGTTCAGACGAGACAGTCCCTTCTCGGCGGAGGTTCTCTCCAAATCGCCGAGGGCCAGTCTATCCGCGTCCTCGGCCAGCCGCCGAAGAGGATTGACCACCGAGACCACCACCACAAAGGAAAGGAGCCCTGACAACAGCAGGGTGACAGCCACGACGACCAGGACTGAACCGGCCATGGGATCCGAGTGGTTCACCAGCGCCTCACGAACCCGAATGCTGTCCACATAGCTGAGGACAAGCACAGGAACCAACGAGACTGCCAGAGTGAAGATCGCGAGCTTCGACTTAAGGGACCAATCGCCGGGATTGATGGAGCGACGCCTGTGATCCGCGGAGACGATATCTCTCATGGTCTTTCTCCTCGGGGCCGGTTGATTCAAGGTAATAATCGGCATGACCAACTAATTCCTTGATACCTTGCGACCATTTGAAACCGTTCCGTCACGACGCACTCGTGGACCTCAGCGTCCAGTCGCAGTGACGAGGAGATGCTTCGCTGCTGCTCAGCGTGACATGATGCGGGACATCCTGTTTCCGCAATTCACCGTACAGTACCCCATGACAAATAGGGCCTGCGCTGGAACGTATCCTGCTTTTCCCTGCTCCCTGCCAAGGTGGGCAGCGCCGCAGCCGGCCGGAGAACGGTCGGTTGGCCGCAGAAGCGAAAAGGGGGTTGATATCGCCCTTAGCGATATCAACCCCCTTTTCTTTGAGCGCTTCATCAGAAGGTGTGTCATCCACAAGCCGATCGCCCTTACAGAGCCGGCTTCTCAGGGCCGAGGTAGTGAGGATTGGCAACACCCACCAGCTGGCTCAGGTGGGACAACCCCTCCCCCTCCATGAACCCGGCGAGACCATCGACGATCCGCAGCGGAATGGTGGGATCGACAAAGATGGCCGTCCCCACCTGGATGGCCGAGGCTCCGGCCATCAGAAACTCCAGGGCATCCTCGGTAGAGGTGATCCCTCCCAGCCCCACGATGGGGATGTGGACGGCCTGGGCCACCTGATACACCATCCGCACCGCCACGGGCCGCACAGCAGGGCCGGAGAGTCCCCCTGTGACGTTCCCCAGGAAGGGACGCCGCCGCCTGACGTCGATCTTCATCCCCACCAGGGTGTTGATCAGCGACAGGCTGTCCGCTCCGGCCTCCTCTACGGCCAGGGCAATGGCCACGATGTCGCCCACGTTGGGGGAGAGCTTCACCATCAGGGGGAGGGTGGTCGAGCGACGCACGGCGGCGGTAACCTCCGCCGCGGCGTACGGGTCACAGGCGAAGACGGCCCCTCCGGCCCGAACGTTGGGACAGGAGACGTTCAGTTCGATCCCCGCCACGCCGGGCACCCCGTCCAGCAACCGGGCACACTCGCAGAACTCGTCCACGTCGTCTCCGGCCACGTTCACGAGCACCGGCACCTTCCAGGTAGCCCAGACGGGTGCCTTCTCGGAGATGACCCGGCGCACCCCGATGTTCTGGAGGCCGATGGCATTCAGCATTCCGGCGGGTGTCTCCGCCAGCCGGGGCATCGGATTGCCTCGCCGCTGGCGGAGGGTCGTCCCTTTGGAGAGGATAGCCCCCAACCGCTGGATGTCCATCAGACTGGCGTACTCGGTGCCCCAGCCGAAGCAGCCGGAGGCCACCATCACCGGGTTCTGCAGACGCAGCCCCTCTTTTCGATCGGGCGCCAGCTCTACCGATAGATCCAAGGCCATTCCTCGTTCTGGGTTCTGAGTTCTGGGTTCTGAGTTCTGGGCTTTTCTCAGAACTCAGAACCCAGAACTCAGAACTCGTCTTAGCCCCACACCAGTTCTCTCATCTCGAAGACGGGGCCGTCCTGGCAGACGCTCTTCATCTCGCCCCGCCGAGTCTCCACGACGCAGCCGAAGCAGGCCCCCACACCGCAAGCCATGTGCTCCTCCAGAGAAACCTGCACCGGCTTCTGGAGCCTCGCTCTTCGGGTTATGTCGAGCAGCGACAGGAACATCGGCTTCGGTCCGCAGGCGTACACCGCATCGGCCCATCCCAGGTAGTCCCGGGCCAGGTCGGTCACCAGGCCGTGGTGCCCCACCGAGCCGTCGTCGGTGGCGACGACGTACTCCACCTCAGACGACAGCAGTCCGTTGGGGTACACCCGATCGGCCGACCGGAAGCCAAACAGAAGCACCACCGAGAGCCCTCTAGCCACGGCGTGGTCGGCCAGGGCCACCAGGGGGCCAATCCCGCTGCCGCCGCCGACCATCAAGAGGTTGCGGCTGCTGGGATGCACGGTGAAGCCGTTACCCAGGGGACCCATGCAATCCAGGCTCTCCCCCACGGCCTTCTCCACCATCATCCGGCTGCCGCGTCCCGCCGGCCTCACCAATAGATCCACCGTCTCCGACCCGATCCGGTAGAGGCTCATCGGCCGGCGCAGCAACGGGTCCATCCCATCCCACAGCCGCACGTGGATGAACTGCCCCGGGAGGGACTCACGGGCGATCTGAGGTGCCCGCAGCCCGATCTCCCACAGGTCGGCGGTGATCTGGCGGTTTTCGATTATCTCGGCGGTCTCGAGTTTCAGTTTCCCCTCTCCCAGGCCCGGCTCGGCCGCACCCGCTGGGTGTTCTCCCGATACTCCCTCAGCGGCCAGACGTTGTAGTTCAGCCCCCGAGAGGCCAGCGACTCGGCCACCGCCCGCGCCGTGTCCAGGGAAGTGAAGCAGGGTACCCGGTGCTCGGCCGCCGCGCGGCGGATCTCGAAACCGTCCCGCATCGGGACCCTATCCCCGGTCATAGTGTTCACCACCCCTTGAACCCGGCCCTCGCAGATCACGTCCATCACGTTGGGATGCCCCTCGTCCAGCTTCTTGGTGATCACCTGGACCGGCAGCCTCACCGCCTCGAACAATCGGGCCGTGCCCTCGGTGGCGTACAGTTCGTAACCCAACTCGTGGAAGCGCCGGGCAATGTCCAGCGCCTCGGGCTTGTCGCGATCGCTGACGGAGAAAAGTAGCGCCCCCGTGGGAGGCAACATCAGACCGGCGGCCATAAGCGCCTTCACCAGGGCCGGGGAGAACTCCAGGTCAACCCCCATCACCTCTCCCGTGGACTTCATCTCGGGTCCCAGGTAGGTGTCCACCATGGCGAGCTTGCTCATGGAGAAGACAGGAGCCTTCACCGCCACGAGATTCCGCTCCGGCCAGAGCCCTCCCCGGTATCCCTGCTGAGCCAGGCTCTCGCCCAGCATCACCCGGGTCGCCACCTTCACCATGGGCACGCCGGTCACCTTGCTCAGGAAGGGCACCGTCCGGCTGGCCCGAGGGTTCACCTCCAGCACGAACACCTCCCGCTGGTAGATCACGTACTGGACGTTCATCAGCCCCCGCACCCCGAGGGCCAACCCGATGCTGGTGGTGTAATCGACGATGGCGTCGGTCTCCCGGACGGTCAGGTCCAGGCCCGGGTAAACCGCCATACTGTCGCCCGAGTGGACGCCGGCCCTCTCGATGTGCTGCATGATGCCGGGTATCAGCACCTGCTCCCCATCGCAGATGGCGTCCACCTCCACCTCTTTGCCGCCCAGATACTTGTCGATCAGGAAGGGGCGCCCCTGGGAGTACTCGGTGACGGCCGACACGTAGCGCACCATCTCGCTGGCGTTGTGGACGATCTCCATCGCCCGGCCGCCCAGCACGTAGGAGGGCCGGATCAGCACCGGATAGCCGATGGTCTGGGCCGTGCGCAGCGCCTCCTCCAGGTTGGTGACACCGGCGCCGGGCGGCTGAGGAATGCCCAGCTTGTTCAGGAAGTCCTCGAAGCGGCGACGGTCCTCCGCCAGGTCTATGGCCTCCACCCCGCTCCCCAGGATCCTCGACCCGGCCCTCTCCAGCTTCGCCGCCAGGTTGATCGCCGTCTGCCCGCCGAACTGGACGATCACCCCCGGCGCGCGCACCACCCCGCCGTTCCCATTGTCGGCGAAGGACTGAGGGCTGAGGACTGGGGACTGAGAGGAAAGCTCCACACTCAGTCCTGAGTCCTCAGTCCTCAGCCCTGCCTCGTTATCCAGGATGTCCCGCACGCTCTCCTCGTCCAGCGGCTCGAAGTAGAGCCGGGACGACGCGTCGAAGTCGGTGCTCACCGTCTCCGGGTTGCTATTGGCCATGATGGAGTGGACCTTCGCCGCCTTCAACTCCATCGCCGACCGAACGCTGCAGTAGTCGAACTCGATCCCCTGGCCGATTCGGATGGGGCCGGAGCCGATCACCAGGGTGGCCTCCCCCTCCAGGGGCGGGGCCTCGTTCTCCGTCTCGTAGCTGCTGTAGAAGTAGGGGGTGGCCGCGGCGAACTCGGCGGCGCAGGTATCCACCATCTTGTAGACCGGCACGATACCCCAACTCTTCCTCAACTCCCTGACCTGCTCCGGCAACAGATCGGCCAGGGTGCCGACCTGGCCGTCGGAGAAGCCGAGCCGCTTCGCCTCCGCCATCAGGTCCGTCGTCATCCTCTCGCCCAGCAGCCGCCGCTCCATGGAGACGATCCTGGAAAGCTTCGACAGGAAGAAGGGATCGATGCCCGAGATCCGGTAGATCTCCGCCGGAGCCATCTCCCGACGCAGGGCGGCCATCAGGGCCCACAGCCGCCGGTCGTTGGGGACGGCGATCAGCTGCCGGAGCCTCTCCATCACCTCCTCGGGGCTCCCCTCTTTCCAGGAGGGGTCCTCCCACAGGAGGCTCCGGTCCCCCTGCTCCAGGGATCGGACCGCCTTCTGCAGCGCGGCCTCGAAGGAACGGTCTATCGCCATCACCTCGCCAGTAGCCTTCATCTGGGTCCCCAGGGTCCGGTCACCGCTGGGGAACTTGTCGAAAGGCCAGCGAGGTATCTTGATCACCAGGTAGTCCAGGGTGGGCTCGAAGGCTGCTGTGGTCTGCTGAGTGACCGCGTTGGGGATCTCGTCCAGCCGCCGCCCCACGGCGATCTTCGCTGCCACCCGCGCGATGGGGTAGCCGGTGGCCTTGGAGGCCAGGGCCGAGGAGCGGCTCACCCTGGGATTGACCTCGATCACGCAGTACTGAGTGGATCGCGGGTCCAGCCCGAACTGGATGTTGCAGCCCCCCTGGATGCCCAGCGCCCGAATGATCTTCAAGGAGGCCGACCGGAGCATCTGGTACTCCTTGTCGGGCAGGGTCTGACTGGGGGCGACCACTATGGAATCCCCGGTGTGGACCCCCATCGGGTCGATGTTCTCCATGTTGCAGATGGTGATGCAGTTGTCGGCCGCGTCCCGCATCACCTCGTACTCGATCTCTTTCCAGCCGATGAGGGACCTCTCCACCAGCACCTGGTGGATGGGGCTGGCGTCCAGCCCGCCCTGGACCACCCTCTCCAGCTCCGATTCCTCGTTGGCGATGCCCCCACCGGTGCCACCCAGGGTGTAGGCCGGGCGGATGATCAACGGGTAGCCGATCTCCTGGGCGAAGGCCCGCGCCTCGGCCACCGAGTGGGCGATGACGCTCTCCGGGATCGGCTCCCCGATCTCCTGGAGCATCTTCTTGAACAGCTCCCGATCCTCGGCCCGTTTGATGGTCTCCAGAGGAGTCCCCAGCAACCGCACCCCGTACCTGTCCAGGATGCCGGCGTCGGCCACCTCAACCGCCAGGTTGAGGCCCGTCTGTCCACCCAGGGTGGGCAGCAGACCATCGGGTCTCTCTCGCTCGATCACCCGGGCCAGCACCTCCACCGTGAGGGGCTCCACGTAGATGACGTCCGCGATCTCCTCGTCGGTCATGATGGTGGCTGGGTTGGAGTTCACCAGGACGGTGGTGATCCCCTCCTCCCGCAGCGCCTTGCAGGCCTGGGTGCCGGCGTAGTCGAACTCCGCCGCCTGTCCGATGACGATCGGCCCGGAGCCGATCACCAGCACCTTCTTGATCGGATTATCTTCCATTCTTGACCATCTCCAGGAACTGATCGAACAGGTACTGGTTATCCTGCGGCCCGGGGCTTCCCTCGGGATGGTACTGCACCGAGAAAACGGGCAGGGAAGGATGTGCCAGCCCCTCGACGGACCCGTCGTTCAGGTTTACCCGGCTCACAAAGAAGCCGCTGTCGGGCGGAAGGGAGCCGGCGTCCACCTGGAACTCGTGGTTCTGGGAGGTGATGTCCACCCTGCCCGTAATCAGGTCCTTGACGGCGTGGTTGCCGCCATGGTGCCCGAACTTCAGCCGGCTGGTGGTGGCGCCCGCGGCCAATCCCAGGATCTGGTGCCCCAGACAGATGCCCATCATCGGAAGACGGGTCTGCAGCAGCCCCCGCACGGCCTCGACCGTCTGGCCCAGGCTCGCCGGGTCGCCCGGACCGTTGCACAGCAGCACCCCGTCCGGGTTCAGATCCAGGATCTCCCTGGCCGTCGCCAGGTGGCTCACGTTGGTCACCCTGGCCCCCCGTTGGACCAGCGATCGGATGATGTTGTGCTTGACACCGTAATCCAGCAGCACGACGTGGGGACCCGACCCGGGCCGGCCCACCCGCAGCACGTCTGCCTGCGCTCCGGCCCCGCTGACCTCGCCCACCAGATCCTTCTCCGATAGGGACCTGACCTGCTGGACAGCCTCCAGCATCCGCTCCAGTTCGGGATCTTCCGGCACCGCCTCCCGCTGGAACAGCCGCGCCCGCATGGTCCCCTGGGTCCGCAGCACCCGAGTCAGCGCCCGCGTGTCGATCCCCTGTAGCCCCGGCACCCCGGCTCGCGCCAGCCAGTCCCCCAGACTGGCCTCGCTCTGCCAGTGGTGGTGGTAGGGGGCGTAGTCCCTCACAATCAGAGCGGCCACCCAGGGACGGGTGGACTCGTTGGCCGCCGCACTGATGCCGTAGTTGCCTATCTGGGGATGGGTCATCACCACCATCTGGCCCCGATAGGAGGGATCGGTGCACACCTCCTGGTAGCCGGTCATGCTGGTGTTGAAGACGACTTCCCCCTCGGCCTCCACCTCCGCCCCAAATGGCGTCCCGATGAAGGTGGATCCGTCCTCTAACACGAGAATCGCGAGTTTCTTGCTCACGGTGCCCTCTTCTTGGTGCTGAGTGCTGAGTGCTGAGTGCTGGGTTGCGTGCTCGCATCGGGAGGCTTGTGCTTCTCCTCGAGGGACGCACGCAGGGAACCGATCAGCCGCCCGACGTCTTGAGCCTTGCTCATGAGCCGCCGGAAACTTGCATCATCCACGTACCCCAGGTCTCTGGCTACATACAATTGACTACGCACCTCAGCACAAGAGCCCTTTGCCATGGAAAGAAACTGATGAAACTCCGCCCATCGGTAGCGCTCGAACCCCTCAGCAATATTCGACATCACAGAGACGGCTGCCCTCTGGATTTGTCCCGACAGCCCCCAGTCTTTCGCGAATCGGCCATCGCCGGAAACGGTGTAAATGGCCCGGGTCAGCTCTCGTGCCTGTTGCCAGGCCGCCAGGTCTTCAAAACGCTCGACCTTCGACATCTCCAGCACTCAGCACTCAGCACTCAGCACTTCGGTAGGCCACCTTCCCACCAACCAGGGTCACACTCACCTTGCCCCGCAAGTTCACACCGACGAGTGGAGTGTTCCTCCCCTTGGAGAGGAACCCCGCTGGGTCCACCGTCCACTCGGCGTCGGGGTCGAAGATGGTGATGTCCGCCGGGGCGCCCTTCTGTAAGGTGCCGTAGGGGAGCTTCATCAGCCGGGCCGGCTCCACGGTAAGATAGCGGATTAGCGTCGCCAGGTCCAATTCGCCCCTGTGGACCAGGGTCATCAGCGCCCCCAGCGCCGCCTCCAGGCCCGAGATCCCATTGGCTGCCATGCCGTACTCGCACTCCTTGTCCACCACCGTGTGGGGCGCGTGGTCCGTGGCGATGGCATCGAAGAGACCTTCCTTGAGAGCGCCCAGGAGCGCCTCCGCGTCGGCCTCGCTGCGCAGGGGCGGCGCGACCCGGGTGTTGGTGTCGTAGGGATGGGTGGGGATCCGGCCCCACCTCTCCAGCACCGAGGAGGAGGTCCACTTGCCACCGGCAACCCAATCCTCGGTCAACAGCAGGTGGTGGGGGGTAACCTCGGCCGTCACCGGCAAACCCTCCGCCTTCGCCGCCCGGATCAACTCCACCGACCCGGCCGTGCTCACGTGCTGGAAGTGGACGTGGCCGCCCGTCAGCCGGCTGAGGGCTACGTCCCGGGCTACGATCGACTCCTCCGCGGCGGCGGGGATACCCCGCAGTCCCAGCAGAGCCGAGATGCGGCCCTCGTGCATGTAGCCGCCGGCCGCCAGCTGCGGATCCTCGCAGTGCTGGGCCACCGGGCGGCCTAACATGCGGGAGTACTCCAGGGCGTAGCGCATCAGCTTCGGGTTGGCCACCACGTGGCCGTCGTCAGTGAAGGCCACCGCCCCGGCCTCGGCCATCTCCCCCAACTCGGACAACTCCTCGCCCTTCTGCCCCTTGGTCACCGTGCCGGTGGTGAAGACTCGCACCGCCCCCTCGCGACGGGACGTCTCCAGCACGAACTCCACGTCGCTTCTGCTGTCGATGGTGGGCCTGGTGTTGGGCATGGCCACCACCGTGGTAAAGCCGCCGGCCGCGGCGGCCCGGGTACCCGAGGCAATCGTCTCCTTATCCTCGTAGCCGGGCTGGCGCAGGTGAACGTGTACGTCCACGAAGCCGGGACAGACAACTTTGCCCTGGGCGTCGATCAATCCTTCGGCCGGCAGATCCCACGGTGGAGTGATCTCTCCCACTTCCTCCACCCTGCCGTCAACGATCCGCAGATTGGCGGGGCCGTCCACCCCCTGGCTCGGGTCAACCATCCGGCCGTTGATTATCCACAAGTCGCTCATCGCTTCTCCCCCTCGAACGGAAGGTTGACGTTGGGGCCGATCAGCAGGTAGAGGAGGGCCATCCGTATGGCAACCCCGTTGGCCACCTGCTCCTCCACCACCGACTGGACGCCGTGGGCCACGTCGGGGGCGATCTCTATCCCCTCGTTCATGGGGCCAGGGTGCATCACCAGGGCATCGGGCTTGGCCCGGGCCAGCCGCCCCGAGTCGAGCTGGTACATCCGGACGTACTCCCGCACGCTGGGGAGCAGTCCGGCCTGCATCCGCTCCAACTGCAGCCGCAGCGCCATCACCACGTCCGCCCCCTCGATGGTCCGGTCCAGATCTGTGGACAGCTTCAGCCCCGGCATCACCTGACCATCGTTCTCGGCCGCGGTTCGCATCCACCAGGAGGGCAGCAGCGTGGCCGGACCACAAACGGTAACCTCAGCCCCCAGCTTGGTCAGGGACCAGATGGCCGACCTCGCTACCCGGCTATGCAGGACGTCTCCCAGGATCACCACCCGCCGGCCCGTCAGATCCCCCAGCTTGCTGCGCACCGTGTAGGCGTCCAGCAACCCCTGGGTGGGGTGGGCGTGCCAGCCATCGCCGGCGTTGATCACCGACCCCTTGAGGACCCTGGCCGCCAGGTAGGGGGCACCCGAGTAGGAATGGCGGATGACGACGGCGTCGGCCCCCAGCGCCTGAAGGGTGCAGAGGGTATCCACCAGCGACTCCCCCTTGCTGACGCTGCTGGCGCTGGCCGCAACGCTGACGGTGTCGGCACCCAGGTTCTTGGCCGCCACCTCGAAGGAAACCCGGGTCCGAGTGCTGGCCTCATAGAAAAGGGTGACCACCGTCTTGCCCCGAAGGGTTGGGACCTTCTTGATGGGGCGAAGGAGGATATCCTTCATGATATCCGCGGTGTCCAGCACCCGGCGGATCTCCCCAGCGGTAAAGTCGTCCAGATCGAGCACGTGCCGCCGCCGGAACGGTTCCGGTCCAGGCTCGGCGGTTACTCGTGCAGGAGCGACCTCAGGGTTGGTACGGCCGTCCAGAACGGTCTCTGCCATCGCTGGTCTCCTTTCTTACCGAGTCAACAGCACCTCGTCCGCCCCGTCCACCTCCACCAGGCGGACGTGGACATCCTCTTCCAGAGAGGTTGGCATGTTCTTTCCCACGAAGTCGGCACGAATGGGCAGTTCCCGGTGGCCACGATCGATCAGCACCATCAGCCGGATCACCTCGGGGCGGCCGTGGTCGATCAGGGCATCCATGGCCGCTCTGATGGTGCGACCGGTGTACAGGACGTCGTCCACCAGGACGATCCGCTTCTCGGTTATGTCCACCGGAATGGCCGTGGGCCCCAGGGGTAGGGGGCCCCGAGTCATCACGTCGTCGCGGTACAGAGTGATATCCAGCTGCCCCAGGGGCACCCGCACCCCTTCGAACTCCTCGATGCGAGCAGCAATACGATGGGCCAGAGGCACCCCTCGGGTCCGCAACCCCACCAGCACCAGCCGGTCGGTACCCTGATTCCACTCCACGATCTCGTGGGCCATCCGGGTGAGGGCACGGCGCACGTCATCGGCCGTCATGATGATCTTGCTAACCACGGCTCCCTCCCACGCAAGGCAAAAAAAATCCCTCTCGCCCCGGCGAAGATCGGGCAAGAGGTACCACTACGGGTCGTGCCATCGCTTACTCCTTCCCGGCCTCACAGGACCGGATTAAAGGTACGGAGCCATTGCGAACAGGACTCCACTCCGCCAGCTACTATACCAGAAGTAGGGATCCCTTTCAAGTCAAGGTCGCGGGCACTGTCGGGCCCATCGGGGCTCCCTCTATTGGCACAACGATTGCCCCTGCCGTGAGAAGATGATGAATGCAGGCAGCTACGGTGCTGAAAGGAGGTTCGCCATGCCCGTGCCGACAAGCACCGATCAGGTCCATCGTACTCCTCTACCGGAGGCGAACAGGAGCTTCGACCGGGGCTCCGCCATCTTCGTGGACGTCCGCGCAGACGAGGAGTACCAGGAGGCCCACATCCCCGGGGCGGTGAACATCCCTGTCTCCGGGCCGCCCGAGGAGTACTTCACTCTGCCCCGGAACCAGGATGTCATTCTGTATTGAACTTGAGCTGAGGAGAGTTCCAGCGCCCGGGCGGCGCTGACGATGCTGCAGGCGGGATACACCAGGGTCAGCGTGATAGCAGGCGGCTTCAATGCCTGGCGATCTGCAGGGTATCCTATCGAGAGAGGAGAGGTTGCCGAGGCTGCGTAGGGCGCTCTCGACGGTACCGAGCTTGCCATTCCTCCGAAG
>JAJZQR010000082.1 GCA_021806765.1 Chloroflexota bacterium | reverse complement strand
AGCGATGGCCAACGCGTGGCTCGAAGTCGTTGGGCATCAGCCACTCGGCGAGGACGGCGCTGTCCGTGAGCGCCCGCCAGACCTCTTCTCGGGGCTGCGGATACAATATCTCTCTTCGAATACTCTCCGTCATCGTTCACTCCCTTTCGCTAGTTGCTCCTGAAGGCGCTGCAGATGGTCGTCCCAGAACCGCTCGTAGTGAGCGATCCAGTCGCGCACTGGGCTGAGCCGCTCGGGGGCGAGCCGATAGCGGCGCTCCCGGCCGTGCCGCTGCTCGGTCACGAGACCGGCATCGAGCAGAAGGCGGAGGTGCTGGGAGACGGCCGGGCGGCTCATCTCGAAGTGTCCCGCAATCGCATTGACAGGGTGGTCGCCCTCGGCGAGGAGGTCGAGCATACGTCGCCGCGCGGGATGGCTGATTGCTTCAAAGACCTCGGGTTTGTGTTCGGTAGTCGTTGCCATGCGGTGATTATACGTAAGCAATCGCTTACGCGTCAAGCCCGTTGCGAGGGCTTCGCGGTAAAGGGTGAAATTGCCTTCTTCCGGTAGGGCGGGCGCAGAGCCACGTGGCTCTGCGTCCCTACGATGAGGATGGTGCTCTGAGAGGTACCGGGGTCTCTTCAGCCGGCGCTGTTCGGCGCGGAGCTCGATAGGGTGCCGAGGTTGAAAAGCTCGTAGCCGTTGTCGTGGAGCATCCTCCGCGCCAGATCGAGGGCCTCATCCTCCGTGAGATAGCCCTCCTGGACCTTCTCCGTCAGGACCTGCGCCACGCCGTCCCGCGCCATCGACGCGTGAGCGTAGGCCCCCTCCACTATTCGATAGTCCCCACCGAAGGCCAGGATCTTGTTGCCGGGCACCGTGAACCGCTTGCTCGAAGGCGGCGTCGAGGGCCCGCAGGTGATCGTCCAGCGAGTGAATGGCTACGCCCGTGCTCTTTTCCAGCTGTCGAAGGTCGACCCTCGACCTTGCCATGATGAAGTTGTCGAACCGAACGGCGGGATGAAACAGCGCTCGGTCCACCTCGGTGGTCTCGAGGTCCACGATCGAGGACTCGATATTGGCCAGGTCCCGGAGCACGTGGGAATACCACCCCGCCCGATTCGAGGCTTGAAGCCGCTCCGACAGCAGTTCGTAACTATCCCGATCGATGGTGGCAACCTGGAAGAGATCCCGCGCTGCGATCAGGAGGGCTCGTCCGTAGCCCGTGTTCTTCATCCTCTCCCAGTAGGGAGCGAACTTGGACCAGCGCTCCCCCAGCGGCCGTGAGGGATCGCGCACCTCCAGCAGATCCGCAACCGGCATCCCCGCGGAGATCAGGTCGGAAGAGGCATAGTGGGGAAAGAGATAGAAGAGGTCGAGCCGCTGGGCCAGCCGCTCCTGCTCGGGACGGATATGCTCGTGGGTATCGACCAGGGGGATCGCATCCACTTCCCGTCGAATCGTCTGTGCCAGGACGTTATCGGCCATGTGCGCCTCCTCGGCAGTTGGTGAGGGAATATCCTACCACGGCCTCGCGTCAGCCGATGCGCTTGATGACCGCCGGCACCACCGCCAGGGCCACCATAGCTGTGAGCAGGAGCCAGCTTCGTGGGTTGCCGAGGTTGAGGGTCCAGCCAATGCCGAAGCGCCTGGGCACCAGGAGGGCAGGGTCGTTGGGATTGTAGTAGAGGATGCCGCCGAGCCAGAACCCGTCGTCATCACGGCCGACCAGGCTACCGGGAACATCGCCGTCTTTTCCGGCCGCCCACGTGGTGCGTACCACCCAGAC
The DNA here is from genome assembly GCA_021806765.1 of Chloroflexota bacterium. The sequence continues at coordinate 17,429 of JAJZQR010000082.1, read as the reverse complement.
GATGCCCATCACCAGCAGGGCGACCACTGCTATCTCTAGTATATAGAAAGTCATATGCCTCGAACGAAATGCCCGCTTTTGCGCCTATATGATGGAATCAACCATCCCAATAGGAGCATACCCCGCTGGTTCGCCGCCGTCAACGCGACGCCGAGAGGGGCGGTTCAAGATTCGGAGATCACGGAGCCGGGCCCGTCGTAGGGGCGAAGCATTCCGCTGCAGCGGAATGCTTCGCCCTTCCCTGCCGGCAAGGGCAACCCTCCCCCGTTGCCAGCGGCAACCGAGAGCAAAGCATCCGCTGAGAGGCGTCGGGGCGAAGGGACGTAGGGCAGGGCGCTCTGCCCTGCCGCCGACCTGCCATCGCAGAGCAGGCGGCGGGGGACAAGCCCCCGCCCTACAGCGTCGAGACTTTCGGCCGGCGGGCGGCGGGGCACAGGGCCCCGCCCTACGCTTCGAAATCACCGTGACGGAGCACTGGACTACCGGCGCGCCGTCGGGCCGAAGCGGTTTCTGTCACCTGTGAGCCGCCCGCTCCAGGTTGAGGGCCAGGAGCCGCTCCAGGATCTCCTGGTCGGAGAGGTCGTGGGGCCAGCCGTAGGCATCCAGGACGGCCTCGTCCAGCCTGCGGTGGGCGATCTTGAGCCACTCGGGCCGCCGGTTGTACAGGTTGGTGAGGGTGCGCTCCTTCAGCTGCGCCTCGGTGGCGCACTCCGGGTTCAGCCAGCGGTCCCGCAGCTCCACCAGCTCCCGGGCGGCGGCGGCGATGGCCTGCACCCGAGGATCGCCCTGGGACTCCCTGCCCGGCGGCCAGGGGAAGGGGAAGGTCTCGAAGGTGGTGGTGGGGGTGTATCGGGGGCGATCTTCGAGCGAGGTTCCCATGCGCAGCGCCCACAACTCATGGAGCTTGGATTGTAGAACGCCGAAGAAGTAGTCGTCGGCGCGGGCGATTGAATGTAGCTGGTGGTCAGGAATGGCCTTACCATCCAGCCAAACGAACACGCGGTGCTTGGCTACCATCGGTGTGACGATGAAGCGGCTCAAGCCGGATACAGCCCGTCGCATGTCTGGAGCGGGACGACGATGAAGCCACCAGTAGGTTTTCTCGCGCTCATTCCTCCCTTTGTTTCGAACTGGTTTCACTACGTGGCTCACGTACTCGAATGGGAGTTCGTACAGGGCAGCCTCCTCCTCAGAGGCGTCGCATCCAAAGTCGATAATCCAGACGTTTCTTGCCCCACGAGTCAGGTCCAGGGCATTGACGTATGGGCGGACCACATCTGCGTTGGGCCGTCCGTTCGGATTGATGGGAGCAGCGAGCATTCTTCGGGCAGTCGTGTCGTCGATGTGGAACGGCCCACCCTTTTCGTCGCTTCTGAAGCAGATTCCAGTATTCTCGGCGAGAGGCCTCGCGGTTGTCAGGTCGGCCCTTGCGGTCAGATCTGCGTTGATGCGTGCGACCTTATGGCCATCGCGTAGTCGCTCGACCTCGTTCCCATCGTCGAATCCGACCATGGAGACATGGACTGCTGCCCCGTCCAAGATCCAGGGACGGTCGCTCCAGGCCATGAAAATGTCGCCTGTCTCCTTTATCCGCTCCAACACCCGCCGATTTGCTCCACCCCGGATCGAGTTGGTGGCGAGAAGGCCAACCCGCTGTACCTTTCCCTGCTCTATCAAAGCTCTAGCTCGCTCGAACCAGTAGCACACAAGGTCGGCGAAGGCAGGGACTCGGCCACTATAGAGGGCGAACAGCGATTCAAGGTGCTGGTCTCCCAATCCTTGGCGGATCTTGTTGCCTCCCAGGAAGGGAGGGTTCCCCACGATCACGTCGGCTTCGGGCCATGCGGGCTCCACCGGCCGGCCCGTCGCATCGTGGGCGAGGATGGCGTCCATCTGGAGCACGCTGTCCAGCGGCCGTAGGATGGGCCGCTCCTCCACCGGGAAGCCGTTGTCGTGCATCCACTGGAGGTAGCCGATCCAGATGGCGATCTGGGCCAGCTCGTGGGCGTAGGGGTTGACCTCGATCCCGTGGAGCTGGTCGGGACTCACACGGGGCGTCCAGCCCTCCAGGCCGCTGGCCGCGGCGAAGACGATCGCCTCCTTCTCCAGACCCAGCAGCTGCTTGAGGGCCACGTAGAGGAAGTTGCCGCTCCCGCAGGCGGGGTCGAGCACCCGCACCCCCGCGAGCCGCCGGGAGACGCCCTCCAGAAGCCCCTGCGCCTCCTCCCTCTTCCCCGCTGCCAGCAGCGCCGCGATCTCCTCCTTAAGTCCCGCCCACTCCCTCCGCAGGGGGGCCATCAGCACCGGCTCCACTATCTCCATGATGTCCTCGCGGGAGGTGTAGTGAGCCCCCAGCTGGGATCGCTTGTCCGGGTCCAGGCTGCGCTCGAAGAGGGTCCCGAAGATGGCCGGCTCGACCGCCGCCCAATCCATCCTGCAGGCCAGCGAGAGCCGGTCCATGTCGTCGGAGGAGAGGTCGATGGCCGCGTCGTCGGAGAAGAGGCCGCCGTCGAAGTAGGGCACGTCCTCCCAGCCGAAGGAGCCGCCCGTGGACATGGCCCTGAACAGCTCTCGGAGCCGCGCGGTGAACTCCGCCGAGCGGCCGCGGGTTCGGTCCACCAGCTGGGTGAACAGGTGGCCGGGCAGCAGACCCACGTCCTGGGCGAAGAGGCAGAAGAGCAGCTTCATCAGGAAGCGGGCGGCGTCCTCCGGGTTGGCGCCGTACTTCCGCAGGCTCTCGGCCAGGAGGGCGAACTGCGCCGCCACCTCCTCGGTGACCTGGGAGGTGGTGTGTTCGGGCCGGAGCCGGTCCGGGTCGGTGAAGACCGACCTCAGCATCTCCAGGGGGGTCAGGGCGCTCCCCATCACCGTCGAGCCGCTGGCCAGGTCCGACAGGTCGAAGCGGTAGGTGCGGGAGGGGGTGTCGTTGAAGTTGGTGTGGATCTCGAAGCGGTTGAAGTCGCAGGCCACCAGCAGCTTGGGGTTCTCCAGGTCGTCCCGGTAGAGCTGAAGCTGCCGGTAGGCGGCGTCCAGGTTCTTGTGCTTCCCCTTGTACTCCCAGGCGAAGTAGCCCTTCTTCCAGACGTCGGCGAAGCCCTCGCCCCCACCCGCTTTCTTCACCCCCTTCTCGAAGGTGTAGAAATCGCCGGTGGGGTCGGCCTCGGCGGGGGTGGGCCGCTCGATCAGGTGGCACAGGTCGATGAAGTGGGACTGGGCGGCGCTCCGCTCGGTGAGGGTGGACCTCTGCCAGCGGGCTATGAAGGTTGGCAGGGAGATCGGCGGCATGGGCGCTCCCTTCGGGCGGCGGTCGGGGAAGTACAACGTAGCGGTGGCAATAGTAGGCTGCCCTCTACAGGTTGTCAACGAGGAGGGGAGGGGGGCGACCCGGGCGCCGGCCCCTCTTACCGCAGGTGGCTCCAGCAGTGGCAGACGGCCGCGTAATCACCGCAGAGGGGGCACTGCTCGATGGCACAGTCCCGGTGGTGGTAGCCGCCGACCTCCACGCCGCAGTCGTCGCACCGCTCCTCGTAGGAGTACTCCACCGGCGGCCGCCGCTCGTCCCCGTAGCGGATCCGGGGGATCTTCTTGTTCCCCAGCTGGAAATGCTGCCTGGTGCAGCTGGTCACCTCGGCGATGTCGCGCCGGCAGTCGGGGCAGATCGGCATTGTACGTCTCCTCAGCACCCTCCAATAGGAGTGTACAGGATTCTTGGGGGCACCCCAAACCCCGCCAGGCGCTGCGCCCTGGACCCGCGTCAAATCATAGGGGCAATTCGCTCCACTTGCCAGGGGGAAGGCGAAGCTTCGCCCGCCCCCTCGCGTTGGTCTGCAACTTGCCGTGCTCTCACGGCGATCGGCGCCATCGAGACGACCGTGCTCCACGGTTGTTTCGGTCTGAGGCTGCGCTATACTACCATCCACAACCTCCAGGAGGTATCGAGGATGAGGCATCTCTCCCTGGGCCTGATCTTCCTGTGCACCGCCGTCTGCTCGGCCCTGGCGGTAGCGGCTGCCCTGGAACTCGCGCAACCCGACTCCGTCTCGGCCCAGACGGGGCCGGAGTTCCGGCTGGGCTTCAAGGCACTGGCCGACCAGATCCCCGAGGTGGTGGGCGAGCCGCTGGAGAACGAGCACCCTGGCCCCAACGATACCGTCGTGCAGACCACTACCACCGGGATGATGGTCTGGCGCTCCCTGGACAACTGGACCGGCTTCACCAACGGCTCGGACACGTGGGTAGAGGGTTCGTCCAGCGTCGAGGTGCGGCCCAACGGCGAGCGGTTCGCCTGGGAGAGCGACCCGCCCGTGACCTACGACGATCCCTTCGCCTACTGCGCGGCGGTGGGCACCATCGACCAGATGGGCGCCCGCTACGTGGGGCCCAGGTTCCCCGAGGCGGTCCGCGAGGGGCTGGCGGCGGCCTTAGGGGTGCCCGTCGCAACCTTCCAGCCTCCCGCGGCCGGCATCTTCCTCCGCTGCTACCAGGGGCAGCTGCTGGCCTGCACCGTGGGGGCGAACCTGAACTGCGGCAAAGCCGACACCAGCACGACGCCGAACCCCGGCATGGTCCAGTACTGCCAGGCGAACCCGGAGTCGGACTTCATCCCCCTCTACATCGCCGGCCACGAGGGCATTTACGCCTGGCAGTGCCGGGCGGGCAAGCCGGAGATCCAGAAGCAGGTCTTCCACGTGGACCCCCGGGGCTTCGTGGAGGAGAACTGGCACACGATCCAGCCTCCCGGTGACAAGGCGTGACCTTGTTCCAAGGGTTACCTCCAGCAGCGGCCGGTCGCCCCTGACCGGCCGCGTCTCTACGCGCCCGCGCTACTATTGATCGGCTTGTAGTGACCAGGTGCGGCAACAGGATTCCCCACCACGAGGCACGTGCAGGCGTAAAGCCTGCGGCTACATCGGCCTGTTCAGGCGGCGGGGCGCAGGACCTCGCCTTACTGCATCGAATCGCGGGACTACCCGCTGCCAGGCGGCAAGGGATGACTGGGAATAACAGGACAGACATGATAGACGGGATAGAGTAGGGGCGACCGGCCGGTCGCCCCTGTCGATGCGGTTGCAGCTCAGTTGTGCCAGGGTCTCCGAATCGGGTTTACCTATCCCTACTTGGCAGAGGATAGTGGAGTATTGTTGCCACCCTTCACGTAGTACACCGTGCCGTTTCGTCGCGAGTCACCGGCGGCAAACATCCTGCCCGTCTGCAGGTCGATGACCAGGCTCTGGGCCGAGCCTATCACGGTCGGGCCGCTCCATTTGCTGTGTCCCCTGTTCACCAGTTCTGCCCGGACCGCGTCGGGGATCCCGTCCTCCCAGCTGGTGCTCGCGGTGTAGCTGGCGGAGGTGCGGCTGATGCGCGGCGCATCGACCGCCTCCTCCACGGTCATGCCGTGGTCCACCACGTTCATGATCACCTGCAGAACGGTGTTGATGATGGTCGCGCCGCCGGGCGAACCGGTGGCCATCCAGGGCTTGCCATCCTTCAACAGGATGGTTGGGGTCATGCTGGAGCGCGGCCGCTTGAAGGGCTGCATCTCGTTGGCCCCGCCGGGCGTGAAGTCGAAGTCGGTCATCTCGTTGTTCAGCAGGAAGCCGTAGCCGGGGACCATGATCCCGGAACCCCATCCGGACTCGATGGTGGTGGTCCAGGACACGACGTTCCCCCACCGGTCCGCCGCGACGAAGTGGGTGGTCTCGCCGCCCTCCCGTCCAGGGTCAACGGCGGCCATGGTACTTCCCGAGCTACCCTCGTATGCCCATGGGTCGCCGTAGGTTACGCTGGGGTTGGCGTGGTCCTTGTCGATCAGGGCGCTGCGGGAGGCCACATAGTCGGGGTTCAACAGCCCCTTCATAGGCATGTCGACGAAGTCCGCGTCGCCCATGTACTTGCCTCGGTCGGCGTACGCGAGCCGCAGCGCTTCGATCGTGACGCTGAGGGTGTCGGCGCTGTTGTGGCCCCATGCCCCGATGGGGAACCGTTCCAGCATCATCAGGGTCTGGATCACCGTGAGCCCGCCGGAGCTGGGAGGAGGCATGGAGGCTATCTCCCACCCCCGGTACTTGCCCATCACCGGCTGCCGATCCGCCACGGTGTATGCCTTGATGTCGGAGGCCTCCATGGGGCCCCCCCTGGCCTTGACGATGGTGGCGATGGCCTCGCCTATGGGACCCTGGTAGTAGGCGTCGATGCCTTCGCTGGCGATCGTCCTGAAGGTCTTGGCCAGGTCCTTCTGGACCAGGGTGTCACCAACCTGGAGCGGGGTCTCGCCATCCGGCCTGAAGAAGGTGTATGCCTTGCCCGGCTGCATGGAGATCTTCTTCACGGATCCCGCCAGACTGCCGGCCAGGAACGGCGTGACCGGTATGCCCTCGTCGGCCATCTTGATAGCCGGCGCCATCACCTCCTTGAGGCTCATGGTGCCGTATCGCTGCAGGGCCGTGGCCGTGCCCATCAGGGTGCCAGGCACCCCCACGGAGAGCCCGGAAGCGACGGCCGTGTTGAAGTTCATCGGATTGCCGGTCGCGTCCAGGAACTGGGTCGGACTGGCCTTGCCAGGGGCCTTCTCGCGGGCATCGATGACCACAACCTTCTTCTCGTTGGCGAGGTAGATCATGATGAAAGCCCCGCCGCCGATCCCCGTCATCATCGGCTCTTCCACGTTCAAGGCGAACTGGATCGCTGCCGCCGCGTCGATGGCGTTGCCGCCCTTGGACAGCATCTCCGCCCCTGCCTTGGCTGCCAACGGCTGAGATACCGCCACCACTCCCCTGGGAGCAGGGTCACCCCATGCCGGACCCTTTTCTGGGACGCCGGGTGTCTGGATAGGTGGAGCCGCTAGAACTACCGGGACTACCAGGCTTAGCGCCAACAGCGTGGTCAGGGAACCAACCAATGCCGAACGCAGCTTCTTCCTGGCCTTGGTGCCCAGAGACATTCCACTTCCTCCTTCGACCTTGCGCGGGCCCAGACTGATCTTGCCCGCTGCTACTCCCCATCGACACAATCCACGAAAGGTGACGCGACCCTGGCACAACGGAGCTACATCTGTATGATAGGTGCTGCAGCTTCATGAAGCAAGAGGATCATGGAGGATGTCCATGCATCCCCCATGCCGCACTGGTGGTCCTCGAATTTCTCGGTTGGCGCCGCCCTCCACAGGGCGGGCAGGCTCTGCTATACTGGGCGTCCGCAGAGCCCGGCTTAAGAGGACTAAAGGTTGTTCTACTCTCTGGGTAGATTCGCCTACCGGCGCCGGTGGGCGATTGTCTTTGTGTGGATCGTCCTGCTGCTGGCCAGCGTGCCCCTCATCCCGCAGGCTACCAGACGGCTCCAGTTCGGCGGCTTCACCAGTCAGCGGATGGAATCGGTGCGTGCCCAGGAACTGCTGGAGAGCCAGCTGGGTGTCCAGCCCAGCGGCCTGGTGGTCCTCTTCACCAGCTCCACCCTGACCGTCGACGATCCCGAGTTCTCCCGTCAGGTGGCCTACTCCATGGCCGGCCTTCGGGGTGCGCCCGGGGTGGAGCGGGTGGTGGATCACCTCACGAACCCCCGGCAGATCTCCCCGGACCGGCACACCGCCTACGAGCTGGTGGTGCTGAGCGACGACGCCGAGACGGCCGCCCGGCGGATCGGGGACATCATCTCGCGGCTGCGCCAGCCGGTGTCAGGGCTGAGGACTGAGGACCCAGGACTGAGTGGGCGTGACACTATTCAGTCCTCAGCCCTCAGCCCTCAGTCCTCGTCTCTCCGTATGCTGGTCACCGGCGGCCCGGTGTTCTTCGCCGAGGTGGAGCGGCTGAGCCACGAGGACCTGCAGCGGGCGGAGATCGTGGCCTTCCCCTTCGCCGCGGTGGCCCTGATGGTGGTGTTCGGCACCTTGATGGCGGCAGGGCTCCCCATCGCCCTGGGGGGCGCCACTGTGGCCGGCATCCTGGCCGCCATTGCCCTGATCAGCCGAACGGCGGACCTCTCCATCTTCGTCGTGAACGTGGCCACGATGCTCGGGCTGGGGTTGGGGGTGGACTACTCCCTCTTCATGACCAGCCGCTTCCGGGAGGAGCTGCGCCACGGCAGCGTGGAGGAGGCTGTGGCCGCTACCGTGGCGACGGCCGGGAAGGCGGTGGTTTTCTCGGGGCTGTCGGTGTTCATCGGCCTGGCGGCCCTCAGCAGCTTCGAGTTCATGCTGCTCCACTCCCTGGGGCTGATCGGGATGGTGGGCATCGCCCTCTGCGTGGCCGCCGCCGTCACCCTGCTGCCGGCCCTCCTGGGGGTGCTGGGGCATCGGATCAACCGCTGGCCGGTCCTGGGTAGCCGGTGGTCCACGGGCCGCTTCTGGGAACGGTCGGCCAACCGGGTGATGCGCCATCCCGTGGCGGTCTTCGTGCCCACCCTGCTCCTCCTGGTGGCCCTGGGCATCCCCTTCCTCCACGTGCGCTTCAGCGCCCCCGACGCCAACATCCTGCCGCCCTATCTGGAGTCGCGCCAGGCCCTCGACCTCTTGAGGAGCGAGTTCGGGGAGAGCGAGACCGCCCCCATCCTGGTGGCCGTGCAGATGCCGGGGGGCGTCTTCCAGCCGGAGAGCATCTCCCGACTGTACGACTTCACCCACAGCCTGGCCCGGGACCCGCGAGTGACGGGGATCGAGAGCATCGTGGATCTGGACCCCAGGATAACCAAGGCTCAGTACCAGCTGATCTACGCCGATCCCTCCCGGATTTCCGATCCCTACGGTCGGGAGGTGGCGAAGATCATGGCGGGGAAGACGGTGGCGCTGGTTAAGGTCTCCAGCAAGGAGAGCCCCGTGTCGGAATCCTCCAAGCAGCTGGTGCAGGACATCCGGGGGATGAAGCTGCCCGATGGGATGTCGGTCCTGGTGGGAGGGACCTCGGCCCAGGTGATCGACGTGGTGGACGTCCTCTACGCCGACGCGCCTCTTGCCCTGGCCATCGTGGTGGTGGGGATCTACTCCATCCTCTTCCTGCTGTTCCGGTCGGTGTTGCTGCCCGCCAAGGCGATCGTCATGAATACCCTCAGCATCCTGGCCAGCTACGGCGCCCTGGTGTACATCTTCCAGGATGGCCACTTCCAGTCGCTGCTCCACTTCCGCTCGGAAGGGACGGTGGAGGCGTCCACGCCGATCATCCTCTTCTGCATCCTTTTCGGCCTCAGCATGGACTACGAGGTGTTCCTGCTGACGCGAATCAAGGAGGAGTACGACCGGACGGGGGACAACGCCGCCAGCGTGGCCAAAGGGCTGGAGAAGAGCGGGAAGATCATCACCAGCGCGGCGATCATCGTAGTGGTGGTGGGGGCGGCCTTCTCCATGGCCGACATCGTGATCATCAAGGCGCTGGGGCTGGGGATCGCCCTGGCGGTGTTCCTGGACGCCACGGTGGTTCGGACCCTCCTGGTGCCGGCCACCATGCGGCTGCTGGGGAAATGGAACTGGTGGGCGCCGGGCTTCCTGCTGCGGCTGCTGCCCGAGGTCTCGCTGGAGGGTTCGCCGGTTGGGGGTGGGGCCGATGAGTAGATGCCTTTTCTCCCCTCTTCCAAAGGGAGAGGGTCAGGGTGAGGGCGTGTCTACCAGGACGAGACCAGTTGCCCTCTTCTGCTGCTCTGCATCCCAGGTGACCAGGGGGATGCTCAGCCGATGAGCGGTGGCCACGTACACGGCATCGGCGCCTCGAAGGCCCAGATCGCCAGCCAGCTCGGCGGCCAACCTGCCCAGCCACCGGTCCATGGGGACGATACGCAAGCCTTTGAGGCTCGTAATCTGCTGGACCGCCTGTTGGGCCAGGTCCGGCCGTCCAGTCTGTCTCGAGATTGCTCCCGATACCTCTGGCAGCAGCAGCATGGGGGCGACGACGAGCCCTCCCGTGGCGAGCCGGCCTCGCAGCCAGTCCCGGCTGGCCGGGTGGTGAACGTCCCCCGGCAGGAAGCGGCTAACCCACACGCTGGCGTCCACCACTGTCACGGTTCGCGTCGCTCCTCGCTCACGACTTCGGCCGCCGACACTCCTTCGGGCCAGTACCGGGCGATCTCATCGGCCAGCCGGTCCATGTCCGACCAGACGGCGTCCAGTTCCTGGGTGTCCGGCGGGGTTGGGGATACGGGCACCAGGCGGGCGATCACCCTGCCGTGGCGGGTGATCTGCACCTCCTCGCCCTTCTCCCGGACCTCTTCCAGTATCCGGCTGGTGTGTTCCTTCAACTCGCGGACACCGATGATGCGCATAGGATTCTCCTCCAAAAGAGGTCGCAATTGTGCCCACAATCATTGTACAGTCCGGCGTGCGTCGAACACAACCTATCCAGCGCATTCGAGGGGCGACTATTCATCGGACGCGCCCGCCGATGAGTGAAACGATCGAGACGCCCGGGCTTCCGGCGAGGCGGGCGGGCGGGTTGGGACAAGCCGCCCTACTGTTGATGATCCTGCTCGCCTTCTTGCTGGCGGGGTGCGCGGCGCCGGCCTCCGATTCCCCCCTTAAGATGGTGGCGGCGCCGACCCCGACCCCCGTGGTCCCGCGTCCCATCTCCCTCCCTGCCGACGAGGCGGCCCACGACAATCTGAGCGAGTGGTGGTACTACACCGGCCACCTGAAGACGGAGAGCGGAAAGGAGTACGGCTTCGAGCTGGTCTTCTTCCAGGGGGTGCGGGGGCAGAACCCGGTGGGGTATGCCGCCCACTTCGCCATCACCGACCATCAGCGCCGGGCCTTCAGCTTCGACGAAAAGGTCGATCAGACCCTGCGGGTGCAGGGGGATGGGCGATATCAGTTATCCGTGGGTGACTGGAAGATGGGCGGCGAGGGGGACGACCACTACCTCCAGGCCCAGGGGAAGGGCTACGCCGTCGACCTGAAGCTGCACTCCGCCAAGCCGCCGGTGCTTCACAACGGCATCGGGTGGATCTCCTTCGGGCCGGTGGGGGATTCCTACTACTACTCCAGGACCCGCATGGAGGTGAAGGGCACCCTCCAGGATGGGGACACTACCGAGCGGGTCACCGGCCTCGCCTGGATGGACCACCAGTGGGGCGATTTCATCCTGGTGAACGGCGGGGGTTGGGACTGGTACAGCCTCCAACTGGGCGACGGGACGGAAGTAATGGTCACCGCTCTGAGGGACCAGCCGGGCAACGTGGCGGCGGTGTACGGGAGCTACGTGGACCGGCAGGGGCACACTGCCGACCTGAAGGCCGGCGACGTGGAGGTCCAGGCCACGGGCAGCTGGAAGAGCCCCCACAGCGGGGCGACGTACCCATCGGGTTGGAGGCTGCGACTGCCCGGCCAGGGTCTGGATCTGTCCCTGGAGCCGGTGCTGAAGGGCCAGGAGTTGAACACCACTCAGAGCACGGGGGTCAGCTACTGGGAGGGCGAGGTGCGGGTATCGGGCAGCCACGCCGGATCGCCGCTCTCCGGGGAAGGGTACGTCGAACTGACCGGCTACGCCCCGTAGTTCTGGGTTCTGGGTTCTGGGTTCTGGGTTCTAGGTGCTCAGAACCCAGAACCCAGAACAGCCCTACTGCGCTTCCACCAGCTGGAACCGGGCCCCCAGGGTCTGGGAGGGGTCCAGCAACGGGGCGCGGCGGCGGGGGGTGGGGTCGCCCACCGAAGTGCCCCGGGATCGGAGGAACTGGACGGCCTCATCGACGTTGGGCACCGCCAGGGAGACCATGAAGAGGCCGCCACCCTGGAGCCGGACGAAATCGGCCAGACCGCCGCTGCTCGTCGCGGGTTCCAGCAGCTCCAGGCGGAAGCTGCCGATGCAGAATCGAGCCCGGCGGGCCGGCAGGGCAGGGACCTCCTCCACCACCTCCGGCGGCTCGCCCACCAGGCGGCGATAGCTGTCGATCTCCTGCTGCAGGCCGGCCAGGGCGACGGAGAGGAGGGGGATTCCGGAGGCCCGCAGGGGGTGCCCGCCGGGTGGGGCCCAGGCGCGCCGCTCCTGGATCGGGGTGTCGTGCTGGATCACGAAGGGGAGTCTCCGACCCCAGGGATCGCCGGGGGGTGTGGCGGTCCTCCAGGTGATCAGACTACCGTCCGTGCGGCGGCGGGAGCCCCGGTGGGGTCCCTCCAGGGTGAGGCCGCGAACCGTCATCTCCACTAGATCCCGGTCCAGATTGTCGGAGCTGAGAGCGAAGCCCAGCAGCCCCTCCCCCCGGCTCAGGAACTCCTGCAACGCCCGCCCCTTCTCGTTGCCGGCAGCCTCCTTGGGGTCCCGCACCGAGATGATCTCCAGATACTCGGTCCCCATGCGGGCGATGGCGTTGTGGGTGCCCATCCCCGGGTGTTCCCCTCCCGGTATGACCGTCAGCCCCAGGGCCCGCTGCAGCTGCTCCCTGGCCGATGCTAGATCCCTTACGGCGATGATGGCGTGGTCCAGGCCAAGCAACATCTCCCCACCCCCAAGAAAGTTAGCCACTACTGTTGTAGCCGCACCCTTTATGGGTGCGCGTGGTCTCGTGCGGTAACAGGATTCCCCACCACGAGGCGCGCGCAGGCGTAAAGCCTGCGGCTACATCTGCATAGTAGAGTAGCACAAAGCGCACCTGAGGAAGGGGCAATATGGCCCCTGCCCCGGCTCCTCCCCGACACGGTGAGGGGAAATAAAAACCCCCTTCCCTTGTAGGGAAGGGGGCTGGGGGGTTAGGCCGGACCTAGAAGGTGGCAAACCTCTCTCTGGGGGCGCCGCACAGGGGGCACCGGTCGGGCGCCTCTCCCTCCGCCGTGTATCCGCAGGCCTGACAGACCACCACCGGGCCGAGTTCCGCGTCCTTGCTGGCCATGGCCGCTTCCCGCGCCCTGCTGTATAGGGCCGCGTGGACCTTCTCCGCCTCCAGGGCCCGCTGCATACTCCTCAGAGCCGCCGACTCGCCCTGCAACTCCGCCACGGCGTTGTAGGCTGCGTACATCTCCTCCACCTCGAAGGTCTCCCCCGCGATGGCGCCGGCCAGATTGTCGGTCGTGGAGCCGATACCCTGGAGCGCCTGCAGGTGCTTGGTCGCGTGGACCTGCTCGGCAAGAGAGGCCGCCCGGAACAGTCTGGCTACGTTGGACAGTCCGTCCCTCTCGGCCCGTTCGGCAAAGGCGAGGTACTTGACGTGGGCCTGGCTCTCCCCGGCGAAGGCTGCCTTCAGGTTCTCTTCGGTCATCTTTCTCATGGATGGCATCTCCCTTTCAGGACTCGGTCGTGAGGTTTTGATCCGGCGCGGCCGGCGGAGGCAACGCCATGGAGCGCGGCCTGGCACGGCTTCCCCATTATACCTGGTCGGGGAGAGATTCTCGATCAGCAACCGCGCCGAAGGCGTAGAGGGCGGGCACCCACAGGATCACGCTGACCAGCGCAATGGTCATGCGGGGGGTTAGCAGGTCGACCAGGGGGCCCATGGCGATGACGGAGATCAGGGCGGCGGCCTCCGTGGCCATGCCGAGCCCCGCTGTAACGGAAGAACGCAGCTTGTCCGGGGAGTGCATGGCCGTGAGGGAGTCCAGGCTGGGGATCAGCAGGCCGAACCCGAATCCCATGGCGGCCGCGAAGGAAAGTGCGAAGCCGATGTATTGGGAGAGGGAGAAGGCGAAGCCGGCCGAGGCGGCGAGACCCAGGGAGGTGGCCATCACGGTGCTGAGGGGATAGCGGCACCTTATCGGGCGGTAGGCCGCCGACGCCGCGGCCACGCCCATTCCCAGGGCGGCCAGAATCTGTCCAACGTACTCCGGGGTGGCGAAGATGCCCCAGACCGTGAAAGCTACCAGTGCGACCGCCAACCCGCCCGCGACCAACGCCACCGACAGCCGAAGGAGGGCGACCGTCCGCAGCGGCGGGTAGCGCAGCGCCCAGATCAGACCCCTCTGGAGGGCGGCCGGACTCGCCTCCGGGGAGAGCGTCGGGGCCTCCTTCGGGGGCCGGGGTCCGGCGACGATCAGGAATCCCAGGGATACGACCAGGACCGCCAGGGCCCCTATGGTGGCGCCCATCAGCCCGGCGCTGGAGTAGAGGGCCGTTCCCGCAGCGGGCCCGACGATCCGGGTGATCAGCCTCGTGTTGGCGAAGGCCTTTTCGGCGGCGGTTAGGCGGTCGCCCTGGAGCATGGCGCGCAGCAGTGCCTGGTGGGATGCCTGGAGGAAAGCAGAGGGTAGTGCGGCCAGGAGGGCGACTATCAGCACCAGCAGGAGGGCGTCGTCGGATTTCACGGTGAGGAGGGGTAGCAGGGCGATCCCCGTCAGCAGCTGGGCGCCCACGGCGACGGGCAGCGCCCTCTTGCCGCCGGCCAGCCTCGTTGCGGCGAAGCTGAGAAGGAAGGGCGGCAGCAGCCGGGCAGTCACCAGGATGCTGACGATGGTGGCAGACTCGTGGATATGGTAGCTCCAGGCCAGGAGGGCCACCAGCAGGATGCCATCGCCGAGGGCAGCGAGGTCCCTGGCAGCCCACAGGCCGCCGAAGCTGCGGGAAGATGGCTGGACCGAGGGGGTGGAGGGAACGTTCATGAACTGGGAGCCGCTTCCGGATTCGCGCTGCCGGCGGCGTACTGCTGGAACAGGTTGCCCCACGGGGTTTCCACCAGCCAGCGATCGAAGACCCTCCGGTCCCTGGCCGGCCAGCGGTAGTAGTCGTGGTACACTTCCGAGCCCATGATGAAGACGTTCACCAGGGGGGTGCGGAAGAAGAGGTTCTGGATTGCCTTCAGCGGGCTGAACCAGAGGAGGTCGCCCACCCGGCTGGCGCCGTTGTCCCCCACCCGGAAGCCCCACGACTCCCGGCTGACGTCCTCCCCCACCACCTCGATCTCCTCGGGTTTCCCGACGCCGAGGCCGGCGTTGTGGGCCAGGAAGATGTAGGGGATGTTCATGGGGTCGAAGCCCATCATCTTGGCCGCCACGGCGTCGATGGCCACCTGGTCCGAGGAGGCCAGGATCACGTTCTTGACCTCGGGGTACATGGTGCGGGGGCCTGGACCGTTGCCGGCTGTGGTCCCGTCCATGACGGCGAAGATCCCGGAGTGGATCTCCTTCTGGATGGCCAGGAGGTCCACCAGGGTCTCGTGGATCCAGCTGTGGGTGTAGTGCCGCTTGGTGTTCAGGAGCCCGCCGAAGGCGTTCTTCATGGCTCCGGTGGTGGTGGTGTAGATGTGGCACTTCACGGTCGGCAGGTGGACGATGTTCTTGCCCGCGAAGTAGTCCGGGATGCGGATACCCTCCGGGAAGATCCTGTCCAGCACCAGCATCTTCGCCTTCGGCTGGTAGCGGATCCAGTGCATGTCCTCATCTCGAAAGTTGTACAGCACGGGGACCTGGTACCGGCGGAAGATGGGGACGTAGTGGTTCAGGTCCTCCCCCTTGAAGGCGTCGGTGACCACCGTCTTGTTCTGCACGCAGACCAGATCCTGGTAGCCGCCGGCCCGCAGACCGAGGATGGTGCCCTCCATCTGCCAGGGGGTGGTGTTGGCCCCGGGAAAGGGGAAGTGCCAGGAGATGTTGTCCTTGAGGATGGTCGGCTGGGAGGGATCCAGCGCCTCGCGATATCCGGCCATCTCCATCAGCCGCTGGTAATCCTCCAGCGCGGTCTCCGGCCGGGTCTTCAGCACCGCAACTCGGGCTCGTGTGGCCATCAGCTTACCTCGTCGTTTCCTCGACAGAAGGATTGCGGAAGTATTGTGCAGCAACCGGTCCTCGCAAGACAAGGGGAAGGGCCTGGCGCGCTTTCTGCTCGGGGAGGGGCTCCGATACCTTCCGTGTCGCTGAGAGGAGGCCGTGGATGGCTGAAGTCGAAGCTAGAAAACTGGAGATGGAGAAGGTAGTCCCCGATTTCATCCTCCCCGCCGTGGGTGGCAAGCAGGTGAGCCCCAGGGACTACAAGCAGCGCGCCAACCTGGTGATCGCTTACCTCGACCTGGACCGCTGTGGTAAGTGCGTGGATTATCTGCGGGAGCTGGCCGACAACTACCACGTGTACCGGGAGTTGGAGACGGAGGTCATCGCCGTCAGCCCGCAGCCGATCTCCGACCTTCAGTCGAGGATCGGCACCATGGGGTTGCCCTTCTCGGTGCTGTCGGACGAGCAGGGTCAGGTCGGCCGGGTGTACCTGGGCGATCAGGCGGGTGGACTGGTGGGTGGAATCTTCGTGACCGACCGCTTCGGGGCACTGCGCACCCAGGTCCTCGCTCAGGGTGAGAACGACCTGCCCAACCAGGAGACGATCCTGGACTGGCTAAACCTGATCGAGATGGAATGCCCGGAGTGCGGCCCGCCCGATTCCAGATTCCAAGGGTAGGCGGCGAGCTATCAGCCGTCAGCGGTCGGCTTTCAGTCTCGATAGTGGCTGACAGCTGATGGCTGACGGCTGGCTTAGAGCTGCCGCAGCGAGCCGGCGCCGGAGACCAGGAAGTAGATCCCCAGACCCAGCAGGAAGGCGCCGCAGACTCCCAGGATCCCCTTGTAGATCCTGGGGGTTAGCAGCTTGCGCCCCGCCGCCACCGCAGAGCCCACGGCGCTGTTCCATCCGAGATCCACGCTGAAGTGGACGAGGAAGAAGGCGGCGATGATCAGGAATCCGTGGGGGTAGGCGCGACGGAGG
Source organism: Chloroflexota bacterium (assembly GCA_021806765.1). Next base: position 846 of record JAJZQR010000082.1, on the reverse strand, counting down.
AAGTCGGCGCCGATGGTGGCCCACCAGAGGACCCAATAGGGGTTGGCGACGCTGGCCAGCATTCCGGCGGCCACCGGACCCGTCCCCGGGGTCGCGCCTCCAGCGGAGGCGGTCAGGGAGGCCGGGGCCGGTGCCCGGATCATTCCGAGGCCCATGTAGAACAGCAGCAGCCCTCCCAGGACCCCGATGAGACCGGCTACCAGGGGAAGCTGGAGCAGTTGACCCAGGCCGAAGGCCAGCAGCAGCACCAGGGTGCCCTCGACGATGCCGTGGCCCAGCGACACCAGCGGGCCGGCCAGGTGCCCCCGCTTGATGGCCTGGGCTATGGTGACGGTCATGACCGGTCCCGGCATCAGGGCGCCGGAGAAGCTGACCAGGAAGACCGAGGCGAGCAGGGCAGCGATTTCCATGGGCGCCATTCTACCGTGCCCTGCCGCGGGGGTGTCAAGCACGGCCCTCCGGTCCCTGGTTGTGGCGCCTGCGCCAGGCCGGCGGCTCCCGCAGCTACCGATTCTCTTCTACCGCCTGGCCGCACTTCTTGCAGTAGATCTCCATCTCGTGCTTTTCGGGGTTCAACCGCATGCCCCGCTGCATCATGGGATGGGTGCAGCCCTTCGGCTCGCCGGCCTTGTCCTTCTCTTCTCCAAAGGTAAAGCCCAGGATCTTCACCATCTCCCTGCCTCCTCCGTCGACCCGGCTACCGTGTTGCCGGCTGCCTTCTTCGGCAGTGGGTCCGCGCGGCCGCGGGCTGAAGAGGGTGGACTCCGGGATGCGCTCCAAGAACGAAAAGGGAGACTGTGTGACAGTCTCCCCCTAGCCACGTTGGTAACGGGTACGGGCGCCCCG
>JAJZQR010000441.1 GCA_021806765.1 Chloroflexota bacterium | reverse complement strand
GGGGAGGGGCTTTTCGCCCTGCCCCGCCGACAACACTGACGGAGGAATCCGATGACCGAGAACACCGAAAAGAAGTACGCGACGGTCCACGAGGACAACGCCAAGAGGATTGTTCAGGCAGGCGACGGAAAGTACGTTTTCAACCTTTTGGAGGCCGAAGGCTTCGATATCGGCCCCCACTACACAAGTGCTAGAGGAATGCCCGTCAGGGGCGACAAGGTCCAGGTGGTGCTGGCCCACAAGGCGAAGGGGACAGGAGCCCGCCTCCACACCCATCCCAACGAACAGTTCAACTACATCCTGCAGGGCCACGTCCGGTATCAGGTGGCGGACCAGGAGGGGATAGCCGGCCCCGGCACGCTCCTCTACTTCCCAGCCAATGTGCCCCACCTCACTATCGCTACCGAGGAAGAGGACGTCATCTTTTTCGCTTCCAAGGACACCTCCTTCGACATCTCAGGCGAGGCCGTGGATGGAACCAGGAGCGGAGCTCACTTCGACCCTGGGTGCAAGCCATCGGAAGGGTAATCTCCGGGAAGGGTTGATGGATCGTTCGATGGAGAGAATAGGCATCATCGGCCTCGGCCTCATGGGCAATCCCATGGCGCGCAGGCTGCTCTCGGGTGGCTATCGGGTAACAGTCTGGAACCGCACTCCGGAGAAGGCCCAGCCTCTAGTCGAGGCTGGGGCAACCGTAGCGGCTTCCCCCAAAGAGCTGGCGGCCCAATCTGACATAGTGATAACCATGGTCGCCAACTCTCATGCCTCGGAAGAGGTCGCCTGCGGCCCGGACGGCGTGCTGGAGGGGGCGCACCCCGGAATGATCCTGGTGGATATGGGGAGCATAGACCCGGACACCTCCAGGGAGATATCCAGGCGCGCGGAAATCCTGGGCGTCTCCATGCTCGACGCCCCGGTCACCGGCAACTGCAGTGTGGCGGCAGAGGGGAACCTGGGCATCATGATCGGCGGGCCTAAAGGGGCCTACGAGCGCTGCCTGCCAGTTTTCCAACGGTTGGGGACCAAGATAGTCTACGCCGGTCCCAGCGGTTCCGGCGCCACCCTCAAGATCATAAACAACCTGGTGCTCAACGTGGCCATCGAGGCCGCATGCGAGGCCCTGGTTCTGGCGACCAAGGTGGGTATCGACCCCGCCCTGGTGATAGATATAACGTCCGTGGGTGGGGCGAGGACCTTCGCCATGCAGTCCCGTGGGCCGCGCATACTGGCCAGGGACTTCGAGGCGCGCTCGTCCATCAACACTCAGCACAAGGATCTCACCAACGCCATCAGACTCGCCGAACAGGCCCAGGTCCCGCTGCCGGTGACCTCAGTTGTGAGGGAGGTGTTCCAGGCAGCGAGGGCAAAGGGTCTGGGCCACCTCGACACGGCGGCGGTGGTGACCATCCTTGAGGGGCTTGCCGACGTCACTGTTAAGAGCAGCAACGAAGCCTGAGGGATAACAGGAACAATAGCAGACGAGGTAAAGGATATGGATCTGGCCAGCGCGGAAAAGATCGCCCAGAAAGGCCTGGCTCGCGCCCGGGAAATGGGACTTAAGGTTAGCTTCGCCGTCCTTGACGACTCCGGCAACCTGGTCTACGTCGCCCGCATGGACGGGGCACCGTTTTTTTCCCCGAACATCGCCATGGGCAAGGCTTGGGTGTCCTCGGCCTGGAGGATAAGTAGCGGGGATATCGAGAAGAAGGCACAGGCTGCGCCCTACTTCTACGAAAGCGTCGTCACCGCATCGGGTGGCAGAGGAGTGGTCCGCCAGGGTGCTCTGCCCATCGTCGTGGACGGTAAGGTCGTTGGTGCGGCCGGTGTGAGCGGCGGCACCTCCGTCGAGGACGAGGAGATAGTGCGGGCAGGGCTCGAGGCAATCGCCTGAGACGCGAAACCACAGACAATTCGCGGTGATTTTCCGCTACAATCAGGAGAGGATCATGACCCAACAACTTCAGGCCGGATGTGAGTTGGACAGGCTGGTGCATGAGAAGGTGGTGAAGGGCGAGGGCGAAGCGCCGGCCTACTCCACGGACATCACGGCAGCCTGGAAACTGTGGCAGGGGCTTCCCCGGCCGAAGCGGCTCCACGTGGATGCCGAGCGAGTCCACCACTGCATGTGTGGCGGCACGGACGAGGGCGCGAGTGGCGCATTCAGGCCGGCGGTCTGGGAGAAGGGTGATAAGATGGCACTGGTCATCTGTCTGGCCGCTCTCAAGATGGTCCAAGAGGCCTGACCCCAGTAGGAGGCATCCCGCCATGCTCGCCAAAGACACCCCGCTGACTCTCTGGCGTCAGGTGAAGATCCAGCTACGAGACAAGGCTCTGAAGGAACTTGCCCCGGGGGCCAAGATTCCGACGGAGCCGGAACTGTGCGCTCAGTACGGCGTGAGTCGCATCACGGTGCGCCAGGCCGTCTCTTCGCTGGTCAGGGAAGGAATACTGGCAAAGCAGAGGGGACGAGGGACCTACGTTCTTCCACCGAAGATAGCCACCAGGCTGGACAGCAGTCCCTCCCCTCTGGAGGGGAAACCGAGCAAGATAGCGCTTCACAGCTTCGATCGCATCTCGGCGGATCCCTGGCAGGCAGGGAAGCTGTGCGTGGTCGAGGGCGAGCCGGTCTACAGGATCCGTCGGGTGCGTCTGGTGGAGGATGAGCCCATATCCTACATCACCCTGTTCTTTCTCCCCCAGCTCTTCCCCGAATTCACAACGACTGAGCTGGAGTCCGAGAACTTCTTTCAACTCCTCGCCTACAAGTCCGGGCTCACTCCTGAGCGGGGGGAGGAGACGATAGAGTCCATCCAGGCGGACAGCTTCCGCTCAGACATCCTGCGGGTCCCGGTCGGGACCTCTCTTCTGGTGGTGGAGACGCGGGCCTTCCTCTCCTCCGGCGAAGTGATGGAGTTTTCCCGGGCTTACCACAGGGCAGACCGAACGCAGTTGACTCGCGAAGTCAGCGGTAGCCACCTTCACACGAGCAACTGGTAACAGCCACGCGGCATCGAGACCCGACTTGCGGCTTTCTGCGATTATCGGCGGGTCAACTAGCTACTCTTACGAGACCATCTGGAGGAAACATCTATGGAAGATACGGGACGTCGCTTCGCTCCCGCGAAGCTGGCAACCTTCTGCACCACCGTTCTGGAGAAAGCGGGTGTCCCCGGGGAGAACGCGAGGATAGTCGCCGACTCTCTTCTTGCCGCCAACCTGCGGGGTGTGGATACCCACGGGATCACCCGCCTGCCCATCTACATCGAGAGGGTGCAGGCCGGTCTGACCAACGGGGAAGCCCGGGGCGTGGTGCTCTCCGAAAGCGAGACCACGGGTGTGGTGGACGGGGAGAACGGCCTCGGCCAGGTAGTGGGCACCACCGGGATGCAGCTGGCCATCGCCAAGGCCCAGAAGGCGGGCACCGGCTTCGTGACCGTCCGC
>JAJZQR010000081.1 GCA_021806765.1 Chloroflexota bacterium | reverse complement strand
ATGCTCAGTCCCAACGGCTATCCTCTTACCCCAACTCACCTCCTCTACCTTGCCACCGCTGCCGGGGCACGAGCGCTTGGCGTCGACAGGGAGGTCGGCGACCTATCTCCGGGCAAGTATGCCGATCTGGTACTGGTGAAGCCCCGCAAAGGCAGTACTCTGGACACAGTGCTGTCGCACTGTGACTCCGCAGAAGAGGTGCTGGGCGCCATCTTCACGCTGGCCGGCGAAGATAGTGTCGCGGAAGTGTTTCTGGCAGGACGCTCCGCCTATCGCCGCCCTCGTTGACAACACGCCCGCCCCGGAGCCTTCGCCCGGCGTTGTCGCGAAGGCAACGAGTTGCCCGGTCCCGGTGGCACCTCTACTGGCTGTTTATCCCCCTCCGTACCCTCCTTCGGGTGCCGCGTCTCGCCACAACACCGGCCGGGCTGCACTTCGTGGCCTTCGTCTGCTTGCTCTTGCATAGGGCCAGTCCGCTCCTCAACGGAGGTTCATAACACGCTAAGCAGTTGGCCTGAGATCGCGTGCACAATCCGTCGTCATGCCCGCGAAGGCGGGCATCCAGGGTCTTCTCCGCACGGTAGTGTCCTGGACCCCCGCTTTCGCTGGGGTGACGAAGGGCAGACTATCTGGGGCCAACTGCTTAGGGAAGCGGGCCATCCCCAACGCCCGATCGCAGAGCATCCCGAAGGTGACCATCGGGAAGCCCGTGTACTGGGGATGACGGATGTAGCGGTAGATGCCTTGCGTCACCAGCCTCGCGTCTCCCCCTCGCCTGCTCCAGTAGAACCGGTAGATGTCCCGCCAGCCGAGGACGATCAGCACCGCCACGAGGCACATCACCAGGGAAACGCTGTACCCCAGAGAGTGACCCCGAACATCGTCTACCATCGAAATGCTCCTTTCCTCCGTTCTCACCGAGCTTTCAAGATGCTGGCGCCTCGGAGTTCTCCAATGTAACCAAGGTAACCGAAAGGCTGGGCGATGGCATCAGCGCAATGGTTGGATCCGGCCACGAAGAAAGAGGGAACAGAGATTGCATGTATGCACTGCCCGCCGGTCATCGGGCTGCAGGCGCTGTTTCGGCTTCTGACAGTGGTAGAGAAGACCCAATGGAGTGGTTCGGACCGAGGAGGTTATGCATGCGAGTCACATCAGTTTACACCCTCGTACTTTTCGTCGCGCTAGCCCTGGCAGGTTGTTCGCCCGCGGCGAGCGCGACCGGTTCCACTCCGGGGCAGACAGCCGGAGCCACGCCGACGTCGGGGTCCCAGGCCACATCGAGCGATCCCACCGTCGCCGCCATCCAGGCGGTCATCCAGAAAGCCGACCAGGAGCAGCAGGACGCCTTCACCAAGAACGATCCGACGCTCATGCAGGACACTGCGACCACGGCTTACTACAACCAGTTGGTGCAGATCAACAGCCAGATGGCCAACTCCGGAGTCACCGCCATCAAGCTGATCAAGATAGAGTGGGGACAGACCAGCCTCACCAACCAGACCACAGCCCAGGCGACGACCTTCGAGACCTGGCAGACTTCATACAATGACGGCTCGACCGACCAGAGCCGCGAGCTGAACGTCTACACTCTGGTCCAGCAGCAGGGCGCCTGGAAGATCCAGGCGGACGACCATCCGAACTCCACTTCCGGTAGTTCTGGGGGATCACCCGCCTCCGGCCCCTCCGGATCGCCTCCCCCGAGTTCGCCCACGGCTGCTGTTCCCCCTGCCGTGAGCACGCCCGCAAGCCAGGCGAGCACCTCGCGCAACTGGTCCGGATATGCCGCGACTTCCGGCACCTTCTCCGCCGTCACCGGCACCTGGACGGTGCCCCAGATGCTGAGTTCGGGTAGTTTTGGCACTGATGCTACCTGGGTAGGGATCGGCGGAGTGAATAGCCGGGACCTGATCCAGGCCGGCACAGAGGAGACGACCGTCGCCTCGGGCACCGTGCAATGGGACGCGTGGATCGAGGCCCTTCCGCAGGCCTCTCGCCAGGTGCGCTTCGCGGTCAAGCCGGGGGACTCGGTCACGGTCTCTATCAGCCAGCAGGGCTCGGGCCAGTGGCTGATCCAGTTCAATAACAACACGACAGGGGAGAGCTACCAGACGACGGTGCAGTATCAGTCGTCCCTGTCTTCGGCAGAGTGGATCGAGGAGGCCCCGAGCGCGGGCGGGAGGGGCGGGACGAGGGTGCTGCCGCTCGACAACTTCGGCACGGTTCAGTTCAGCGGCGGATCAGCCGTCCAGAACGGCAAGACCGTGACCATAGCGCAGTCGGGGGCCCAGCCCATCGCCCTGGTGGATGTCACGGGTAACACCCTCGTGACGCCTTCGGTACTCACAGCGGATGGCCGGGGCTTCACCGTTACCCGGTCCGGTTCGGCGACGTCACGGCCGCCAACACCCTAGAGACGGCGTGGACCAATCGCTCAGCCACTTTGGCGCTGGGAATACCACGGTTCGCGGGCGTGTGAGAAACCGTAAGCCGATCCGTTAGCAGAGACTTGCAGAGGGCGCATGACCGGGCCGCGGACACAAAACAGGGACTGCCGGTTGGCGGTCCATACAAACAGAAAAGCTCCCTTTCGGGAGCCTACTGTGCCCAGACTTTGGAGGCGACGAGCGGATTCGAACCGCTGATAGAGGTTTTGCAGACCTCCGCCTTGCCACTTGGCCACGTCGCCGAAACCGATCGAGAGCCAGAGCGCTGCGGGCGGGCACTCCCGCCCTTCAGCGGTCGCTCATCAACGGGAGCGGAAGACGAGATTCGAACTCGCGACCCTCACCTTGGCAAGGTGATGCTCTACCACTGAGCCACTTCCGCAGAAACCGGTGCCGAGGATCAGAATCGAACTGATGACACCGCGATTTTCAGTCGCGTGCTCTACCAACTGAGCTACCTCGGCCCGTCGAGGACTCTTAGATTCTACCGGAGCCGGCCGGGGGTGTCAAGGCTACTGCCAGCCCTCAGGGCACACCCCAGCCCAGACCACTCCGCCGACCTCTTCGCGGAGCCGGCCCGGTCTGCCCTCTTCAATTGGTGTCTCTTCTAGCTCAGGATTTCCCTCGGCGAGGCCGTGTTACCCAACCTCGCAGGCCGCCTACACCTTGAGGCTTATCCGCGCCATCTCCAGCAGCACGGCTCCCAAAGCCGTCAGATAGCCGGTGGCCATCCAGCCTCCCTCCTTAAGGGCTATCCCCAGTCCGATCATGGCCAGCACGCTCACTGAGACAAAGCCCATCCCGTACACCGCCACCATCAGCAGTGTAAAGTCCATCCCCGCCACCTCCTTGCTTCACCAGTCCGGGCTTTCTCGAGCCAGTGGCCCTGCCCGGACCATCAGGAGCGCGTCCACGAGGTACTTCTATATTACGCCACACACACTCGCCATTTCTAGGGGAAATGAGGGCGTTCCACTTGGGTAGAAAGGGTCGCGTGATGAGGCTCCCGGGGAAGAGCGTACTGGTGATGGTTCTGCTAGCGGACTATCGAGGGTGAAGGAAGACCCGAACTGAAGAGGCGAGGGGGAAGAGGGTGGCTCTGGCCGGTTGCCAGAGCCAGAGAACTGAGTGGGCGAAACAGGGCTCGAACCTGTGACCTTCCGGGTGTAAACCGGACGCTCTGACCGGCTGAGCTATTCGCCCAAAAGCAAAACCTTCGCCCGAGGCGAAGATTTCGCAGCCTATGTGGGTGCCCCCGACTGGACTCGAACCAGCACGTCCTTTCGGACACAGGCCCTCAACCTGCCGCGTATACCTATTCCGCCACGGGGGCACGGAAACGCGGCCAACAGAACAATTATAGCATGGGAGGCCCCACAGTCAAGCCGCTGTGCCGGTCGGCTCTCCCCAGATCCGCGATCGGTACGACCTGAAGGTCACCACCCCAAGGATGGCCATCGACAGCGCCAGCAGGGCCAGCACCAGGGAAACCCCGATGACATCGGCCAGCCCGCCCACAAAGACCAGGGGCAGCAGAGACGCCAGGTTCCCCAGCATGATCTGGACGGCGAAGATGCGACCGCGGCTCGCCATTGGCGCTTGCTCCTGCAGGATGGTCTGAGAGGGGATCAGCACATTAGACAGAGAGAACCCCGTGACTCCGGCGATCAGCATCACCGCTACCACCTGGCCCACGGCCCCTTTCGGCAGGATGGCGCTCCACACCGGGCTCACCGCAGCCAACAAACCCATACCCAGAGCGACGCCACCGATGCCCGCCACGACGAGCAACTCCTTGGAGAACCGCCGGGTCAACCGGCCGATGAGTAGCGCACCCAGGGCCATGCCAAAGCCGGCAGGCGCCAGGATGTAGACTGTGTCATCGGCATTGATCCCCAGGACTCTGACCATGTAGCTAGGAGCCAGCATCGCGGTGATCAGGGTGAGGGTGGCCCCGCTGGTGAGAACCAGCATAGCGATAGTCGCCACCCGATCGGTAATCAGAAAATGCCACGTTTCCCGAAGATCGACGAAGAAACGACGGACGGCCTGGATCTCTTCCTCCGCCATCCCCTCCACGTGGTGCCTGCCTCGGGAGGGGATGGGAAACACGAGGAGTCCGCACACGCCAAACAGGAAAGCGATCAGGACGAACAGAGGGCCGGTCCCGAAGACTTTGATGATGATTGGAGCAATAAAGACGATCCCAACCAACTGGGAGATGGTGAAGGTCAGATTGAACAGGGAGTTCGCCGTGATCAGCCTGTCCCTCCCCACCAGGGAGGGGATCATCGCAGCTTCGGCCGGAAGAAAGAACTGGCTGATGATGGAGAAGACGAAGGTTACCGCGTAGATGAGCCCTACGGAACTGCTGAACACCAGATACCCGAGCACCACGAAGGCCCGCAGCCAGTTGGTAGAGACCAGCACCAGCCGCTTGTCAACGCGGTCCACCAGCACGCCGGCCGGCACGGTGAAGATCACCGATGGCAGGACAAAAGAGACTATGGCCAGCCCTATCTGAGTGGTGGACCGGGTCGCTTCCTCGACCAATACCATCAGAGCGAACCAGATGGCGTTCTGGGCCGTCTGGGAAATGGCCTGGGCCGTCCACAGCAGAAGGAAGGGCCGGTTTCTCCAAATCGAACTCGAGGGCGTCCTGTCCAGACTCACCGTCTCCCCGCTCAAGCCTGTTCCCGGCTGGCGAGGGTATGCAGGTCTGTCGGAGCGGTCGCTCTGGAAACGAACTGCTTGATCCGGCGCTCCAGCACCGCCCGGTCTAGCAGGACCCTGTGCTCGCACTTCAGGCAGCGGAGCCCGATGTCGGCACCGAGCCGAACGACCACCCAATCGGTCCCGCCACAGGGGTGCGGCTTTCGCAGTCTTATGACGTCGCCCAGTCTGATCTCCATAACCATGTCAGGCGTGACCTCCGCAGCACGCAGGGGTGTGCGCAGGACGAACCTAATCCAATCCTACAAGCATAAGCGTAACCGCCTCTCCCCCTGGGAGAGGGGACTACACAGTCCTCAGTCCTCAGTCCTCGCCTTGCTCCGCCGGTATCCATTGATGGCATCCCGCAACTGGGCCGCAGCCTGTCGGGCTGCATCCCTCCAGTCGGCACCGGCCGAAGCGAAGATCACCTGCCGCGAGGAGTTGATCAGCACCCTCTCCCCCGCAGCATCGGTCCCGTCCAGCACGGTCCGCTCCAGGTCGCCGGCCTGAGCCCCAACCCCGGGGATGAGCAGAGGTAACTCCGGCGTGAGCCGCCTGACCTCTGCCAGCTGCTGGGGGTAGGTAGCCCCCACCACCAGACCCAGGTTGCCCCGAGCGTTCCATTCCCGAGCCCGAAGCGCCACCACCTGGTACAGAGGCAGGGAGCCTTCGGGCACCGCGCAGGACAGGTCCTGGAAATCGCCCGACCCGGGATTGGAGGTCTTGCACAGCAGGAACAGCCCTCTATCCTGGTATGTCAGGAAGGGCTCCACCGAATCCCGCCCCATATAGGGGTTCACCGTGGCCGCGTCGAATCCGAACTGCTCGAAGAGCGCCCGCGCATAGGCTCGAGCCGTATGTCCCACGTCTCCCCGCTTGGCGTCCCCGATGACCAGGACATCTCGCGGCATCGCCTTCAGAGTCCGCATCAGCGCCTCCAGCCCGGAAAGGCCCAGCGCCTCATAGAAGGCCAGGTTCGGCTTGTAGGCACACACCAGGTCGGATGTCGCCTCAATTATGCCACGATTGAACTCATATACCCAATCGCTGCGCCCGCGCAACGGCTCGGGGATCCGCTCCGGGTCGACGTCCAGCCCAACGCAAACCAGGGAATCCTTACGCCGGCTGCGCTCCAGCAGCCTGTCGACGAACCGCTCCATGCCCCACCCCAACCGTTACCTCTTCGCTCTCCGGCAGCCCCTCGGGCCAGAGGACACAGACCACCCGGCGGTTTCCTGTGCCGGCCGCGGGCGTCGTGGATGACGCCTGCTCCTGGACGGCATCAATAGCCCCTCTGCTTATCCAGCACGTTCACCATCGGCTGGCCGGCCACGTACCGCTCCAGATTGTCCCGGAACAGTTCCGTGGCACGATCCAGGTAGGGCAAGGTGCCACCGGCCAGATGAGGGGTCACTATCAGATTCGGCAGATCCCAGATCTCACTCTCCGCAGGCAGGGGCTCCTCGCCAAAGACGTCGAACGCACCGCCCGCTATCCATCCTTCCCGGAGGGCTCGAGCCAGGGCCGCCTCGTCCACGATCTGCCCCCGAGCCACATTGATCACGTAGCTGGTCGGCTTCATGGCCCGCAGTTCCCTCTCGCCCAACAGCCCCCGGGTCTCCTGTGTGAGGGGCAGTGCCACCAGCACGAAATCGCTCTTCGATAGCATCTCCAGCAGCCCATCGGGACCGTAAACAGCGTCCACGAGCCCCTCGGCCAACCCTTCGCTGCTCCCCGACCGGCGCAGGCCTATCACCCTCATTCCCAGACAACGGGCCATGGTCGCCACCCTCTGCCCGATGGCACCCAATCCCAGGATCCCCAGGGTCTTCCCCGACAGCTCTTCGCCGTAATAGGTGCGGAGCCGGCTCGGCTTCCACTGGTGCCGCTCCGACTCTCTCAAGACCAGGGGCATTCTTCGAGCCAGCATCACCATGACGCCAAGGGTGTACTCGGCCATAGCCGTCCCATGGATACCCGAGGCGGTGGTCACCAGGATGTCGGTACGGTCGACCCCCGCCGCCAACAGGTGCTCGGCACCAGCGCTCACCAACTGGATCCAACGGAGCGCCCTGGCCTCGTCCAGAGGACCAGGCAACTCGAAGCAGAGCACGATCTCCGCGTCCCGGAACTGCTGACGCGCCCGCTCGGCGTCCAGTTCGCGCACCACCTCTAACTGGGGGCTCACCCGCTTCAGGGATGCGATCTGCTGGTCACTCAGCTTGACGTTAACCAGAACCTTCATAGGGACAACCCCGCCCACTCCGATCTCATTCTACCCGTTGTGCAGGTTCCAGTCGTAAGGGATATCCGGCGAGTCCCAGGGCACCCTGTGCTCGTCCGGCTCCTGGCGGTTGTACAACTCCGTCGGGAAATTGATGATCATGGCCGTGTCCGTGCCCACCGCCTTGAAGCCATGCATCACCATAGGCGGGATCTTCACCAGCATCGGGTTTCTCTCGCCGATGAAGAACTCCTGCACCTGTCCCCGAGTGGGGGATCCCTCCCGCTGGTCGTACAGGACAACCTTGGTCATACCGTGGACGCAGACGAAGTGATCGGTCTGCTTCTTGTGGTAGTGCCAGCCCTTCACCACGCCCGGATAGGCCGCCGTGATGTAGGCTTGGCCGAACCTCTCGAAGATCTCGTCGTCGCTCCGGAGCATCTCCATCAAGAAGCCCCGCTCGTCGGGGATCAGCCGGAGTGGTTTCGTCACGACACCGTCGATCATATCCCAATACCTCCTATACGTCCCATTTGCCGCAACGGCCACCCCAGCGGGCCAGCAGATCTTGACCCGTCTTGATCTCGACGATCTCGCACCGATTGGAGCACCCCTTGCACTCAAAGGAGAATGTTCGATACTCCAATTCAGTAACAGCGAGACCACGGAAAGAGGACTTCTTCCCGCTGGCGCTCATCTGCTCGTGGGCCAGAAGCGCCGCACCGATGGCCCCCATGATGTGGTGGTGGCGAGGGACCAGGATCTCACACTTCAGGGCCGCCTCGAAAGCTCGCACCATCCCCTGGTTGGCGGCAACGCCCCCCTGGAACACAACAGGGGACAGGATCTCTTTCCCAAGCCCGAGGTTGTTCAAATAGTTGCGCGCCAGAGCCTCGCACAGACCGTAGAGGATGTCGGGCACCGAGTGGCCCATCTGCTGCTTGTGGATCATATCCGACTCGGCAAAGACGGTGCATCTGCCTGCGATGCGCACCGGAGACTTGGACTCCAGGGAGATGGAGCCGAACTGCTCTATGCCGATCTGAAGGCGATATGCCTGCTGATCCAGGAAAGACCCGGTCCCGGCGGCGCAAACGGTGTTCATGGCGAAGTCTACCACCACCCCATCCCGAAGGAGGATGATCTTAGAATCCTGCCCGCCGATCTCCAGGATCGTCTGCGTCTCCGGAAAGTAGTGGGATGCTGCCACGGCGTGGGCGGTGATCTCGTTCTTGATGGCATCGCCACCCACCATGGCTCCGGCCAGATAGCGGCCGCTCCCGGTGGTGCCGACTCCCGCTACCTCCGTGCCGGGTGGCAGCATCTCCACCACCTCTTTCAGCATCCGCGGTACGGCGACCACCGGCCGGCCTTCGGTTCGACCATAGCGGCTGGCGGCCAACTCGTTCTGCTCGTCCAGGGCCGCCACCTTGGTTGTCACAGATCCAACGTCAATTCCCAGAAAGACCCGCACTCTTGTCTCCGTCCCCCACCTGCCTCATGAGCCTCCGCTGGAGCATGTCTACGAAGGCTTCCAGTCGGGTCACCAGGCCCGCCTCGGCGGTGTGTTCGTCGATAGTGATGTTGATAAGTGGCTTTCGCCAGCGCCTCTTGGCCGCGCGCGTCACGATGTCGATCATGAGGGAATCCGGGCCGCAGCCGAAGGCGACGACTGTAATGATCCCGTCCACATCGCCCATAAGGTAGTAGCCCCCCGCCCCCACTACCTCTCGCTCGTAAGTGAAGTATGGCCTGTCCACCAGAGCGGAGACCCCCCTATCCAGCCCCTCCAGAGAAACCATCTCGGGGGTGAGCAGGCGCACGTTCATCGCCCGCAGCCGGCCCACCAGATTGTGGTTCACATACTCATCGTAGATGTTGTAGGGATGACCGACGAGAGCGATCACCAACTGGCGTTGAGTGGGGATCACTGTCCCGGGAGTCTTCACCGCTGAGGGCCGGTAGGGCTGATCAGGAAACAGCCGCTCGATGGCCTCAGGCGGCGTCAGACCGCTCCTCATCAACTCCTGATACTCTCGATCCTTCGTCAGCCCCGCGTCCAACGCCCGGTCGATCTTCCAGGGTAGGCGGGTGAACCGCTTGCCCAGTTGATGGATCTCTTCCCGAACCTTCCTCACACCCTTGTTCACGTCGATCTCGATGTCCACTATCGGTGCAACGTCCTGGGAGGTCTGGCGCACCAGGTCGGGCAGCCCCAGAAACTTGGAACAGTTGTACACCCGAGGCTCCACGCTCCTGACGCTGGGAATGAAGGTGAAATCCACATCTCGTCCGAGGGCCGCGCAGTGACCGCAGTAGATCTTCGTAGGCAGGCAGGTCTCCGCTACCACGCGGGAGGCTCCGGCCGCCAGTATTCCTCGAGTGGTGGAGGGCGAAACCACCGTCTGCGCCCCCAGCTCTTCAAAAAAGGTCCTCCACATGGGATAGTGCTGGTAGTACACCAGTGCTTTAGGGATGCCGACCTTGATCATCGCTTCTCTGCCACCAGTATCATTCTGGAGCTAGAGGCCTGGTAGCTCTCCAGGTCGTAGCCCCCGTAAAGGTCCCGAAGTCGAAAGCCCGTCTCCGCCAGCAGAAGCTCCGCCTCGTACCGAAAGAGAAAACGGGTCTCCATCTGGAATGTGTGGCGGGCAACCGCGCCCTCGGGACTGGTTCGATCGTAGATCAGAAGCAACCGCTCCCGCTGAGTCTCGAAGTGAGTCGTCCGCGCCACGAACTTGCTCAGCGTGTCCGGGCCATCCCGCTCCGGGAAGGGCGCCGAAAGCTGGTGAACCAGGGTGGCGTCGCCGGCAGCCAACCACTCCGGAGAGGGGTTAATCAGGTCTATCACCAGCAGTCCCCTTCGGGTCAAATGGGCCGCCAGCTGACGAAGAGCGTCCCTTTGATCGTCTGTCGTGAGGAGGTGGTGGAAAGAACTCAGGGCCACCAGGGCCATACCGTAGCTCTCCCCCAGGTCCAGGGCGCGAAGATCGGCCCTCGCCAGCCTCACCCTACCTGCCAGAGGTCCACGCTCCGCCTTGGAAGCGGCGATCTTCAGCATGGTGGGGGAGATGTCCACACCGGTGACCGAATGTCCCGCCTCAGCCAGGGCGAGCAGCACACGTCCGGTGCCGCAGCCCGTATCCAGAATCGGCCCCGAAGAGGCCTTCGCGTAGCCGAGATACAGGGGGAAATCATCCCGGAAGTCACGGTGCTCCCAGTCGTAGAACTGGGCCAGCCGGTCGTATATGGAAGAGGGACCCCCGCCCCTAGCGTTCAACTGCTGAACCCGCCCCGGAAGCGGCTGCCCGGCTCGGCCGGCGTCTCGCCTTCGTTCTGCGCCTGCCGCCGCTGAGGAAGAAGCCCAGCTCTATCAACAGCAGGGTGACAGCCAGCAGCGTCCCGTTGAGAGGCGTCAGCATGCCTAGCGACTGCAGCCACAGGGCAAAGAGGATCAGAGTGCTGACCGCGGCAGCTTGACCCAGGTTAGGAACGAGAGGGGCCGCGAGCCCCTCCTCGTGGGCCTGTGGAGCCCCTCCGAGCAAGCGGGATAGGGTCCCCGTGAGGGCCACGAAGAGCGCGGCATAGAAACCCACTGGGGCCAGAGTGACGTCCGGATCAATGAACAACACTATATAGCCCCACAGGCCCCAGGCCGCCAGAGTGAACAGGCTACCAAGCAGGTTCATGAGGCCATTATAACCCAACCAATTGGTTGCAGCTACCCTTGACACCCAACCCACTGTACCCTATACTCTCCCTTGGGGACCGGTCCGAGAGGATGGTTTCCCAGAAGCATGCGGCCGTGATGTAGTGGCAACATGCAACTTTCCCAAAGTTGATATCGTGGGTTCGAATCCCATCGGCCGCTCCCGTTGTTGCCGCCCCAAATGGGGCGGCAATGCTAATTTGCGGCGAGGAGGACCGGCAGGGGCGCCGATCCCCGCCAGTTTTCTGGGTAAATGGCGGCAGCATGCAGGGCGCTCCCCTCGTGGGGCTTATCTGGCGACCGTGTAGATGTTCAGTTGCCTCATCCCGTGCTGCATCGCTTCCCAGTCGGTGGGGAACCAGACGTCCACCCACCGCCCGAGGACTCCACCACCGGTGTCCAGGGCTGTGAAGACAGTGTCCTCCATGCCCTCGATGACCAGGTCGGTGCCCAGAGGAATGATTCGGGGATCCACCGCCACGACACCCCACCTGGTCGGCTCTCCACTCTTGGTGATCCCCCGACCGTCGGTGCCGTTACGGGGAGAATCGGAATAGCCCGTCACCCGGAACACACCGAGGGACTCGAGGCGAGGTTTAGGCTTAGGGGTTGGTGGATCGGTGGGTCGAGGTGTCGGCGAAGGGGGCGGCGTCACGAGCTGAGGTAATGCCGTCAGGATGTCCCTTCCCTGCCCGGGACTGGACGTGAGTCTGGGGCCGCCCCGACTGCTGATCTCTGCAGACCTTTCGGCGGCGGGGCCCACAACAGGGGGGCCAGCCTGAGTGCTCGTCGCGGGTAAGTCAGTCCATATCAGGAACGCCAAGAACGCGGCGACCAGGAAACGACTTACTCGGATGCATCCTCGCATGGCATTACTCCGTTAGGCTGTGTACTTCTTCAGCCAACAGGTTTGACAACCCGGGAAAGGTCGGTGTATAGTCAGCCCGCATCAGAAGCGGGCGGTGATGGGGGTGTGCTTCCAGGTGGTTCTAGCTGCAAGCTTTGTGCCATCCGTCGCAGCCCCCAGAGGGCCGGCTGGTCCCCCAGGTATCTCCGAGCCCCTGGAGCATTAGCAGACTGAGGTTATCCTGTAAGAGGAGAGAGACTATTGCTCGCCGCTCTGGAACAGGTCATCATCCCGGCCATCGAGCATCTTTACTCCCAGGTAGGCTACCTGGGAGTGCTGATCGCCATGGCCATCGAGAGCGCATGCATCCCTCTTCCCAGCGAGATCATCATGCCCCTCGCCGGCTGGATGGTGTATCGTGGGGCCTTCGATCTGTGGTGGGCAGCCATCGCGGGGACCGTGGGCTGCACCGTTGGGTCGGCAATCGCCTATTGGGTAGGCGCGTGGGGGGGGCGGCCGCTACTGCAGAAGTACGGCAAGTACGTGCTGATCTCCGAACACGACCTGGAGACGGCCGACCACTGGTTCGCCAGGTACGGCGACGCCGCGATCTTCTTCTCGCGGTTGCTGCCGGTGGTCCGAACCTTCATCTCCTTTCCCGCCGGTGTGGCGAGGATGCACTTCTGGAAGTTCATCCTCTACACCACTCTGGGCTCCTTCCCCTGGGTTCTGGGTCTGGCCTACGCTGGGAAGCTGATGGGAGACAACTGGGTACAGGTCAGGGGAGTGCTCCACAACTTCGACTACCCGATCATTGCGCTCCTGCTGGCGGCAGTGGGCTACTACCTCTACCGCCACCTGAAGCCGATCTTCCAGAGGAACCGCCAAGACGCCGCAACCGACTGACCAGTTCTGGGTTCTCGGTTCTGGGTTCTGAGTGCTCCCTTCGGGACCCGGTCTCAGAACCCAGAACTCAGCACTCAGAACTTACGGAGCACAGATCGACCCCGGCCACCTTCGCCTGAGGTTCCGGTGGCTGGGGTCGAACTGTAGCTGTTGCGATCCCGGTCGGACAGCTATGCCGCCGGTCTTCCAGTCCGCCTGTCCCAACGCAGGTAGTAGGGATAGCCCGGCTCAAACTGATTGGCAGTCTTAAGGTAGTCCTCCTCGTTACCCTCTATCATCAGCTTGTGCATGAGGACAACGTCGGCCCCGGGAATCCACTCCACGGGTTGGACACACAGACTCATCACGGCACGGCCGTCCTCGTAAACACTGACCATGCCCCTTCCCCGGGGGACCCGGTAGATCCTCCCCTGACGAGCGGGGCTCGGGACTTCCAGGTACCCTCGGTGTTCCAAGTCGCGGGACTGTTCTGGGTCCAGCATCTCCTGAAGGAGAGTCTCGGCCCGACGCTCGGCCTCCAGTTGCAGGTTGTGTCCCCTGCCGGCGACCCCTCGCGACCGGGATCCGAACAGGACCCAGAACACTATTCCCACGAACTGGGCTGCCAGCACGGCGATGCCGATCCAGGCAGCTAACTCCCAGTGTACGCTCGACCCGATCGTCTCCATCATCCCCCAGCGACCCTAGGCACCATGACGATCTGCTCGGCGGTCTTGTCGAACTTCTCGAGCTTCTGGGCCGGCTTGCCGGGGTCCACCTTGAAGGCAGTCGCTCCCTTGGTCTTGTTCTCCTCGAAGATCCTTTCGGCCTCTCGAATGGCCTCCAGGGCCTCCGGATCGCCCACTTCTGCCTTCTTCTCGTCCCACTCTACAGTGGTGTCGCCTTGATGGCTCAGTATCCTCAGCTTGGCCATTATCGCTTCCGTCTCCTCTCGCAGTGTTACCTGGAGGAATCGCCTCGATTCCAGAACGGGATCGCGTTCTCCCGTGGCCTTCGCCGGCCACTTCCTCCCGGACGGACAACCCGGTGAGGGGTCACCATCCCAGCACGAAGCGTACCAACCATTCGACCCCGTCCGTTCTATCGACCGGCGGTTAGGCCCATACAACCAACCCAAACCACCCCCAGCTATCGCAAGACGGATGCCCACCGAGGAGTCGTGCATACCTGGCCGCGGGCAAGAACGGAGGACAACGAGAAAAGGGGCGGGATTCCCCGCCCCCATATGTGAGGGAATGACTCTGTTGCGCGGAGCTATTTCGCGTGGTTCCCGTCCAGCCCCAGATCCCTGGCTACCGCCTGCATCGCCGCCGTCACGAAGGCGATGTGCTCCTCCAGCGGGATCCCCAACGCCTCGGCGCCCTGGACGATATCCTCTCGGCTAACGGCCCTGGCGAAGGCCTTGTCCTTCATCTTCTTCTTGACTGATGAGGGCTCCACGTCCATCACGCTCTTGCTGGGCCGCACCAGTGCCACCGCAGATATGAAGCCGGTCAGCTCGTCCACCGCGAACAGAACCTTCTTCATCGGCGTGTCGCGAGGGATGTTCATGTAGGTGGCGTGGGATGCCACCCCCTCCACGATCTCCTCCGGCCAACCTCGCTCCCGCAGGGTCTTGACGCCAGCGTACACGTGGGTCTCCCAGGTCTGGTTCTGCTCGTAGTCGAAATCGTGGATCAGCCCCACTACGCCCCACTTTTCCTCGTCCTCGCCATACTTGCGAGCGTAGGCTCTCATGGCGGCCTCCACCGCCAGCGCATGCTTGATGAGACTATCGCTCTGGGTGAACTCCCGGAGCAACTCCATGGCTTCTGCGCGGTTCGGTTGCATCGCTGCCTCGCTGCTGTGGGATTTTGCGACATTATAACTCGGGTGCCCCGGGCACCCCAAACCGGGCTCCCGCCCCGCCAATCGGTTTTACGGCGTGGAGGTCAGGCGGCGGAGGTCATCGTAGCTGGTCAGCGAGGAGACCTTCCAGACGAAGTCTCCCAGCGAGGCCGAGCGGTCCCGCAGGAGGTGCAGCCGGCTGCCAACGTCGTCCCCCTGAGCGCCGCCCAGGGAAAGCTGATCAGAGTAGCTACCGTAGAAGGCGAAATAGGCCTGGTTCAGCTTTCGGATGAGATACCCCTGTCGCGCCAGTCCCTCCCTGGCAGACTCCATATAGCTCTCCGCTTCGTCCACCCTGCCCTGTGCCAGCAGCGCGTCGACCCTGGTCCGGATATCTCGCATCTCTTTCCGGAATTCTTCGCCCTGGGGAGAAGAAGGAGGCAACTGCTGCCCAGGCTCCTGGTAGTACTGATGAAACACCTCGTCACCGATCTCCCGCCCGATGATGTCGGCTGCCGTCTCGTTGATGGACACCATGGAGCTGTTACGCTCAGCCCCGAAGGCATACCTCCACCCCAGAGGCCTGAAGGCAAGGAATTGGTGGGACCACTCGTGGGCCACAGTGCGCAGGGTCCATTGGATATCGGGGCTCTCCGGCACCATGCTGGGGTATACCCCAAGTCCGCCGATCTCGACGACCAACGCCGAGTAACCCTGCCGCGAGATGGTGTCCTCCAGTTGCTCTGCTTCGGCCAGGGTCATGTCCGAACGGAGCAGCACCGTGGTCAACTGCTCTATCTTGTCCCGCGGAGAGACCACCAGCAGGTAGGGTGGAGAGGTGAAGCGAAAGAGCACGGGAGGAAAGAGCAGGCCGGCATTCCCCAGGGAGTGGCCCAACCCCGCTGCGTCCAGGGCAGCACCGATCTGCTGCTGGATCGATCGTTCCACTTCGGGTCTCAGGGCCTCTACCTGAGACTGCAGGGCGGCGACGTCCGAAGCCGTCGCGGCAACCTTCCCGGTTTCCCCCGTGGCTATGCTCCCCATGGAGTAGCTAAGCCGTAGAAGTCTCCCAACCAGCTGAAAGTAAGCCTGGTCCTCCTCCGGGGTGGCGGAGGGTTGGGTCGCGGCTTCTCGGGCTTTGCCGGCGGTGTTCTCCAGCATCCAGCCCACGATGGTGTCTACGTAGGGTCCCGCTTCTCTCGAGAATCGATAGGAGGGCGTCGACGGCGTGCCGCCAGACACCCCCAGCAGCAGCGGGATCACCGCTATCACCAACAGCTTTGCGAGCGATCTTCTACTCATCAAGAAGGGGCAACTCCGCTATTGTCGGCCAAGCGGAATTGTAAGGTAGCTTGCAGCGTTGAGCAATCGGCGCGCGTCTTTCGCCCATCGGCCGGCTGCGCTTCGTCTCGTGAGGACAACGGCTGTTTCGCTGACTGCGGACGGCAGGCCGCTAATGGCCGGCGCCTGTTACGTTTTTGCAACGTTGCGGCACCTCTTTTTATGCCTTTGCAACGGCGACGATGGTAGCATTCTCCTGCCGCCTGCACCTGTGTCAGAGAAGACGTGGGGCGAGGAGCGATGATGCACTTCGATGAAGCGGCACGCCGCGAGGGCCTCAAGGTGTTGGTGGCCGAAGAGGATGCGCGGCTGCGTCGCATAGTACGTCTGAACTTGGAGCACGAGGGTTTCCAAACCCTGGAGGCCGGTTCTCTTACAGAGTGCGAGACGGCCCTCGAGCAGGGTCAGTTCGGGCTGATAATCATCAGTTCCGAGCTGCCCGAGTTCGACGCTCAGCAGTTATCTGGCTGGTTGCGCACGCGGTTCCCGCTCGCTCCCATACCCGTGGTCATTCTATCGTTCGAGCCGGAAGACAGGCTTCTGGCCCTACCGCTCAGACTGGCCACCTTCCGAAGGAAGCCCTTCGATCCAGGCGAACTGGTAGGGCAGGTCACGAGGCTGATGCGAACCGCCTGAGGTCGGTACCGAATCTGCTGAAGACAGTCCGTCTGCACGACGGAGTGCAGCCACCGCAAGGTGGGGGGCGAGGCAAGGAAGCGCTCGCCGCCGCCTTCGCAGTATCATTCACATATGCGAAACTGGGAGCTTGCACAACGAGGTGCAAGCTCCCAGTCGTCTCATCCGGTTGCAGCAGCACGGCAACACCCGTAGTGGCTAGGTCCCCTCCTCGTCGGATAGTACATACCCGACGCCCGGCACCGTCCGCAGGTATCTCGGGTGCGCGGGATCGTCCTCGATCTTCCGGCGGAGACGGCTGACCCACACCCGCAGATACTCCACGTCTTCCCGATATTCGGCGCCCCAGGTGCGCACCAGCAGATCCTCGTGCAGCATCACCTTGCCGGCGTTCAGCGCCAATTGCTGCAGCAACTGCCATTCGGTCCGGCTCATCTGCGCCACTTTGCCGCGCACCACCACCTTGCGACGGTCGAAATCCACCGATAGTTCCCCCACATCAAAGCGAGGGACGACCGGGTTCTTGGTCGCGCTGGTGGTACGCCTCAAGACCGCCCGGATGCGGGCCGAGAGTTCATCCGGGCTGAAAGGCTTCGTCAGGTAGTCGTCGGCCCCCAGGTCCAGGCCCCGCACCTTGTCGGCATCGCTGCCTCGAGCCGTCAACAGTATCACAGGCACTGACCACCGGCCCCGCAACCGTCTCAGCACCTCGAACCCATCCAGGCCGGGCATGATAACGTCCAGGACGATCAGATCCGGGCTGTCGGTCTCCGCGGCCTCCAGGGCCGAGTTGCCATCGGGTGCCGTCAGCACCCGATATCCTGCCGACTCCAACTCGGCCCGAACGAACCGCAGGATCCGCGGCTCGTCGTCCACCACCAATACCGTCGGTTTCCTCACCCCCACTCCTCCTTCACTAACGGCAGAGTAAAGGCGAAGATGGCGCCCTCTCCGTGAGGGTCCTCGATCCAGATCTTTCCCCCATGGGCTTCCACCAACCGCCTGCAAATGGCCAGACCCAATCCAACGCCCTGTGTCCGTCCCACTCGGGCATCGGCTGCCCTCTGGAACCGGCCGAACACCCGCTCCCGGTCCCTGGGCGAGATACCCATGCCGTGGTCTCTAACAGTCACCTTCAGCATCCCCTCGAAGACCGAGCCGCCAACCTCGATCGCCCCGCCTCCAGGGGAGTACTTCAACGCATTGTCCAGCAAGTTGCGCAGCACCTGCTCCACCCGGAGGGGATCGGCCTCCGCCATTGGAAGGTCCGCGGGAAAGGAGAGCACGACATCGTGTCTCTCCGCCCGCCCCTTCATTTCCGCCGCCACCTGGGCGGCCAGCTTATCCATGTGGACCGGCTCCGTTGTCAGACGAAGCCCCCCTGCTTCCGCCCTGGAGAAATCCAGAAGGTTCTCTACCAGCCGGTACAGCCGGTCGGCCTCCTCGTCCACATCTCGCAGCAACTCCATACGGATGGTCTCGTCAAGCACGGAGTAGTGTCTCAGCAGGGTCCGCGCGGCGCCCTTGATGGAGGTCAGCGGAGTCCTCAGCTCGTGGGACACCAGCGAAATGAATTCGTCCTTGAGCTGCTCGGCCTCCTTCGCCTTGCTGATGTCCTGGAAGACCACCACGGCACCGGAGACCCGACCCTCCAGGTCTCGGAAGGGCGCGCTGTTGACCAGAACAGGGACCCGAGTGCCGTCGGGCCTCCGAATATCCACCTCAACCCCCAGACACACCTCTCCGCGCTCGATCGCCAGCCAGAGCGGCAACTGATCAGCCGAGTAGAGGGTCCCCTCGGGGGTGAACAAGCCCAGGGTGCGGGCCTCCCTGGCGGGTTCCACGCCTGCTATGGTGTCAACCCCCAGCAACTCCTTCCCTGCCCGGTTGACGGTAGAGATCCTACCCCGGGCCCCCTCTGCTATGACCACGCCCTCGGGCATGCTGTCGATGACCACCTGCAGGTATCGCTTGCCGGCCTCAGCCCGCTCCCTCTGAGCCACCGCCTCCCCGTATAGCCGCGCGTTCTGAATAGCGATGGTGGCCTGCTTAGCAAAGGCCATCAGCAGCTGCCCATCCTCCGACCGGAACCGAGCGTGAGTCCTGTTTCCTATGTACAGCACCCCCAGAAGGTCGGTGCCGTTACTGAGCGGCACTGCGATTTCCGAGATCAACCCCTCTTCCCGCACCACGTCGGTTGGAGGATCCTTGAAGATGACTTCCAGGGGGTAGTCGTCGACGATGATCGGCTCTCCCCTCTGCACCACCACCCCGGCGAGCCCCTGCTCCCGCCCCAGCCGCAGCCTCCGCATCGCCTCGGTGCGCAGACCCTCCGAGGCAGCCATTTCCAAGTGCTCGCCGTCGGGGGACATCAAGGCCAGAAAGCTGGTGTCACTCCTCAGCAGTCCACGAGCTTTCCGCACTATGGAACTCAGGATCTCCGAGAGCCCCAGGTTCGCAGAAATGTCCCGGCTGATCTCGAACAGGGCCGTGATCTGCGCCGCCCTGCGTTCCGAGGCGGCGTAGAGCCGGGCATTCTCCATAGCCGTGGCCGCCTGATTGGCCAGACCCTGGATCAGCCTCATCTCCTTAGGAGAGGGAACGCTACCAGGGGTCGTCCATCCCGCAGCCAGCACTCCCAGGGCGTTGCCACGAAACACC
>JAJZQR010000440.1 GCA_021806765.1 Chloroflexota bacterium | reverse complement strand
GAGTGGATCCGGCGAAGTTCGTGCCGGTGGTGCTGCTGGCACATGACTGGGCCGATCTGATGAGGTCCCAGGCGCCGGTGCTGACCGCCCTGGCGAGGGTTCAGCCCCTGGAGATCCGGGAGGGCGGCAGGCGGCCGAAGCGGGCCCTCACCCTGATCGCCGGCGGCGTCGAGGTGTACCTGCCGCTGGAGGGGCTGTTCGACGTGGAGCAGGAGATCTCCCGCCTCTCCAAGGAGATCGCCTCGACCGAGAGCGACGTCCGGCGGGGCGAGGCGCTGCTGACGAGGCCGGGCTTCCTGGAGAAGGCGCCGGCCGGGGTGGTGGCCAAGGAGCGGGAGAAGCTGGAGTCCCACCGTGACCGGCTGACCCGCCTCATGGAGCGGCTTGAGATGCTGAAGAGGTGAGTCTACGGGGACCAGCCAGGAGTCAGGTTGGACTACGTGCGGTATTGCCCATCAGGAACTGTGGGCTTGCGCCCAACATCCCAGCGGGCGGGTGATACCACAACCATGGCCAAGCCAAACAGGGCTAGCCCCAAGGATACCCAGTGATACGGTTCCGAGCGGTTGATCCGATTAAGGTTTACGTCTGCCAACGTGCGCTCGAGATCCGCATGAACCTGCGACACGGGACGCGGATCGTCGACGCTCCATATGGGTACCGGGCGTTCTATGACATCGGTCAGCAGGTAGTAGCTGCCTGTCCACAGAAGGGACGCGTGTCCGTCAAAGAACGGCTCCGGCCTTGCGAGCCTTTCGGTCTCGTAGTAGAGGGTCCAAGTCGTGAGGAGCAAGACCAAGATGAGGATTAGCGGCCTTAGCCTCGGGAGCCGCTTGGAAACAAACTGAATACTCACATGTCCCAAGTAGGCCAGAGAGATGGCAGCGTAGGCTATTCCGTAAGAAGCGTGGCGGAGAAAGTCGGGCGGGAAGAGCGAGTAGACCAGCAGTGGCCTCATGAGGAGGAGCATCGCGATGTTGCTCATGCCCGCAACGGGGATACCGACGAGGGCGATGCCCCTCTTGCTCATGGCGAATGTGCCCAGCCCAACGGCTAGCCCCGTTGCTGCGAGCAACCCAACAAGAATGTTAGGGCCAACTCCGACCGTCTGTGAGTACCATGGGAGAGACGCCCAGCGCAGGTTGCTCAGGTTCGCGTCGACGTTTTCCCAGCTCAAGGCGCTGTCGCCCACGCTGGCTGGCCACCATGCGCCACTGAGCGAATGCAAAAACACCACGAAGGGTGCCACCAACGCCAATAGCGTCGCCACGCACAGCCAGTAATTGGGTCTTGAGTGGTGAGCCACGAGAAAGGCGAAGAGCACTAGGGCGGCGTAAGCAACTCCCTCGTGTCGCGTCAGGGACAGGAGACCCAGTAGCAGCCCCATGCCGATCCAGTAGCGCCGTTGGGGGCTGCCGTTCGCTTTGCCGGCCAGAGCCGCGGCAAACAGGAGTAGTGTAATAAAGACCGTGTCTGGCTCCGGTGCCCCGAGCACGTGGACTTGGTAGACGGGAAACATGAAGAACAGGATGGCGGTCGCGTAGGCGACTACCCGGCTTCCGGTGATGGCCTTACAGGCCGCGTAGAATGCCAGGGGGAAGATAGCAGTTGCGATGACAGTGGGCAGTGCAACTCCAAGGAGCGTGCGGCCGACCAGCTTGAAGGAGAGCGCCAACAGCAGGGGGAAAACCGGTAGCGGCGCGTAGCTCAACCCTATGCCTTCCGCAGTACCGACATATCCTGGCGTATGGTTCGCGAATGCCTGACCACCCAGGAGCGCATCCGAGAAATCGCTGTAGAACTTGATATCGTCTCCCAGGGGGGGTACGCTGGCTGCTGCCTGCAGAATGCCTATGGCGGCCAGACATCCCGCCGCGAGCGGGCGTGAGCGTCTCGACGCAGCCACTCTGATCGAGTTGCCAACCCCCATGCCGACGTCGGCAAGCCACGTCAGAGCTGCAAGCTGGCTCACCTCGCCCACAAGCGCCAGCATGGCCGCGCTGGCTACGACCTGCATGCGCCAGTGCGGCCACGCAAGGATTCCGTTCACCTCGTCGGACAGGTAAGTCAGTGTCAGTATTGCAGTTGCGAGCGCAGTAGGTGCTCCAGCTCCCCAGATGGCCGCAGACGTCCAGCGTTTTCGATCGGGGGCGGCAGCATGAGCCAGCCGGAAGAACCGCCACCACCACAGGCATGACAACACCCAGGCGACAGCGAAGGTCAGCGCCCATTGGCGATCGGCTTGCCAGGGCACGGCTCGACCGGCTAATGTCACCGTCCAGAAGCTGGCCGTCGGGATTGCTGCCAGGATAATCAGGAGAATCGAATGAGGTGGTCGGCGATTGGTGGCATTCTGACACACGGCAAAACCTGCGGAGCCGGACTGCAAAGGTGTTGGGCACACCGGGTAGTATAATAGTTGCGGCGCCTCTTGGCGACCCTCGGAACCCTCATCCAGACGGTTTGCCAGAGGTACCACGCCTAATGCGATCAGAGCCGGGACAGTTCGGCGCATCGCTCTGCAGCCCGCCCGCTCACTGCCTGGAGCTAGCAGTCATCGGAATGCGCGACGAAGCAGGAGATTGGGTAATGGAAGACTCGCCCGACCTCTGGATTGTGGTGCCAGCCTACAACGAGGGCAGAATGATTTGTTCTGTGCTGGACCAGGTCAAGCACCTGACCCGGAACGTCGTTGTTGTGGACGATGGCTCGACGGATGACACTACAGAGCGCGCCTTGAAGTTCCCCATCGTTCTTCTGCGCCATGAACTCAACCTTGGCCAAGGAGCGGCTCTTCAGACCGGAATCAGCTACGCTCTCAGGTTCCCGAGTACGCGCTTCATCGTGACCATGGATTCGGATGGGCAGCACGGCGCTGGCGACATTCCTCGACTTCTAGCTCCACTCAGGTCCGGGACTCACGACGTCGTGCTGGGTTCGCGCTTCCTAAGAGAAGGCAAAGCTTTCAACATTGGAGCATCCAAGCGCGCCGTCCTAAGGCTTGCTGTGGCCTTCACGAGGCTCACCACAGGGCTGGACTTGACGGATACCCACAATGGCCTTCGAGCCTTCACTGCCGAGGCTGCCACGAGAATAGCTATTACTCAAAACGGCATGGCCCACTCGTCTGAGATCCTCTCTCAGATATCTCTCTTGAAGCTTCGGTGGTGCGAAGTCCCAGTGACGGTGACTTACACCAGTTACTCCATGGCCAAAGGGCAGTCCATTCTGAACAGCGTAAACATCCTTTGGGACATGATGAAGGGTAGGATGAGATGAGCATCGACTTGAGCCAGGTTCTCATATTGTCCACCATTGTAGCCCTTGCCCTGTACGTCTTCTCCGCTCGAACCATGCTTACAGACAGGGTAGTCTATCTTGTCCTTTTGAGCGTTGGGGTGGTGTTGGCGCTCAATCCCACAGTATCGACACGAGTCGCGAA
>JAJZQR010000439.1 GCA_021806765.1 Chloroflexota bacterium | reverse complement strand
TGGAGGGGCCGGCTTCGAGGTCGGGGCAGCGGGGACCGTGGTCGGCCGGACTTCCACCGTGGGGGTGGCGGCCGCGACGATCGGCTCCCCTTTGCCGGCCCCGGCGGTGGCCGGCGGCGTCTGCTCGGACGAGCCACGTGCTGTCCCCTGCGGCAACCGGAGATGGAGCCCGGGCCAGATCAGGTCCGGGTCCGCGAGGACGCGGCCATCTTCGAGTCTCGCCTTGCCCAGGTTCAGGTCGAAGATCTCCGGCCAGCGAGCCTCGTCGCCCAGGTATCGGGCCGCGATCCCGCGCAGGGTATCGCTCTCCTGCACGACGTAGTAGGCTGGACCGTTGGACTGGCTGGAGGCCCGCGCCTCCGGCTCGACGAGCAGCACCCAGCCCGGGTAGATGACGCCGGCCCTAGTGAAACGAAGGCCGTCGGGCATCCGCCTGCCCACGTTGGCATCGATCAGCCGGTGGTACTGGTCACCCGCTCCGTAGAACCGCTCCGAGATCGACCAGAGGGTGTCGCCCGGCTGGATGATGTACTCGACCTGTCGCCGCTCGGAGCCTCCCTCGATCGTGAGGATGTGGTCTCCCATGACGACCTGCGCCGGGGTAGCCAGCGCCGCCGTAGCCGCCACGGGAGCGAGGGGAGCCGCGGCGGCCAAGGATACTCCCCTGGTCGCCACGTTCACCACCACCAGGGCGACCAGGGCGCCATCAACCACTCGCCTCACGAAGGGCAACGTCACCAGGTCGGATAGGGCGCGCAGCGAGCTCACCCACGCGGCACCCCGGGTGGCGGTCTCGGCGGCAGCCACCAGGAACCGCAGCAGCATGGAGGCGACGATCCAGATCCAGAGCGCCCAGGCCGCTGTCGTCAGCAGGTAGCCCAGGACTTCAGGGGGCAGGTAGGACCCACGCAGCGTGACGACGATCGTCTCCCAACCGGGCAGGGCGGAAGGTAAGCGGGGCGGGCCGGAGACCGCGTAGAGAGCCGCGCCACCCAGGGCAAGGCCGAGGATCAGACTGAGGAGTCCCAGGAGGTCTCGCCCGTATTCTGCGTCTTCGGAATGGACGGTCGTTCTCATGCCTCTGCTCCTTTCGGCCCGCTCACCGGTTGGTCAGTACGGGCTGAACCTCCTGCACCCTGTAGCCGCTCTCGTAGGTGCGCTGGATCGTCGGCAGCGCCTCGGGCGCGCCGCTGTTCACTCGGAACTCGGCTGCGAAGTCTATGGTCAGACGCACGGGGAAGCCCCCTGGGAACTGGAGGGACGAGAACTCGTAGCTGTGCTGGATGTCCGACTGGGCTGGATAGGCGGCGCCCAGGGTCTCGCTCACCATGCCGCTCCCGTCGCCGAAGCTCCACGCATACCTGGTGGGCCAGAGGCGGACCTCCACTGTGAAGGAGCTCCCCTGGCGACGAGGATCGTTCGCCGGGACCACTGCCACCGGCACTTCAGACCCTACCTCGGGCGGGACCTCGACGGTTCGCGAGGTGCCGAAGGAGGATCCATCGTAGCCCTCCACCCAGAACCAGGCCGACATGGCGACCAAGCCGAGGGCCGGGTTCATCCGGATCTGGGCGTTGGGCAGAGGTTGGTGGCCCAGAGCGTCCAGCGCCACCTCGCGGGGATCGGTGCTGTTGGCGTTACCCCCTGGAAGACTAGCCTGCGCAGGCGGGGCGGGAGGTGCCGGCTCAAAGCGCAGGTTGCCGCTTCCGCTGGTGCTCGGAACCCAGATTATGCCGTTGTACTGCTGGTCCACATACATGATGTAGGGGTTCTGGTTCTGGTGTTGCTGGAGCTGCTCCATCCAGGATTGCCGCGTCGCCGTGCTGATGTTGGGCGGGGTGAGGGTCACCACCTGGCCCGAGGGCGTTTCGTAGTGGTAGCCGGTCACGTCCGTCCAGCTGCGGCCAGGCTTTGCGGCGCCAGCGCTGCTTCCGCCACTCGCCGTGGAGACCGACTGGGAAGAGCCCAAGTTGGAGCTTCCAGTCAGATGCGCCTGGCTGCTACCAGGTGGGGATCCGGGTCGATCAAAGGACGCCTGCTCCCCCGCACCGGGTACACTCTGCCGAACGGAGATCTGGATGTAGACCCCGTCCGAGCGAGCCTCCACTCTCGCCTGCACCTCGGGCTTCACCCAATTGGAATTCCTTTCCAGGTCGTTCCCGCCTTCAGCCGCCCATGCACGCTGGGCGACACCGATGGCAAGTATGGTGAAAGCTGATACGAGGATAAGCTTGGCAATCACTGGCGCACCTCACCGAGCACTTCGCGCGTCCCGTTGACGATCTTCCAGACCCCGTTGATCTTGCGCAGATCGTAGCCTTGCCTCACTCTCAATGGCGGTCCGGTCCTGGGAAGCGGCTGCTTGGTGTCTGGATCTACGAACACACTACGACTCGTGTATTCGTCCGCCACCGAGGCACTTGTCTCGGTCACGAACGCGATGGAGGTCAACCGGTCATCCTCGATGATCTTGCCCGGGCGACCTTTGGCCTTGAGATCGTTTATCTCGTCGGTAACCCAGCGCAGCGCCTGCCCATCCAGCACCTCATGAAGGCGGCTCGTGTCGAGATTGGCTACCGCATCATTGTAGATCTCGAGATAGCTGAGATACGCTACCTCGACCTCCTTCTCCAGCAGAGAGTCCGCGATTCGCACGCCAGACAGGTTCGGTGTTGCGGTCGGGCCTGCCGCCAGCGCCGTGGACGTCGGTGTCGGCTGACTAGTCGGGACCGGATTCCCTGCTACTGGGACCGGGGTACTCGCTCTTGGTACGGTAGTCGCGGCGGGCTCGATGCCCACGCTTGGGCGCAGTTGTCGATCAAGCAGGAAAGCCCCAAGGAAGACGACCCCGAGCAAGGCCAGGATCCCAAGCCCCACCAACCAGTAGGGACGACCACGCTCCGGCCCCGTACTCACCCTCGTAGCTCCCGTGCGCAACGCATCTTTCGCTTCCACCCTCCACCTCGCATCACTGATTACCCCGCTCTATCCCGTACCGCACGCTGGCCGGGGCAGTAGCAGCAATCCGCACAGTGTTGATCCCTGCCAGTCGCAGGAAGCCTGTCGTCACTTCGCGGCTCACCTGGACCACCACTCGACCCGGTTCCGCCTCGATGACCGCCGACACATCCCGACCCTGGCCCGCCACATACTCCGCCGCCACCTGCCGAGCTGCCGCCTTGTCCAGCACGAGCATCGAACCGGCACTCTCCCGGTAGACTGCCTGATCGATCTGCATGGCTCCGGCGCGGGCAGCCGAATCCGCCACGTTCTGCAGCTCGCGTCGGGTGCCGAAGACGATGCCACCGTCTATCGCCAGGCCGACCACCGAAAGGAACAGCGGCAGCATCACGACCACCCAGAGAATGGCCTGGCCCGCTTGCCCGGCATCGGACGCTCGGACCGCGTGGAAACGCCAGAACCGTGCAAGGTTCACGATCAACTTCCCGTC
>JAJZQR010000080.1 GCA_021806765.1 Chloroflexota bacterium | reverse complement strand
TCCCCCGTTGGGCGATCCCAGCCACTGCGGTAGCCATGGCAGCTGCGCTGATAACCAAGGGACAGATATTGCCGGTGGTGGCAGTGTGCACGGGAGTAGCGGCGCTCGTGCTGTTCCGGGAGTTCAGGACCGGCCGATTGAAGTGGCTGCTCCCGGTGGTTGCGCTGGCGGCCGTGCTGGGCGTCGCGACCCTGAGAACACCCGAGGGCGGCTACATGAGAGCGGTGGCATCCTGGTCCCTCTCGATGGTGTGGGACTGGTCGAAGGGGCAAGAGATGATTGCGCTCACTGGTACGGCACCGTTGCCCTACCTGTTCACCAGCTTCTGGTCGGCCTTCCTGGGAGAGTCGGTGCATCCCGATCTGATGTGGTACGCGGCACCAACCGCGATCGTGCTGCTCGCAGTCGCCGGCTACGTATCGTTTGTCACTCGGCTGCTCGGGAGCGGACATCCCACATCGTTACGCCCGCTGCCCATCCGCGTTGCACTGGTGGCGGCGATAGCTGCCACCGTCGCGACGGCGTACCTGCGCTACCTGGCCGCCTACCAGGACGACTCCTTCGCATACCGGCTGCAGGTTCTGCAGGGAAGGTTCCTGTTCGTGGCCCTCGTGCCGCTGGCGTTGTTGCTCGCAGAGGGATGTAGCATGTTGCCCCGTGGCCAGCGAAATGGTCTGGCCTTCGTCACAGTTGTGGGCATGCTCGGCTTCTTCGACACGGCCTCCCTACTATCCCTAGCCGGATGGTTCAGGTGGCCGGCAATCGGCTAAGGGCAAGCTAGGACACACTAACCGCGATTGTGGAGGCAGCAACTCCGGTGATCAACCAGCCCGACGAACGTGAACGGAACGTGTCCACCTACTGGCTGGACAAGCGCGTGATTGTGACAGGCGGAGCGGGATTCCTCGGACGCTACGTTGTCAGGAAGCTACGGCAGCTGGGAACCGCAGAAGTCATCGTACCCCGCAGCAAGGAGTATGACCTCCGCGACGTAAAGGCTATCAGCCAATTGCTGCTCGACGCCTCGCTCCCCATTGGAAATGGCCAGGCTCGGAAGCCGGTGGACACGGTGATCCACCTGGCAGCCCGAGTGGGAGGGATCGGGGCCAACCGCGCCCATCCGGCCGAGTTCTTCTACGACAATCTGCTGATGGGCGTGCAGCTGCTACACGAGTGCTGGCGAGCGGGGGTATCGAAGTTTGTGGGGATAGGCACCATATGCGCCTATCCCAAGTTCACTCCGGTCCCGTTCAGGGAGGAGGACCTCTGGAACGGCTACCCCGAGGAGACCAACGCTCCCTACGGCTTAGCCAAGAAGATGCTGCTGGTGCAGTCCCAGGCCTACCGGCAGCAGTACCGCTACAATTCGATATTCCTGCTGCCGGTAAACCTGTACGGCCCCGGCGATAACTTCGATCCCGACTCTTCCCAC
The DNA here is from genome assembly GCA_021806765.1 of Chloroflexota bacterium. The sequence goes on along the minus strand of JAJZQR010000080.1, from coordinate 17,997 downwards.
GTCATCCCCGCGCTGATCAAGAAGTGCGTGGACGCCAAAGAGAGGGGAGACCAGGAGATCGTCGTCTGGGGCGACGGAAGCCCTACCCGGGAATTCCTCTATGTAGAGGACGCAGCCGAGGGCATCGTCCTCGCCGCGGAGCGGTACGACGAGAGCGAGCCGGTGAACCTGGGCAGCGCCTTCGAGATCAGCATCAAGGAGCTGGCCGAGACCATCGCCCGACTGGCAGGCTTCGAGGGCGACATCATCTGGGATCCTGGCAAGCCGAATGGCCAGCCGAGGCGAAAGCTGGACACGAGCCGAGCCGAACGGGAGTTCGGCTTCCGCGCCACCATACCATTCGATGTCGGCTTGAAAAGGACCGTGCTCTGGTATCGGGAAAGGACGGAATCTCGGCACGCGTCGGCTGATCATGCCTGATGGGGTGAGTCCATGAGAGTGATTATTCTTGCAGGGGGACTTGGCACCCGCCTGCAGGAAGAGACAACGCTGAAGCCTAAGCCCATGGTTGAGATTGGCGGGCGCCCAATCTTATGGCACATTATGGGCATCTATGCAGCCTATGGATACAAAGAGTTCGTCGTGGCGCTGGGATACAAGGGTGAGGTCATTAAGAGCTACTTCCTGAACTACTACGCGCTTCGGAACAGCTTTAGCATCCATTTGGATAGTGGGCAGACAGAAGTGCACGACGGCGAGCGCGAGGACTGGATGGTTCACCTTATTGACACGGGTCTTCAAACCGATACAGGTGGACGTATCAAGCGCCTGGCCCCTTGGGTCCACAGCGAGACATTCATGATGACCTATGGCGACGGAGTGGCTAGCGTTAACATCCGAGACTTGGTCGCGTTTCATCGTGCCCATGGGAAGCTAGCAACAGTCACCGCCGTCCGCCCACCAGCTAGGTTTGGCGGGCTGAGCTTCGACGGAGATCTAGTGCAGCAGTTTACTGAGAAACCACAGATCGGAGAGGGCTGGATCAACGGTGGCTTTTTTGTCATGGAGCCGGGTGTCTTGGACTACTTAGACGGAGACAAGACAGTGTTTGAGCGGGAACCGCTGGAACGATTAGCCGAGAGCGGTCAATTGGTCGCGTACAGGCACACTGGGTTCTGGCAGTGCATGGACACCCTGCGCGACGTGCGGCTCCTGGAAAGCCTGTGGCAGCGGGACAGTGCGCCTTGGAGGGTTTCTGCAGAATGACTGCACGCCGCGGATCGAGAAGCCAGGATTGGTGGCAGGGGCGCAGAGTCTTCGTCACTGGGGCTACAGGGATTGTTGGCTCCTGGGTTGTGAAGGAGTTGTTGGGTCTAGGTGCCCGTGTTTTGGTTCTCGTTCGGGATGCAGACCCGGAATCAGAACTCTTCCGTAGTGGTGACATAGCAAGAGTCTCCGTGGTCAATGGTACCTTGGAAGACCTCTGGACACTGGAGCGCGCCATCAATGAGAGTGAGGCAGACACGGTATTCCACCTAGGAGCGCAGACTATTGTCGGAACTGCAAATCGATTTCCGCTGCCCACTTTCGAGGCCAATATTCGTGGAACCTATAACCTGCTGGAGGCCTGCCGGCTGCACGGAGACTTGGTTCGACAGGTAGTCATTGCATCAAGCGACAAAGCCTACGGTGAGACATCTACACTCCCTTACACCGAGGACATGCCCCTGAATGGCCGATATCCCTACGAGGTGTCGAAGAGTTGCGCTGACCTGCTGGCTCAGGCCTACTACCACGCTTACGCTCTGCCAGTAGCCATCGCCCGCTGCGGAAACGTGTACGGGGGAGGAGATCTGAATTGGAGCCGGATCGTGCCGACCACCATTCGGTCGTACCTCAAGGGCGAGCGGCCCCTTATCCGTAGCGACGGCACTTATGTGAGAGACTATATTTATGTGCGGGATGTAGCACAGGCTTACCTGCGATTGGCTGAGTGTCTTGGTGAAACGTCGGTTCAGGGTCAAGCTTTCAACTTCAGCACAGAGTCTCCTATCACCGTGCTAGAGTTGGTACAAACCATCCAGAGGCTGATGGACACCCAACATATCGAAACCCAGATACTGGACCGCGCTCACGGAGAAATCCGGTCGCAGTATCTCTCCGCAAAGAAGGCCCGCACCGTGCTGGCTTGGCGGCCCGAATTTGGCCTCGAGCGCGGCTTGCGCGAGACGATCGAGTGGTACCGTGAATTCTTGGCAGGATGAGTTCGGAGACGCATTTGCCCGACGTAGAGTGTTAGTGACTGGATCCACCGGCTTCATCGGCAGACATCTATGTGAAGCGCTAGTAGCGCTGGGTGCAGAGGTTCACGGCGTCTGTCGTTCAGCCGAAACAGTGCCGTTCACATACGGGTACACGGGGTGGGCAGTCGACTTGGCGGACGCAGAAGCCGTCCGAGCGACCGTCGCCCGGGTCACTCCCCAACTGGTGTATCACCTAGCTGGCCGGGTGGCCGCCGGACAGGAACTGGCTCTGGTCCTACCAACTCTCCAAGCCAACCTGGTGGGTTCTGTCCACTTGCTGCTGGCTGTCACCGAGTCGCCCTGCGATCGTACCGTCGTGTTGGGATCGTCTGAGGAACTGGTGGGCGGCTCACCAAACTCGCCATACGCTGCTGCAAAGCTAGCGGCTAGCTTGTACACCGACATGTTTCAGCACGTGTACGGTATACCGTCGGTAATGGTTCGCCCTTTCATGACCTACGGTCCGCGGCAGGGCTCCACGAAGTTGATCCCTCACACGATCTCCAGGCTACTTCAGGACAAGCCACCACGCTTGACAAGCGGATCGCGCATCTGCGACTTCGTGTACGTAGGGGACGTGGTACGAGGGTTACTAAGAGCGGGCATCCAGCCCAGCATCGAGGGAAAAGCAATCGAATTGGGTACGGGGGTAGGCACCTCGATCCGTGATGTGGTGGAGACCCTGGTTGAACTCACGGGTAGTCGAGTCCGCCCCGAGTTCGGCGCAGTGCCGGACCGGATTGGAGAGCAACCTCAAGTAGCGGCACCGCAACCCACTCAAGAACTGCTCGCCTGGCAGCCGGTCTGGTCGTTGCGAGTTGGGTTGATGGAGACGGTGAACTGGTTCCGCGATCAAGTGGAAGGTCCGAGTCATGATGCAAGCTAAGGAACTGCGAGAGGCCATTCTGACAATGGTTTCGGCCTACCATGCCGAAGCCTTCGCGGTGCGCGAATTCGTCCCGGGCGAAACGCCCGTACCAGTCGCCGGCAGGGTGTTTGACGCCGAGGACATCAAATACCTGGTTGACGCTTCCCTGGACTTCTGGCTCACTACGGGCCGATTTGCGGCGCAGTTTGAGCAGGAGCTGGCAACTTTCGTGGGAACGCGACACGCCATACTGTGCAACTCGGGCTCGTCGGCTAACCTGCTGGCGCTGGCAGCGCTCACCTCGCCAAGACTTGGGGAGCGACGCTTGAAGCCTGGTGATGAGGTGATCACCATCGCAGCCGGATTCCCAACCAGCGTCAACCCGATAGTACAGAACGGTCTCGTGCCAGTATTCCTGGACGTTGAGCCGGCCACCTACAATGTTGATGTCAGATACCTGGATGATGCCATTGCCCCCCAGACACGGGCGATCATGCTCGCCCATACACTCGGCAACCCTTTTGAAGTAGAGACTGTCTTGAGAGTAGCCAAGCGTCATGACCTGTGGCTAATCGAGGACAATTGCGACGCGCTCGGGAGTGTTTACCAGGGCCGAAATACTGGCACCTTCGGCGATCTGGCGACTGTGAGTTGCGACCTAGCTCACCACATCACGACCGGAGAAGGTGGCTGCGTGCTAACCCACCATGCACGTCTCAAGACCCTGGTAGAGTCCTTCCGTGATTGGGGACGGGACTGCTGGTGCGAGCCAGGTAAGGACAACACTTGCGGCAAGCGCTTTGACTGGAAGATCGGTGATCTCCCTTACGGATATGATCACAAGTACACCTATTCCCACATAGGCTACAACCTCAAACTGACAGACATGCAGGCATCGGTGGGCGTAGCCCAGTTGAAAAAGCTGCCTAGCTTCATAGAGGCACGAAGACGCAATTGGCAGTTTATTCATGATGGGCTGAGGCCGCTGGAGGAGTTACTGGTCCTGCCTCGAGCCACTCCCGGAAGCGACCCTAGCTGGTTTGGCTTCCTAGTCGCGGTACGCACCGAGGCTCCCTTCACGCGCGGCGAACTGGTACGCTTCCTCGAAAGCCGCAAGATCGGAACGCGCCTGCTCTTTGGCGGAAACCTCACACGACAGGCAGCTTACCAGGGCGTTCCGTATCGTGTGGTCGGCACTTTGAACAACACTGACTTCGTGATGAACAATGCCTTCTGGTTGGGAGTGTATCCTGGGCTAAGCGAGTCGATGCTGTCATACGTCGTCGATAGCATCACAACATTCGTCAACGAGCGGACTAAAGTTCGCAGTGGAGTTGAGTCGTGACCTGGTTGATTACGGGCGGTTGCGGATTCGTGGGGACGAACTTAGCCGACGCCATCCTCGGGAAAGGCGAGGAGGTTGTCGTTCTTGACAACTTGAGCAGGACGGGATCCCAAGCGAACCTAGCCTGGTTGCATTCTCGCCATGGAAAAGGCTGGCGGTTCGTGAACGGCGACGTTCGAGACAGGGATGCAGTTGAACGCCTGGTTCAGGAAACCAGACCTGACGCTTTGGCACACTTGGCTGGTCAGGTAGCTATGACCGCCAGTGTCGCCGACCCCCGCCTGGACTTCGAGGTCAACGCGCTCGGGACTCTAAACGTTCTTGAGGCGGTGCGCTTACGCTCCCCGGCTACAGTCGTGCTCTACTCTTCGACCAACAAGGTGTACGGTGACCTGGAGTGGGTGCGCTATGAGGAGCATCCCACCCGATACGTGGCGCCCGACTACCCGGACGGATTCGACGAGTCGATTCCTCTTAGCTTTCACTCTCCCTACGGATGCTCGAAGGGGGCCGCAGACCAGTACATGCTGGACTACGCCCGCATCTTCGGCCTGAGAACGGTGGTTTTCCGCCACTCCTCCATGTACGGTGGACGGCAGTTTGCCACCTATGACCAGGGTTGGATCGGATGGTTCTGTCTGAAAGCCCTCGAGACCAAGCGAGCACAAGAGTCTGGCCTGCCCAGTCCCGCCTTCACCATCTCGGGGAGCGGGAAGCAGGTTCGCGACGTTCTTAACTCAGAAGACATCGTGCGATTGTATGGTAGCGCTGCTGCCCAGATACATTTAGTGGGTGGACGTGCGTTCAACGTGGGTGGCGGTGCCCGGAATAGTCTTTCGCTGTTGGAACTGTTCGCTGTGCTCGCAGAGATGCTGGACGTTCAGTTGAAGTACACACAACTTCCCCGGCGGCAGAGCGATCAGAAGATATTTGTAGCCAACATCGGAAACCTAGCCTCCGAGCTTGGGTGGGAGCCGATGATAAGCGCCCGCGATGGAATCAGGTCAATGCTGGACTGGCTTAGCTAGTCTGCGCCACTTTCACAGCGGTTGAGCTGTTGAGCCCTCTGTCTGGGGAAATGGCCGTTGTACGTGCCCAAAGCCATCACGACCAGCAGCAGTGCCCGATGGTGAGGAATGATAGCGTTAGTAAGCGAGAGTATGCTCCAACTCCTCTTTCGCCAGCGTCTAAAGGTGATAGCTCAAACCGAGAGGTTCGATGCTATCAGTCGACGTTACCACGACATATGTGCCGACCTTCATCGGAACAGCCCGGCAGCCTTGCCGTCTACCTCTTCCACCTACGATTGGGGTAGATGGGCAAAGGACATCAGCGCGGCTTTCCAACAGGGAGTCCCAATTGGGTTTCTCTCCCATCCACTCATCGCGAGCACGATGGTGTTTGGGAGGCGGAGGGGCGGACGTGCGGCGCGCCTCCGCGCTGACTATGTCGAGGGCGTGTTTGGCCCTGAGATCGCCCGACTGTTGCTTCGTGAAGACTACGTCGGGCTTCCAAACGTTACAGACACCAAGTGGTTGACCTCTGCCAATCGAGCCCACCACGCATACCATCTCGCCAAATACGCTTCGGCGTCCGGAAAGCGGATTTGGGACGCCGCGAGGATCGTTGAGTGGGGAGGGGGATACGGAGACATGGCTCGGCTGATCAGGAGGATGCGAGAGCAAGTCACATACTGCATTGTTGATCTGCCAGAGATGCTCGCACTTCAATACATCTATCTGTTTAGCGTGGAGGGTGAGCACTCGGTGCATATCGTGCGTACAGGGGAGGGGCTCGCTCCTGGCAGAGTCAACCTGGTGCCATCAGCCGTTGCCCTCTGTGGTTGTATCGACCTTTCTTGTGATGCGTTCATCTCCACCTGGGCGCTCACGGAGAGCCCATTGCTTTCCCAAGAGTCCGTTACCCAGCAGTCCTTCTGGGGAGCTGATCATGTGCTGCTCGCGTATGTTAGGGACGAGAACAACCGGATAGCTTGTTCACTCCCATCTCACCAGCTCCAGGAGCTTCCCATCGAACTCCTGCCCTCGGGACATGCATATGCCTTTCGATGACCCGCGCGCAATGGTCCCCGAATCCGTCTCCAGCCAGCAGAGGGATGTATCGCCTTTGGCTCACCAGAACACCCTGAGTTTCCTGATTCCCACTCATAATAGAGCCCCTAAGCTTCTGAGGTTGCTTCGCAACCTCGATGAGGAGATCGCGAGATCGGGTCTCAAAGGGCAAATTGACGTCACCGTGAGCAACAACGCCTCCACCGACGCTACTCGTGAGGTGTTGTTGTCGTACCGTCCCCACAACTACAAGTTGCTCTCCTTCCATCAACCTCAGAACCTAGGGCTTGATGGCAACATGCGCTTTCTCTACGAGACCGCCACGAGTGAGTACGTTTGGTTCTTCTCCGACGACGATCTCCTGCTGCCGGGAGCCATCGGTTCTGTGCACGACGCGCTGACCTCGACGACTCCCGACCTGCTGTTGTTTAACTTGCAGCAACCGCCGGGCTCTCAGTCCAAGACATTCAACTTCTCGGAGCGCGTGAGGATCGTAACGGATCCTACTCAGTTGATCGAACTCTCTGCCACCTATCCAAAACTTAGCATCTACGTGCTGAAGCACGTTCCCTTAAGCGTCAGCGATCACCGGCACCTGGAGCCGTTCATGGGGTTCGGCTACTGGTTCATCGCGCTATGCTACTCTGTCTTCCAGCGTTCTGCTCAACCTATCCTGTGCGTCCTGTCCGAACACTTGGCCACCTGTGACGATGACTACCGTCGCATTCGGTTTGATCCCATTACTTGGGCGAAATGGTGGGAGATATTCACACATCCCTACGCCGTCCGCAACCTACCGAACCGCGCGGCTAGCGCGCGGCGGGAAAGTTACTATACCTATGTCAGCTTCCTCTGGGCTACGGCTGTCGGTGAACTCGTCACGGAGCAGCCTGCCAAGTATCGCCAGGCAGTGAGGGAACTGCGCTCCCACTGGCCATGGCTGGTCGCGAAACCTAGAAGTCTGATCCACGTCCTGCTGCTGAAGACGAATCTTGCCGGTAGGCTGCGCTCCTATATCAAGCGTCAGCGACGCGACCGTCCAATATAGTGGCTCCGGTCAGCATGGTCCGATCCTGCCTCGGGGATCCTTGCGTCGATCACCTATCTCCTATTTCTGGCTTCCGAGCAGCGGTGTCATCCCGGAGTAAGGTTGTACGGGTATGAGAAGCAGACGACGGACAACGCAATGGAATCTATTCTTCCACTACGCCGCCATCGCCCTGGCGACGGTGTCCGGGGTCGTGCTGGTTCCGCTCTATCTCAAGTACATCCCGCTCAACCTGTACGGCGCGTGGCTGGCGACGGGCAACGTGCTGGCCTGGATCACAGCCGTCGATCCAGGACTGTCTACCGTTCTACAGCAAAGAGTAGGTGCGGCCTTCGGCAGGAATGACACCAGAGAGATTCAGGTGCTCCTCTCCAATGGTCTCGTCCTTGCCGTACTGATCGCTCTGGTCGTGCTACTTGCGGGTCTTGCAGCAACCAATCAGGTCGGGAACTGGGTAAACCTGGAAGCGCCAGCAGACCAGGCCGCTATACAGAAGGCTTTCTGGCTGGCGGTCCTGGGGACGATAGCCATGATCTTCTCCTACCCCGTGACCGCCATCAACCAGGGCCTTCAGGGCAGTCTAGGGATCGGGCTGGTCTACGTGACTGTCACTGCCGGTAGCATCGCCCTGACCATCCTGCTGCTGTTCGCTGGCCACGGGGTGTTAGCGATCCCGGCCGGCGTTTTGGTACGAGGGATGGGGCTTGCCGCTGGGAACCTTGGGTACCTCGTGTGGAGGATGCACCGCAGCAGGCTGAGACTCTCGGCGTCTCTGCGCGAACTGCCCGGCCTGCTGGGCCTGCTGTCCTTCACATCCCTCTCCTCGGCAGCAACCACGGTTGCCAGCAACGCCGAGGCCTTCGTAGTCGCCCGTCTCCTGGGGCCCGAGAGTACCCCCCCCCTGGTCCTGGCGCGCAAGGCACCGGAAATCGCCCAGTGGGCCGTCGCACGGCCCGCCATCGCCTTCATGCCCGCCATCGCCCACGTAGTTGGAGCCGGCGAACTAGACAAGGCGCGCGACGCGCTGCTACGGCTTCTGCGCATCACAGCCTGGCTGCTGGGAATCATGTTTGGAGGGTTCCTCACCTTCAACCAGGACTTCATCCGCCTGTGGGTCGGCGCCGGACTGTACCCGGGCGACCCAGTCAACCTGGCGATCTGCCTGGCGTTTCCGGTGACGGTGGCATCCTACGTCTTGCGTAACCTGTGCGTGGCGCTGGGCAACATTAGGGGGACCAGTATCGCAAGCGCGATTGAAAGTCTTCTCCGCGTGCTGCTAATGATGTGGGGTGCCCGAAGTCTAGGGCTTTTCGGGGTAGCCGCTGCCCCTCTTCTGGCCGTACTTGCGGTGTCGACCTGGTATCTCCCATCTTCGTTCTCCACCCTGTTGAAGCTGTCTCCTCAGGATCGTTGGGAAGCCGTGCGGGAAGCGGCGTATGCCCTTGCCGCTGCGGTTCCTCCCATGCTGGCGTTCTCACTGGTGGACGCAACGAACTGGATCGAGTTCGGCTCTTACGTAGCCGGTTTCGCAGGCTGCTACACGGCCACGCTCCTGCTGCTTTCCCGACCCTGTCGCTGGGAAACAAGGCTCGTGCTTCGACGCATTCAGACCGTTGTCGCGGGACGCATATGAACTTACGAAATCTTGCACGGGGCAGGTTGCGTTCCTCGGTTTCGGGAACGAAAGCATACGCATTGTGGCGCGCCTACCGGCGCCACCAGCAGTTGCGGCGGTTCAACGCACTGTTGCATAGCTGGCTAGACGAACGGACGAGCGGAGGCCCTTACTCCGAAGCCCTGATCAAGGAGCGGCTGCAGGAGAGACAGCACGAACGCCGACGGTGTTTCGGTCCCGATGGCAAGCCAGTGGTGGTTGCCTTTGGAAGCAGCGTGTGGGAACAGTACGGACTGTGGCCGTCCTTTGAGCGTGTTGCTCACTTCGCCCTGTTGGAGTTCGGCATGGAGCTCTCAGCCGAGGTCCTGAGCCGCCCCCCTACCGATGAGATGCGCCACAGACTAGCCGAGAGTTTCTTGTCCTTGATCGATACGGTCGATCGGGAGCGAGCAGTAACTGTTGCCTTCTTCTACGCCTCAGGAGAGTTCATATCCAGCGAGCTTCTGGAGGAGCTGGCCCGACGAGGGATATGGACCATCATCATGAGCCTAGACGACAAGCAGCAGTTTCCCGTCGGCGTCCACCGCCGGGAGGAGTCACACCAACTCAGGGTGGCGCGGGAGTGCGATCTCTACTGGACAACGTGGAGAACCGGAGCCCAGATTGTCCTCGACGCTGGCGGTACCGGGTGGTATGCACCTGAGGCGGCCGACCCGACTTTCCACCATCCTTTGAACCTGCACCGAGATATAGAACTCCTGTTCATCGGCCAGGCCTACGGGTTTCGAACCGACCTAGTGGACTACCTACGCAAGCACGGCTTTCATGTCGAGACCTATGGAGCCGGGTGGCCGCAGGGATTCCTGAGTTTCGAGCAAGCAGTGGGTTTGTACAGCCGAGCTCACATAGTCCTCGGCGTAGGCGGTGTAGGGCATATGGATGGAGTGAAGCACCTCAAAGGCCGTGACTTCGAAGTACCGATGTGCGGCTCTTTGTACTTGACTACCTACAATCCAGAACTAGCCGATCACTTCCGAATCGGGCAGGAGATACTGTGCTACAGCTCGCCCGAAGAGTGCGCCGATCTGGCTCATTGGGTATTGCGGCATCCCGACGAAGCAAAGCACGTGCGAGAGGCGGCGCTCGCTCGTTCGTTAGGAGACCACACCTGGGAACACCGCCTACGACAGATGATGTCACTCTTCGTGCAGTCCTAGCCCTGACCAGTAGGCTGCTGATTCAGCCCCTATCACCGCAAATAGGAGATACAGCTCTTTGACCCAGGCAACCAGCTACAGCCCCCTGGTTAGCGTGGTAATCCCCACCTACAACAGTGAGTCGTTCGTGCAACGAGCGGTGGAAAGCGCACTCGCGCAGAGTTACGAACCCGTCGAGGTTGTGGTGGTCGACAACGCCAGCACCGATGGCACCCTTGACGTCGTCCGAGCCTACCGTGCCACCGGTCTCCGGACATACCACAACCCCGAGAACATCGGCCCGCTGGGCAATTGGCGACGTTGTGTGTCATTGGCAAGGGGGGCCTTGACCTGCCTGTTGTTCAGCGATGACTGGTACGATCCTGACTTTCTCCACTTGACCGTTCCGCACTTGGACGACGATCGCGTTGGCTTTGCCTACACCAGCGCCAGACGATGGGAACATACGATCGATGACGCAATGCCAAGAGGCAGCTTTGCGGGCGCAAGCATCGACATGGCGAGCACAGGTACTATCCTTTACCAACTACCCCGCGACGGGCTTTGGCCGTCTCGCACCTATCTGGAATCGGCGCTCGCAGGTCGAGGGCCCGCGCTGCCCGTTTCCCCCAGTTGCGCGGTGTTCCGCACCCACGACCTGGCAACCGCGCTGTCGGAAGACATCCCAGATCCGCAGGGCGTGCACTATGGAGAGCACGGAGCCGGACCAGACGTGTGGACATACCTTCGTGCCGCTAGTCGCTATCCTCTGTTCGCCCACGTGACTAAGCCTCTGGTCAATCTACTGGCCCACAACAGGGCATTGAGCACGCAGCCTCGAACCACCTTGGCTTACGCACTCGCTGGCATCGCGTTTCGGGAGCTTTACAACCCCTTAATGGAAATGGACCGCGAGGCGGGAGCATTTGCGTTGATGCGGCTCTGGAGGCTGCGTTCGACCTTTCCGGAAGTCGACCGGGTCATCCTGGATAGCTTGAGGACCGGCCGGGTTACCTGGCTGGACATGGGTTTGGCTATCGCTCGCAGGGTGCGGGTTCGGATCCAGCGTGCTTTCGGCTCAGAGAAGGCGCAGGGACGATGAGAGACGAGACTGCAAATCAGCTGGCAGAAGAGCGCGGCAGGCTTGCACTGCGTCGCCGCCTGCTGTATGAGACACACCTTCTTCTGCCAGGTTTCGAGATGGCGACCCGAGAGGCTGCTATCATGCAGCTGATGCTTGGACCGGAGCCCGCCGCACTTCAGTTCGAGAGGTTCACTGAACGCGTGCTGTCGGCGATGGGAAAGAAGTATCTCCCAGTCTATCGTATGGCAGATGGGGAGTTCGCGTTTGCCGTCGGCCGTAGGGCCCCTATCGGTCGCCAAGCCCGCTCGATGTCGGCCCGAACCTGGTGGCGACGCCTGGCAGGAATTGCGCGCCGTGTGTGCAAGCCATTCCGAGCTTCCGACATCTCCACCATGTGGGGGGAGAGTTACACCGCAGCCGAATTGCCCGCGATGCGGCGCGCTTACGTGCAGCATCTCCAGCACATCGCCCACAAAGGCATCCTGGCTATCCACTTTACGCGCTCGCCCGGTCGCTTCAGTGAAGAGTATATCGACCTCGTCTGCGAATGGCTGGACAGGAATGGGATGGAACTTGGCGAACTGAACTACACCTCGTTCTACTTCGTGTATGCTCTGCTGAACGGGCCACAACGCCGCTCGCTCTACGGAAGGCATCGGATTGCCGTCGCCACCTCCGCGGATCGCCATAAGCGCACCCTGATAGAGGCCAGCCTGAGATCGGAGGGAGCGCTGGATGTCCAGTTTCTTCCCATTTCGCCAACGAGAACTATGACCGACAATGTCGACCTGGCCATCCTCGAACCGCCGATAGATCTGGTGCTGGTGGCCGGCGGTATTGGCTCCGCCAACATACTTGCGCAGCTAGAGCCTCTTCAGACTGTCTGCTTGGATGCGGGGGTCTGCGTAGAGTGCCTGGCCGATCCGCGGCTGAAAACGGAGCGGTCCTTCCTGATCGACGACGCGGGGTTGTTGGATCGACGGGAATGAACGAAACGCTTCTGCTTACCATCCTGTTGGGTATCGGCAGCATCGCGATAACGCGGCTGCTGAACAGGGCCTGGGTTTCGGCCTCCCTCGCCTACTGGGGAGCGTGGGTTTTCGTCCTGGCATGTTACGCCTATTCGGAGACCCAGGCTGTCACAGCCCAGTCCTTCGGGAGAGTCCCTATCGCCAGCGAAGGTACCTTTGAACTCATCCGCCAGGCCCACTGGGGAGCCTTCATAGGTTTCTTGATTGGCAGCCTCCTGGGCGGACGGATACCTAGGTCGGCCAGCGCGGCTCAGAGGTTCATCGCTATGGAAGTCCTGCTTCGCCGCCACTTCAAGCATGCGATCGCCCTCCTGTTCATGATTGGCCTTGTCCAGCTGATCGAACGCCTGTTCATGGTTGGGGTGAATCTGCCAACCCTATACTTAGATATCCGCCTCAGCTATCTGACCAACTCACTGACACCCTTTGGTAGGGTGGCCTCGTATCTGACTACAGCGTCGCCTGTCCTCGCCATCATGTTGGGAATGAGCGATGCCTCCTCCAGGGTACGTTTTCGCAGACTGCTTCTCCTCACAATCGCTGTTGCCCCGTTCGGTCTATCCATGGGGGGGCGCGGCTTTCTCCTGGGCATACTCCTCCCTTATGGGGCGTCATTTCTACTCTTCTACGAGTTGACCCCATCGAGGCGCAGACTGATTCGCCTGGTATCTCGAGTCGTCCTCTATATTTCGTGCGCCGTTCTCGTCTTTGCTGCAATAGGGGAATGGCGCTATGGATCAACGACAAGAGCGGATGCCCAGGAGGAAACCTTCGTGGAGAGGTCAGTGGACCAGTTCGTCAGCTACTTCGCGGTGTCTATTCCAGCCGTAGAGCCAGTCGCTACCACCCTTGCCTCGCAGGTACCTCTCGGTCTGGGAAGGGACCTTTTCGAGTGGCCCACTCTGCAGCTCGAGCGCATCGGCCTGCTGCAGGGATCGAGAAGTAGCGAGCTTGCCTCGCTGAAACCGATGCTCGTAAAGGAATACGGAATCCTCGCCTTCGCACCACCCACCCTCATCCCTTTGCTGGTTGGCGACTTCGGTTTCAGCTTCATGCCCTTCTACATGGCAATACTCATGGCCCTCTGCCAGGTGGCAACGATTAGGCTACGAGGCACTCGATTGCTCGGCCAGGTCATCGGTACGCTAGCGTTGCTGGCGGCCCTTCAGACCGTTCAAACCAACGCATTTCTCCAAGCAGGCAACTCCCTGGCGATCCTCTGGACGCTGCTGATTGCCACTGTTATCCAACGCCTCAAGAAACAGTTGAGGTCGGCGAACGGTTGGTCGGCTTCCGGGCCAGTGGCACGGCGCTCACCTTCTCAAGCGAGATTGCCGGAAAGCACGACACAGGTGAGCTGAAGCACCCGTGCAAATGCCGGCCTGCGCTCGCATTTGCACCACGGCGCGGCCTGAAGCACAGTTCCCCGCCACGACCGATCTCAAGAGAGTGGTGAACAATGCGTATCGCGTATATCGCCAACTACCAGGGTCCTGATCTCATCGATCGGCGCGGAATCCATCGCAATCTTGCGCTGGCGGGGTCCCAGAAGATACAGACTGTCGCATCTCTGCTTGCGGACACAGGGCACGACGTGACCATACTATCTCCAGGCATCGTCGCCGAGAGAAAGGGCCATTGGCATGCGGGTTTCGCGTCGAAGTTGGCCCCGACCGGCTCATCAACGGTTCGCTATGCTGCTGCCCTCGACGCCCCTGTTGTCAGCCAGGTTGTTGCCATGGCCACCCTCTGGATGGCATTTGTCAATGAACAGACGCGCCATCCCTTTGACCTCGTTATCCTCTACAACTTCGGCCTAGCTGAAGGCATAGTTGCCGATAGAGCGATATCCAGGTTCGGCATTCCGCTGCTCATAGAGTACGAGGACGACACGGACGTCATGCCCGATGGTCGCAGAACTTGGAAGAACCGAGTGTGGAACTGGATCCGGAATCGGCTTGCCAGTCGAGCGCACGGCGTCTTCGCGCCAAGCCCCGAACTCCTGGCACAGTTCGAAGTCCCCAACAAGCTTCTGGTGAGGGGAATCCTGGGGCAGGACCTCCGCGAGGCTTTAGCCACCCGAACGTCGGGTAGAGATAGCCCTTTGCGCGTTCTGTTCGCCGGCACGATCCAACCAAGCAAGGGTATCGACCTGCTTTGCGAGGCATGGGAACGTGGGCATTTTCAGGATGCAGAACTGCACATCGTAGGGGATGGGCCGATGCGCTCTCAACTCGAACAACGCTTCAAAGAAAGCCACATCCGGTTCCACGGTTTTGTACCGCGGGGGCAACTGGTAAGGATGCTGGCAGAAGCCAGCGTCTGCGTCAACCCCCACCGGGCCGGCCAGGTGAAACCAGGAAGTGTTTTCCCTTTCAAGATGATCGAATACCTCGCGGTGGGCTGCCCGGTGGTTTCGACTCGCATGGGCCAGATCGAGCCCGAGCTGGAGCTAGGGATTTGCTACGCAGAGTCAGAGTCGCCAGATGATCTTGCCAACACCCTGAGGAACGCCATCGACAACCACGGACCTGACTGGCTGGAAAGAAGCCGGTTGGCAAGTGCTGCCGCGTGGGAAGCATATGGCCTCGAGACAGTAAGACAACGGCTGTGTGTGCTGATTGATCGTGTGCTGGAGGAACACATGCCCAGCCAGACATTGGACGCCGGCACCAACCATGTCCACTAGATGGATTGTTCACGCGCCCAATGTGCACGCAGGAGGGGGACGCAGTCTGCTCCTTGCCCTGCTCAAGGCCTTGCCCCCATCCTTTCAGGGGAAGATCCTCCTGGATTCCCGATTCGATGTGGGTTTCCCCGTTCCCAGCGGCTTGTGTGTCGAACGTGTGGTACCGTCCTTCGGAGGGAGGCTCCTTGCTGAATGGCATCTGCGCCAAGCGTCTGCGACAGCCGATCGAGTGCTTTGTTTCGGGAACCTTCCTCCCCTGTTCAGACTCGCCGCTCCAGTTTTGGTGTTTGCACAGAACCGGTACTTGCTGGATCAGTCTGGGCTGCACGGCTTCCCCTTATGGGTGAAAGTTCGTATCAGCGCGGAGCGGCGCTGGGTACGGAAGTTCTACTCACACGCGGATGCTTTTGTCGTGCAGACACCATCAATGAAGGATGCTCTTGTCGGCCTGTTGAAAGGAAGGACCCCTGTTCATGTGCTTCCGTTCGCCCCCGGCGATCCGCATGGCTTTGAACGGTCAGGACGCCGCACTACCCCGACGGAAACGGACAACTGGGAGTTCTTGTATGTGGCCTCTGGTGAGCCCCACAAGAACCACAGGAACCTGATAGCAGCATGGAGACTGCTGGCCACCGAAGGGATCTTTCCTACACTGCACCTCACGCTGCCACAGCGAGACTGGCCACTGCTGTGTTCATGGATAGACAGTATGAAGCAGGCGCACTCACTGAGAGTTGAGAATCTGGGCCACATTCCTCCAGGCGGGCTCAAGGAACTGTATCGAGAGGGCGTTGCACTAGTCTATCCATCTCTGTTGGAGTCCTTTGGCCTACCACTTATCGAGGCGCGACAGGCCGGTTTGCCAATTCTAGCTTCGGAACTGGATTACGTGCGCGATCTCGTCGACCCGGAGGAGACGTTCGACCCCACATCTCCAACATCCATTGCCCGCGCAGTAAAGCGGTTCATCGGCGTGGCAGAGCTTGGCTCGGCCATAGTGGACGCGCGGCAATTCCTCTCGATACTCGAAGGGTTGGAAGTATAAGAACTTGCGTATCCTGATCGTCTCCCAGTACTTCTGGCCAGAAGCTTTTCGGATCAACGACCTCGCCCTGGGCCTGCACGAGCGGGGTCACGCGGTCACCGTGCTTACGGGCATGCCAAACTACCCTGGTGGGGAGTTCTTCCCCGGCTACGGTCTCTCAGGACCAACGCGGCAGGACTACCATGGTATCGAGGTGGTACGAGTGCCGCTGCTGCCGAGAGGAAATGGCAACGGGCCGCGCCTGGCCATCAACTACCTATCGTTTGCCGCCTCCGCCAGTCTCCTCGGCCCTCTCCGGTGCCGGGGGCAGTTCGACCTGATCTTCGTCTACGAACCCTCGCCCATCACCGTTGGCATCCCGGCCCTGCTGCTCAAAAGACTGAAGGGAGCTCCGGTCATGTTCTGGGTGCAGGACCTGTGGCCGGAAAGCCTCTCCGCCACTGGAGCAGTTCGGTCTCCCATGATACTTGGTATGGTGGAAAGGCTCGTTCGATTCATCTATCAAAGTTCCGACCTCCTCTTGGTCCAAGCAGAGGGCTTCGTCCCAAGGGTCGAGAAGGTTGGGGCAAATCCACGACGAGTACGCTACTTCCCAAACTGGGCGGAGGGGCTGTACCAGCCGGTAGAACTGGAAACCGATGCTCCCGAGCGTAACGAACTGCCCAATGGTTTTCGGGTCCTCTTCGCAGGGAATGTTGGCGCAGCCCAGGATTTTCCCACTATCCTTGCCGCTGCCGAGCGGTTACGGGGATACAACGACATCCAGTGGATAATTCTGGGGGACGGGCGAATGTACGACTGGGTTAAGACCCAGGTGGCGAACCGCAACTTGAGCTCCACCGTTCACCTGTTTGGCAGTCGCCCTGTGGAAAGCATGCCGCGGTACTTCTCCCTCGCCGACGCCCTACTGGTCACACTGCGGCGTGACCCGATCTTTGCCCTGACAATACCGGCGAAGGTGCAGTCCTACCTGGCCTGCGGGCGTCCAGTAATCGGCGCGTTAGAGGGCGAGGGTGCGAGCGTCATTAGGGATGCGGGCGCCGGCCTGATCTCCCCGCCAGAGGACGCGAATGCTCTGGCGGAGGTTGTCCTGGCGATGTATCGGATGCCCACATCGGAACGGCAGACGATGGGATTGCAGGGTAGAGCCTATTACGAGTCCCACTTTGAGCGTGAGATGCTGCTGGACCGCCTGGTGGGTTGGATGCAGGAGTTGACGCAGAATGGGATAATGCCCAGGCGGTAAGCGGAGGTTGAGGACGACATGCGTGTGCTGATCATGGGCGGGTCCGGCATGCTGGGCCACAAGCTATCACAGCTCTTCAGAGAGCGCTTCGACACATGGGCAACCGTCCGCGGTCACGGTGCGGCCTACGCCCGCTACGGCATCTTCGAGCGAGAACGGACCCTGGGCGGGATCGACGCCGGTAACTTCGACACGGTCGTGAGGGCCGTAGCTTCGGTCCGTCCCGACGTGGTCGTAAACGCCATAGGGATAGTCAAGCAGCTCCCCGCGGCCAGGGATCCGATCCTCAGCCTGACCATCAACTCGCTATTCCCCCATCGGCTGGCATCTCTGTGCCAGGCTGCCGGTGCCCGGCTGATCCACGTCAGCACGGACTGTGTCTTTTCTGGCCGAAAGGGGGGATACGTCGAGAGCGACATTTCCGACGCCGAGGACCTGTATGGGCGCACGAAGTTCCTGGGAGAGGTCACTGGCCCCGGCTGCCTGACAATCCGGACGTCCATCATAGGCCGTGA
>JAJZQR010000438.1 GCA_021806765.1 Chloroflexota bacterium | reverse complement strand
GGCCAGAAGGACTTCGGCGCCCTGGCGGTGGTGCTGGAGCGGCTCATGGGTGTCGAGATCCGGGACCGGCAGTGAGGCCGGTGGTTCAAGTCCACTCGCCCCGACCACACAAGCGAGCCCGCCGGACATGTCCGGCGGGCTCGCTTGTGGCTCTGCCTGTTTGCTGGCGCTGAGAGGCGAAGCTGGTAGCTCTATCTGCCTCCCTCGCTCGGGGGGATAGAGCCTGGGATCGATCCTTGCCCCTGCTCGAGGGCCCTCGGCACACCCTTCTCGTTCGTCGAGACCTTTTCGCCGAGGAGGTCGAAGGTTCCGTTCCCGTTCACGTCGTGGCAGGTGAAGCAGGTGCCCTGGTAGTGCTCAACGAAGGTTTGGCTGAACATGTGGGCAGGGTGGACGATGTCGCGGAGAGTGATCGGCGCGCCAACTCCCCTTTGCTAGCCAGTTCCCTCGAAACGATCATCCCCTGTGCGCGTTAATGTGAAGTAGCACCTGTGAACGGCGATGATCTGCAGGTGCCAGCCCAGGCCGATGCAGGAGAACGGAAATGAGAATAGGAAAGCGCCCCCTCGCTTTTCCTTCGAAGTTAGCCCTGGCCCTTGTCTCCCTCGTGGCCGTGCTGGCCGCTCAGCAGTCCATCGGGCACACCAGTATCGCAGCCGCGCAGACAGCGCCGGTCGTCATCATCTCCCCTACCAGCGCTGCCCCAGGGGAGAAGATCACCTTACAGGGCAGCGGTTGGCCTGCGAACGCCTCACTCGTGGCGAGGATGTATGAGGACTCTAACCTGGACGGGCCGGGTTCCGATCTGGGCGGTGCCTTCCAGTCAGACGCCTCCGGTAGCTTCTCCGTGCAGGGCACCGTACCCAACAGTCTCTTCGGTCAGGGCAGTCGCGGAACCCAGAACGTGGTCCCGGGTAGCTACACTATCGTCGTTTCGGCGGGGCCCGCTGTTTCCGCTACTGTCCCGTTCACCGTAGGCGCACCTGCTCAGGGTGGGCTCCTCTGGGGGCAGGTGTATATCGATGCCAACAACAGCGGGATGATCGACGCAGGGGATACTTCATCGGGAGGGCTCACCGGCGTCTCCATCACGGGACCAACCCCCGATAGCCCGACTCGCCAGGCGATCACGGATGCCAAAGGACGTTACATCCTGTTTCCGGTGGAGTCGGGCAGCTACACGATGACTGTCAAGACCCAGAGATTCTCTATGGATTGGAGCGGAACCGCAGAAGCCTCCGTCCAGAGCGGCCAGGCCGTGCGAGCGGATATCCTGCTGCGCCAGGCTCCGGTTGATATCGCGCCGGAGCGCTACTTTCCGGAGACCGGCTTTGCCATCCAGAACGACGCTTTCTGGGATTACTTTTCCCACCGCGGAGGCGTTCGTGCCCTCGGCTTTCCCATCAGTCGCACCTTCACCTTCCTTGGCTACCCGACCCAGTTCTTCCAGCGGATCGTTCTGCAGGAGGTGCCCGGCCAGGGCATTCAGAGGCTGAACCTTCTGGATCCAGGTCTCATGCCCTACACCGGCATCAACGGTAGCCAGTTCCCGGCCGTAGACCCGTCGGTGAAGGCGGCTACTCCAGCCATCGACGATCCCAACTACGACTCGGACGTAATCGAGTTTATCCGGCAGCACGCGCCGAACCAGATTGATGGCAAGCGAGTCGGGTTTTTCGATGCCTTCGATGGGACGGTGACGGCAAAGGACGCCTTCCCAGAGGGAGGGCACGAGGAGTTGGTGCCGCTCCTGAACCTGGAAATCTGGGGCACGCCGATTAGCGATCCCACGGTGGATCCGAACAACTCCAACTTCATCTACCTGCGATTCCAACGTGGGATACTGCACTTCCAGGGTTACGACTCCGCAGGTAACCCCATCACCGAGGGCATCCTCCTTGGTGACTGGTTCAAGAGCTTGATCACCGGCGGGAACCTCCCTGCTGATCTGGAGCAGGAGGCAAAGGCCGACAACTCGCCCTTCCTCAGACAGTATGACCCCACCAAACCGGGCTGGATGGCCGACCCGGCTAGGCTCCCGGGCACCGATCTCACCTTTGCCTTCGAGAGACAACTGAGGTAGAGGTGCTGTTTGTCTGCTTCAGGGTCTGAGAGCCCTGGTGGTGGACCTCAAGGGCTCCAACGTCCTGTACGCTGGAGTGTGGAAGTCTGGAGCTGCCGCAGAGACGGCTATCTGCTCGGCACCGACATCCCCTGGCGTAACTACCGGGTCCAGCTCGAGTTGCTGGGTGATCGGTACATCGAGGCGAACAAGCTCACCGACCCGTGATCGCAGCAGGCACTCGGTCGCCAGAGTATGACCCCACACACCTGCGCCCACCTGCGCCAAAGCATGCTCCTCCATTCCGACCTTACGCAACGGCCTTGAACAGTTGCTCTTTCGGGGCGGCAACCTCTTGACAGTCGGTCGTATACTGGCGGTATACAATCCGTGTACAAGAGGTACCGATGCCCTCCCGTGTTGTCTTGCTCGATCCCGACCACAGCAGCGGCACTAAGATCTACCTGACTCTGAGGTCCGCGATCATCTCAAACCAGTTCTCCCCAGGCGAGAGCCTCGTGGAGCAGAAGCTGGCAGATCTCTATCAGGTGAGCCGGACTCCTGTCAGAGAGGCCCTACAGCGACTGTCTAAGGATGGCCTCGTCGAGATGATCCCTAGACGGGGTGCCTTCGTCGCCCGATTCTCCTTAGAGGATGCTGTGGAGATCTTCCGAATGCGGGAGGCGCTGGAAGGTATGGCTGCCCGCCTCGCGGCTACTTCCATTCCGCCTGCAGAGATCGATAGGTTGCTGCAATCCCTCACCGACGCGGCCTCGATGCCAGAAAGCTCTCGCCTTCGAGCGATGTACGACGCCGGAGGCCCGGTTCATGACGCAGTACTTGTGTACAGCCGCTCACCTCGAATGCAGGAGGCGGTCAACAGCCTCGTCAACCAGATAACTCGCCTCAGGGCGCTCGCAGTGACGGCGCCGGGGCGCGCCGAGCAGAGCTTTCAGCAGCACCTCGCGATCCTCGCTGCCTTAAGGAGCCGGAACCAGGACAGGAGCGAGCATACGATGAGAGAGCACATAGCGAGCACCCTCGAGACCATCACGCAAGTCATCATGGGAGGAACTCGTTGAACATCAGTATCAACTACCCCAGGCGCGTCCAGAAGGTGCAGGCGTCCCTCGCCAAGCACGACGTCGACGTCTACATCTCGATCCGCCAGGCAAGCTTGCACTACCTCCTCGGTGCATTCGCTCCCTGGCGAAGCGCGGTAGTCGTGCCGAGGGAAGGCGACGCGGTGGCGGTCCTGTGGAACGCCGATTCCGCCCGCCTCAGGACTGACGCCTGGTTCGACGACAGCCGAATCGTCGAGTGGGGCGACAAGCAGAACCCCGGTTTCATCACAACCGTCGCCAAGGTCATCAAGGAGATGGGACTGGGCAGCAAGCGAGTGGCG
>JAJZQR010000079.1 GCA_021806765.1 Chloroflexota bacterium | reverse complement strand
GTTTTGGGGGGGGGTGGATGCGCTGCGTGGGGTGGATGTCGCAACCTGTCGTGAGGCAGGTTGAGGATTGAAACTCGATGGCCGGTATCACCGCCCCCCCCCGTTTCTCGAGTCGCAACCTATCGTGAGGCAGGTTGAGGATTGAAACCCCGTCCGCAATCCAACCTGGCCCCTGAAGGCGTGGTCGCAACCTGTCGTGAGGCAGGTTGAGGATTGCAACGACTTGACGAGCGGGGTTGCCTTCGAGCCTGTGGAGGTCGCAACCTGTCGTGAGGCAGGTTGAGGATTGAAACAGCTGGTGCTGGCTCAGCACCGGGAACGCGTCGACCGTCGCAACCTGTCGTGAGGCAGGTTGAGGATTGAAACATGGACAACCCCAACATCAACAACCTCTCCCCGGTGTCGCAACCTGTCGTGAGGCAGGTTGAGGATTGAAACAGATGGCGGTTAATCGGTGATTGTGCATCTTCAGCACGTCGCAACCTGTCGTGAGGCAGGTTGAGGATTGAAACCTGAGAGATGGCGGCGGCCCCTTCGAGCTACAGAGTCGCAACCTGTCGTGAGGCAGGTTGAGGATTGAAACCTGCTGCATCGAGCGTACAGCGTCCCTCAGTTGCGTCGCAACCTGTCGTGAGGCAGGTTGAGGATTGAAACCGTTGTTTACACCAGAGGACGCATACACACTGCGTAGGTCGCAACCTGTCGTGAGGCAGGTTGAGGATTGAAACAGGGTGGGAGACGAGATCTACAAAGCTGCAACGGATGTCGCAACCTGTCGTGAGGCAGGTTGAGGATTGAAACTCGTCGACCAGGTCGTACATCATCTCGACGTAGCCGCGTCGCAACCTGTCGTGAGGCAGGTTGAGGATTGAAACGCCTGCTCTGGGTGGCATCCGTAGTTAGCAGGGTGTCGCAACCTGTCGTGAGGCAGGTTGAGGATTGAAACTCGTTAAACTGGAGACGGCACGAGAAAGCGTGAGACGTCGCAACCTGTCGAAGGGCAGGGTGCGACTCCTGGGTAATGGGCTGTCGGCCGCTCCCAACGTGCCTGCGGAGCCGAACCGCTGTTGCCGGCTTTGAGTACCGAGGGGGTACCACCTGGCACGTCATTCGGCACGAATGTTGCTGTTCCAGGAGGTCGGTTCGGCTGGTGACCCGGAAAGGAGAAAGGCGAATGCCCGAGCATCCGATCGTCCACGTCGATATTCCAGTGCAGGATCCTCAGGCGGTAAGCCGCTTCTACTCGGAGCTTTTTGGCTGGCAGCTGCAAACCTTCCCAGGCATGCGATATATCAGGTTCCGGCCGGGGAGCGGCCCGACGGGGGGGCTTCGTTGAATTGGGAGGGCCGATGCAGCTTCGGACGGGGGAACTCCTGGTCTACGTCGGAAGCGACGACATCGACGGCGACCTGAGGAAGGCCGAACAGTTGGGTGGGAAAATCCTCGTCCCGAAGACGGAGATTCCCAATACCGGCTGGTTTGGCGTCTTTGAAGACCCTGCCGGTAACAGGCTCGGTCTGTTCCACAGAACAGGGTACATGACCGCCTAGGCAGGTCATTCGCACCAATCAGGCAAGGAGACACCCCAGAATGTGACCCTCATGCCGAAAGACCCACTAGCATGCTTCTTGCCTCCGAAGCACCATTCGCATCGAGCGGACTGAACGACGCTGCGCCCGTTTGCGGGCAGAGGAGGCTGACCCCAATGATTATCCAGTTCGTGAAGTTCAAGAGCGGTCTTGGACGAAGCGGCGCGCCGGATCATGGAGGAGCGTGCACCCCAGTATCGGGCGATACCGGGTCTACTCCAGAAGTACTACGTCCGCGAGCCGCAAACCGGCGAGTTCGCCGGCATCTACTTCTGGGACTCGGAGGAGTCTCTGCGTGCCTTCCGCGCGTCCGAACTGGCACGCACAATCACTTCTGCCTATCAGGTGGTGGAGCCACCGCGCGTCGAAACCCTCGAACTCCTGTTCCCGTTGCCAGCCAAAGCGAGCGAGAACGAGACTCTCGACACCGCCGCTTGAGCTGCAGCGTCGGGAGAACTGGCAGCGCTTCCGGGGCCGGCCGTGGTCCATCCGCTGCCGGCTGATGGAGGTGGACTACCCCGCGACTATCGCCGTGAGGGATGGACGCGAGGTAGGAACGTCCTAACAGGTGCTCGTGCCCGCCCCTCTCCGGGGGTGAATCAAAAGGAGGGAGCCAAGCATCTCACGATGGTCGGCCCCCTCATCCAGGGGAGGAAGTAATCTATTCCGGCAAGGGGCATCACCCCGAGGGGCTCAACTCCCGGCCTTCAGGCCAATCGCTGGGGCGATTCCATGTACTCCAGGTAGGCGTTGAGTATCTGACTGGTCACCCAGCCGCTACCCAGGCAGAGAGGGCAATCGGCCTTGAGAACACCCATGCTGCACTCCGGGCAAGGGCGCGTGGCATCTGCGGCCAAGCCATTCTTCCCTTTCTCCATGCCGGCTTCTCTTTCCATCGCGTCCCCTCTCCAGCCCCACACCCGGTAACTCTCTATTACCAGGTGAAAGCTTGCTCTTTTTCCACCGGGATTACCTGAGGAAACCCTTATGGCTTCCTTAGGAGTTGGTCCTATAATAGAAGGCAGAAAACGCGCCCGATCTTATCAGGGCGGGCCAGGGGGAAGCGCTGGATGAAGGCAACCAGAGCCATCGAGATCCTGGAGAAGGCGAGGGTCCCCTACGAGGTCCATCCCTACGAGTCCGACGGCTTCACTCCCGCCACCGAGGCGGCGGAAAAGCTCGCCATCCCGCCAGAGACCATGTTCAAGACCCTCATCGTTCGAGGCGAGCGACGAGGAATCGTGCTGGCTCTGGTCCCCGGGAACAGAACCCTCAGTCTTCGGAAGCTGGCTCAGGAGATGGGGGACAAGCGCGCGGAGATGGTGGACGCCTCCGAGATCACCCGATTGACCGGATACGTCAAGGGAGGAGTCTCGCCACTGGGAGGTAGGAGACCCTACCCCGTGTTCCTAGATCGATCGTCCCTCGGGCACCCTCGCATCGCGGTGAGTGCCGGCGTCCGGGGGCTCGCCCTCCTCCTGGTGCCCGCCGACCTGGCGCGGGTGACCAACGCCGCCGTGGTCGATCTGCTGGAATAGACAGGGGTGCGCCTCTGGCACATCTCCTGCTTCCGCGCCCTCTTCCGACCTCAATCAAGACGCGAGAGGTGAAGGGATGGCGCAGAAACACAGGGCCGGCCACGGCATGTCCGCCATGGGCCACCAGGGCGGCGGCCACGCGTCCCCCAGCCAGAAGACGGCGTTCTCCGGCGCACAGAACCTGACCCGCGAGGACGAGAAGTTCCTGGCTGAGCATCACAACGAGCTTTCGAAGACGACGCTGCACTCCAAGTGGATCCACTCCGTGGACGAACACGAGGATCGACCCGGCCAGTCGCTGGCCACGCGCAGCCACGAGGTGATCCGCCACTGGGCTGAGGAAAGGGGCGGCCAGCCCGCCACCGTTCCGGGCACCGCGCACGGCAACCGGCCGGGGGTTCTCCGCTTCAACTTCCCCGGGTACGGCGGACAGACACTGGAGCAGATCAGCTGGGACGACTGGTTCAGAACCTTCGACCAGAGGCAGTTGGTCTTCGTCTTCCAGGAGCACAAGACCGACGGCAGGATGAGCAACTTCTTCCAACTGGACAGCCCCGAGCGGGAGCACGACTGAGAAGAGGGAACGTTAAGGGCCGCGCGACGCGGCCCTTCAACGCCCAGCACTAGGCGGGCGGGACGCCCGCGCTCCCAGCAGAACCCAGAACCCAGAACAGTCCCGGCTAGTCCTCGGCCCCTTCCTCGGCCGGCGGTTTTCGGGCCACCCTGGCCTTCCAGACCCTTCTGCCCCGCATGGAGACCACCTCCACCTCGGCGTCGGGCAACTCCACCTTGTCGCCCTCGTTGGGGATACGGCCCAGACGAGCGTACACCAGCCCGCCGATGGTATCCACCCCTTCGGTCTCCAGGTCCACATCCAGGGCGGCACCCACGTCCCCCAGATCCGCCCCCCCGACTACCACCGCCTCGCCGTCGGCCACCACCTGGATCTCCGGTTCCTCCCGGGCGTCGTACTCGTCGCGGATGGGGCCCACGATCTCTTCCAGCAGGTTGTCCAGGGTCACGATCCCCGCCGTTCCGCCGTACTCGTCCACCACTACCGCCATGTGCAGCTGCTGCCGCTGCAGCTCGGGCAGCAACTCCGCCGTCCGCTTGGCCCCGGGAACGTGGTAAGCCCGCCGCATGATAGTGGTAACGGGCCGGTTGCTCTGCTCCGGGGTTGCCTCGGGGGGCAGCGCCTGGAGCACATCCTTGGCGTGGATCACGCCGACGATATTGTCCAGATCGCCGTCGTAGATGGGAAGCCGCGTGTGGCCGGTTTCCACCACCGCCTGGCGGGCCTGCGCCAGGGTAGCATCCCTGGGCAGGGCGCGCACGTCCACCCGGGGAACCATGACTTCCTCGGCGAGGGTGTCCCCGAACTCGAACACCTCGTCGATCAGCTTCCGCTCCGTCGGCTCGACGACCCCATCCTCCTCACCGCTCGCGACCATCGCCATGATCTCCTCCTCGGTGATAGGGTTCACTCGGGCTCGCAAGGGATTGCCGGTCAGCCGCATCACCAGGTTAGTGCTGGCCGTGAGGACCCACACCAGGGGCGCGGCGATCCTGGCCACCAGCTCCACCGGACGGGCAAGACGGAGGGCGACAGACTCGGCGCTGGAGATCGCCAGGTTCTTTGGAACCAGCTCCCCGAATACCAGGGTGAAGAAGGATATGAAGAGGGTGACCATCACGAAGGCGATACCGTA
The DNA here is from genome assembly GCA_021806765.1 of Chloroflexota bacterium. The sequence goes on along the minus strand of JAJZQR010000079.1, from coordinate 14,733 downwards.
GGCATTAGCAGCTACCCACCCCGCTGGAAGGCTGGACAGCCAGGCGGTCATCACCACCACCAGGCTCACTGCGCCCACCGCCGAGGCAAAGAAGCCGGACAGAGTCACCGCGATCTGGATCGTTGCCAGGAAGCGGGCCGGCTGGTCCAGCAGCCGCTCGATCGTGATGGCCGAGGGGTTGCGTTCCTCCTCTGCCAGGTGGCGGATCCTGGACCTGCGCACGGACACGATGGCGATCTCGGCCGCTGCGAAGAGGGCGTTGAGCAGAATGAGGACGACGATCACTGCCAGCTCGATGGCCACATCCTGAATGCTGGTGCCTGCCGTCATATGGTGCTGTTTACCCTCCTCTTGGCGCCCTACGGAATTGCCTATACCATTGATTGTACACCATTACTCGGTCCCCTTGACGCGATCCCTGTACCGGTATACAGTTCGAGGCGAGCTTCAACCCACAGCCCTCAGCCGTCGGCGATCAGCGGTCAGAAGACGCGCGAAGCTAGCTGCTGAAAGCTGATGGCTGATTGCTGACAGCTGTATCCGGAGGGAGCTATCTTGGACCACGTGTTCCTGGGGCCGCACCCGGGCCTCATGACCGATCTCTATCACCCCGATGCCGCCTACATCAGCTGGCGCACAGGTAGAAATGGCCTCGCCACCTTCGATCTGTACGCCCGCACGGCCCCCTTCGCGGGCGCCTATATGCTCGTCGCCGGACTGGAGATGGCCCTGGAGTTCGTTCAGTCTTTCCGATACACCGACGAGGACCTCCGCTACCTGGGGCAGATCCGGGACTACGATCCGGAGTTCCTCGAGCACCTGCGGGACCTCCAGTTCACCGGCGAGGTGATGGCCATACCCGAGGGCTCCATCGCCTTTCCCAACGAGCCGCTCCTGCGGGTGACGGCTCCCTTCCAGGAGGCGCTGCTGCTGGAGTCGGGCCTCCTCCACACGGTGAGCCTCTCCACCCTGATCGCCACCAAGGCGGCCAGGGTCGTGGACGCCGCCCAGGGCCGGCCCGTCTCCGACTTCGCCCTGCGACGAGCCCAGTCGCCCTACGTGGTGACCCGCTCCGCCTTCATCGGAGGCTGCGTCAGCACCTCCTTCCTGGCCGCTGCCTACGAGTTCCGGCTGAGGGCCACCGGCACCATCCCCCACGCCCTGGTGCAGCTGTACGACAGCGAGCGGCAGGCGTTTGCGGCGGTGGCGGAGAGCTTCAATCGCTACACGCTGTTGCTGGATACCTACAACATCCAGGAAGCCATCCACACGGCAGTGGAGGTAGCCCGGGAGTATCAGGACAGGATGGGCCACACCCTCACGGCAGTCCGGCTGGACAGCGGGAACCTGCTGGAGGGCGCCAAGTACGTTCGCAAGGTGCTGGACGACGCCCACATGCCCGAGGTGCGGGTTCTGGCCAGCGGCGACCTGGACGAGTTCCGCATCGCCGATCTGGTGTCCCAGGGGGCCCCCATCGACGGCTTCGGCGTAGGCACCAGCATCGGGGTAGGCGCGGGCTCCATCGAGCATCGTTCTCCCGGCGGTGCCCTGGGAGCCGTCTACAAGATGGTATGGTACGAGGACGAGGAAACGGTCGATCGCCCCAAGATCAAGCTGGCCGGCGAGAAGAGCACCTGGCCCGGCAAGAAAGAGGTGTACCGGATCGGCCGCTTCGAGCGGGACATCATCCAGCTGGACACCGAGCCGAAGCCCGCGGCCGGCAGCCGGCTGCTGAAGCCGGTAATCCGCAACGGCCAGGTCCTCCCAGGGGCCGTCCCTCCGCTTTCGGAGATATGGGAGCTAGCCCAGCGCAACCTTCAGCACATGCCGCAGGAGTACCACGCCCTGATCGCCGATAAGAAGAAGTACCCGGTGGAGCGAAGCGAGGGACTCCAGGCCCTGCGGAAGAAGGCCATGGAGCGTTACGGCAGCGAGGATATACCCGAGAACGGCAACGGCGAATCGTCGATAGGGTAGGGGCTAAGCCCGTAGTAACGACTTGTGGTCGTAGTCGGAATAGTCCGCTGGAAACTGATCTGTCTTGTAGTAACGACTTCAGTCGTTCGCAGCCTCGTGCAGAAGGAGGACGAACGACTAAAGTCGTTACTACTGCCTGCTTCTACGTTCTGCCTGCCGGCACGGTCACCAGTGCCCTCCCTGGCCTCGCCTCGGGGGCGAAGAGGGCAAAGAGCACGCAACTGCCCAGGAACATCCCGCAGGTGACGACGAGGGATGTCTCGCTACTGAAGACGTCGGCGATCCACCCCAACAGCAGTGGCCCCACCACGTATCCGAAGTCCGCCATCATCCGATAGCTGCTCATGGTGATGGCGTTCATGCCGGGCGGGGCCATATCGGCGGCGTAGGCCGCTGGAGCCGGCCCGCTGATTCCCCCCGCAATCCCCCAAAAGGCCGCGCTGGCCAGAAACCATTCGTAGCTGGGTGACAGGGCGAAGGCAGCTAGAGACAGGCCGGTGAGGAAGGTGGAGGGCACTATGACCGGCTTCCGTCCGAGGCGGTCCACCAGCAGTCCCGAGAAATATACCATCGCCAGGTTGGAGAGACTCACCAGGGTGAGAGTCACCCCGAGCTGATCGGGACTCAACCCCAGCTTGGCCGCGCCCAGGATCGGAACCACGGCGAAAACCGCCCCGGTCCGGGCGAAGAACTGGACGAAGGTCACCAGGCAGATCAGAAGGAAGCCCACCTGGGAGAACAGGGACCGTAGCTGAACAGCGAAGGGCAGGGACGCCTGGGCCAGGGTCCGGACATCGGCCGCCTCCCGCCGCTCCCTCATCCCCCTGGTCTCCGGCACCTTGTCGAAGGCCACCACCGCCGCCACGACCCCCAGGGCCGCGAAGACGAAGAAGGGCACGTTCAGATCGAAGTGCTCCGCGAGCAGCCCGCCGGGCAGCGGACCAATCCCCACGGCGAAGAGGAACGCCCCCTGGTAGATCGCCATGGTACGGCCTCGGTTGGATCGAGTGCTGATGTCGGCCAGGGAGACCTGACCCAGCGTAACCACCATGGCAGCCCCGATGCCGGAAAGAAAGCGAAAGGCCAGAAACTGCTCGTAAGAGCCTGAGAGGCCGCACAGCAGGTTGCCCAGAGCGGTAACCAGTTCCCCCAGCACCAGGGTCCACCGGCGCCCTATGCTGTCCGCCAGCTTGCCTGTAGGCAGGTTCGCCAGAAACCGGGCCAGGCCGTAGATGCCGATGGTGAGCCCGATGGCCGACTGGGAGACGCCGAAGCTCTGGGCGTACAGGGGAACCACCGGGATAATGCTGCCGAAACCCAACTGGTTAACGGCCACCACGGCGCTGAGCCACACCAGCGCCCGGTTATCGCGGTACAGATCGCCGACGCGAGCCATGAAGCAACCATCCAGCCAAGAGTGGGGATACGGAAGTGGAGAGGAATTATACGCCCGCCTCGAAGCTGATCACAAGGATCAACCTACAACAGCTCTTCGCGAGGAAGTGTGAAACCTTGGGGGCAAGCAGTAGGGCGGGTTGTCTCAACCCGCCGTCAACACGGGCGGGTTGAGACAACCCGCCCTACTGAAAACAAGTGGATCACATCTTACCGCGTGAAGCCCCTACAACCCGGCGGGCTCCTCTGCCAGATTCCGGAACTGGGTCTCGTGCAGGCTCGCGTAGAGGCCCCCCTGAGCCAGCAATTCGTGGTGGGTGCCCTGCTCTATCAGACGCCCACCATCGATCACCAGGATCACGTCCGCCGCCAGAATGGTGCTAAGGCGGTGGGCGATCACCAGGCTGGTGCGGCCCAGCATCACCCTCTCCAGGGCCGCCTGGATCAGCGCCTCCGACTGGGAGTCCAGGTGAGACGTGGCCTCGTCCAGGATAAGGATGCGCGGGTCCTTCAGGATCACCCGAGCAATGGCGATCCTCTGCTTCTCGCCCCCCGAGAGCCGGTAGCCCCGCTCCCCGACCACGGTATCGTAGCCCTCCAGCAACCCCGAGATGAAGTCGTGAATGTTCGCCGCACGGCAGGCCGCCTCCAACTCCTCGTCGGTGGCGTTGGGCCTGGCGTACAGCAGGTTGGCCCGAATGGTGTCGTGGAAGAGATAGGTCTCCTGGGTCACCATACCGATTTGGGGGGCCATGGAGCCCAGGGAGAGGTCCCGGATGTCTACGCCGTCGATCAGGATCCGCCCCTCGGTGGCATCGTAGAGCCGGGGGAGCAGGTAGGTGATGGTGGTCTTGCCCGCCCCGCTGGGCCCCACCAGGGCCGCCAGCTGCCCGGGCCTGATCTCGAAGCTCACATCCTGCAGCGCCCATCGCCTGACGGCAGGGCGCGGCATCTCCTCCTGGCCGTCACCGGCCACCGGTGGCACCTGCCCCTCACCGGTCGGCCGCTGCTGCCTTTGCGCGTGTGCGCTCAGGGGAAGGGGCGACGTCCCGCGCCATCGCTCAACCTCATGGAGGCCGAATACCCCGGGAGTCCCCTCTCCCTCCAGGTAGCTGAAGGAGACATGGTCGAACTGGACGTGTCCCTCCACCCGATCCATCCGGATGGGGTCGGGACGGTCGGCGATCTCCTGGGGCAGGTCCAGCACCTCGAAGACCCGCTCGAAGCTGACCATGGAGGTGGCGAACTCGACCCGGGCGTTGGTAAGGGCCGTCAGAGGACCGTACAGCTGGGTGAGATAGGCCCCGAAGGCCACGATGTTGCCCACGCTGAACTGTCCCTGCAACACCAGGTAGCCTCCCAGCCAGAACACCACAGCGGTGCCGATGGAACTGGCCAGGCTGAGGCCCAGAAAGAACCATCGACCTACCACCGCCTGCCGCACCCCGACGGCCCTGACGGCACCAGCCCGCTCCCGGAAACGAAGGTTCTCGTCGGCCGACCGGCCGAAGATCTTCACCAGCAACGCCCCGCTCACGTTCAGAGTCTCATTCATCAGGGCGTTCATCTGGGCATTCATGTTCATGCCATCCCGGGTGATCCGCCGGAGGATTGTCCCTACCCTTCGAGCCGGCAGGATGAAGAAGGGCAACACCGCCACCGCCAGGAGGGTCAGCCGCCACTCCAGGGAGAGCATGACGGCCATGGTCATCACCAGGGAGAGGGCATTGGAGATGATGTTGACGCTGGTGCTGGTCACCGCCTGCTGAGCGCCGACCACGTCGTTGTTGAGACGAGCCATCAACTCGCCCGTGCGGGTGTTGGTGAAGAAGCGCAGCGACATTCTCTGCATGTGTTCGAAGACTGCGCTCCGAAGATCGAAGATGATCCCCTCTCCGATGCGGGCACTCAGATAACGCTGGGCGACACCGATCAGGCCGCTGAGCAACGGTATCCCGATCATCCCCGCAGCCAGGAGGTTGAGCCGTCCGAAATCGTGGGAAGGGAGAGCGTGGTCGATGAGATCCCTGTACAGCAGGGGCGGGATCAGGGTGAGCACATCGATCCCGATGATGGTCAGCAGCATGACCGAGATCAGCCGCCAGTAGGGTTTGGCGTAGGCCGCGACCCGGAGCAGCAGGCTTCGGCTCACGCTGGGCCTGTCCTGTTTCTCGTCGTATCGGATGAAAGACCACCAACTGCCGCTGTGCATCATCTCGCTCTATCCTCGCCGCGTCTTCTCACAAGAAGAGCAAAATCCAAGCCGCCACCGCCCTGATGATCATCAACAACTCAACTTGAACTCCTCCAGTAGCCCCTCCAGCACCTGAAAACCCTGCTCCCAGAAACCGCTCTCCAGGGGGTTCAGCCCCATGGACTCCAGGAGCCTCTCGGGACGATCCCTTCCCCCACTGGCCAGCAGCTCGAGATACCTGGGGATGAAGGCGTCCCCCTCCTCCAGATACTTGCGGTAGAGGGCGAAGTTCAGCAGGTGGCCGAAGGCGTAGCTGTAGCAGTAGAAGCGGTAGTGGACGAAGTGAGGGATACTGATCCACCCCCAGCGCTCCAGATCCCCGAACTTCACCGAGTCACCATACAACCGGCCGTTCTCCTCCGCCCACAGGGCGCTGTACTCGTCGGCAGTGGCCACCCCCTCGGCCCGCCGGGCGTGTGCCCGCTGCTCCCACCGGGTGTACATGGTCTGCCTGAAGATGGTGGCTATGGCATCCTCGATCATCCCGCTCAGGATAGCCCGCCGGATCAGCGGATCGGTCTCCTGCTCCCGCAGATACCGGGAGAGCTGGATCTCCCCAAAGACGCTGGCCACCTCGGCCATGGGGGTCGTTGGGCTGAAGTTGAGGGGGGTCTGCCGCCGAGCCAGGGCGAAGTGCACCCCGTGGCCCAACTCGTGGGCCAGGGTGAACACGTCGTCCAGACGGCCGGTGAAGTTGGTGAGCACGTAGGGGTGGTAGGCCGGCAGCATGCCTGAGCAGAAGGCTCCACCTCGCTTGCCCCGACGCGGCGTGGCGTCGATCCACCGATTGTCGAAGAACTCCTCCGCGGTCTCCCGCATGGTGGGATGGAATCGCTGGAAGGCCTCCAGCACCAGCTCCCTGGCCTGGTCGAAGTCGTACCGGCGCTCCTCTCTTGCCAGCGGCGCGAGCAGGTCGTAGAACTGGAAGTCTCCTTCCAGCCCCATCAGCTTCGCCTTCAGCTGGTAGTACTCTTGAGCCAGGCCGTAGTGAGCCTCCACGGTCGAAAGGAGAAGCTCGATGACTTCCGGCGAAAGCTCGTTGGAGAGTGCCGTGGGTTCGATGGGATCCGAGTAGGAGCGCAGCCCCAGATTGATCTTGTGTTCCTGAAAGAGGGTGTTGAAGATGTAAGTGAGCACCCGGTTGTTGGCTGAGTACACGGTGTAGATCGCCTCGTTGGCCCGCCGGCGCAGATCCCGGTCGGGCCGGGTGCGCAGCGCCCTGACCTCGGGGTCGGTCAACTGCCTCTGCTCCCCATCCACTTCGACGGGAAACAGCAGGCTGCTGGCGACCTCCGTATAGAGCTGGCTCCAGGCCGGGGCGCCCGTCAGTCGCATCTGGGCGAAGAGCCGCTCCTCCGGCTCCGACAGGGTGTGAGGAGCGAAGACTCGCAGCGTTTGCAGATGATGCCGGTAGCCGGCCAACTCCGGCGCGGCCAGGAAGCGGCCGAACTCCTCCTCGCCGGCAGTCTTCAGTTCCACGTCGAAGAACACCAGTCTGTTGGACACCCTGGTGGCCCACTCTCGAACCCGAGCGATCAGCGCCTGCCGCTGCGGGTCCTGGGTCCGGGCCGCGAAGGCCAGGGAGGCGTAGCCCAGGGGCTTGTACTGGAGGGTCTCGATCCCCTCCAACCGGCCCAGGGCTTCCAACAGCTGCGCCGGCGTCAGTCCGGTGACCTTGCCCCGATACTGGTCGGCGAAGGCTCGGGCCCGCTCATCTACCACCGCCAGATCAGCCTCTATCTGCGGATCCACCGGCCCCTGGTACAGATCCTCCAGGCTCCAGGTGATCTCCTTGTCAGCCTCCACTGCGTCCGACAACTCTCCCTCCAATCCCCTATCCGGGCTGATCGGCCCTCGTAGGATCCACTTGCTTCTAGTAGGCGGGGTTGTCTCAACCCCGCCGTCACCACGGGCGGCTTAGGGACAAGCCGCCCTACTGGAAGCTAGGCTTCCCGGCCGGTTTCACACTTATCCACGACGACTTCCACGATGAGCCCCTATCGGGGCTACTTGTCTCGGATCGATTCCTGCAGACGTTGAACCGGCACACCGACTCACGGGGCGCATTCCCCGCGCCGTAGGGCGTATTGCATGAGCCCCACATCGCCCTCTGGTGCTCATAGACACCTGTTTAGTACAGTATACGGGATTCCGGCTCCCTCGGCGCGTAGCGCGCAGTGGCCGGCCGACGCACTCTTCTGCTAGGATGAACAACGATCCCAAGACGATTGAGTGAGGGTTCTCCCAATGAATAAGCTCCCCAAGAGGCACGAGCTGCCTCAGCAGTTCACCTGGAATCTGGAAACGGTCTATCCCGACGAAGCGCGCTGGGAGACCGACTTCCAGGCGGTCAAGGAGCGGATCCCCAGACTGCAAACCTTCCAGGGCACCCTGGGCGATTCCGTCGGTCAGCTTCTAGCCTGCCTGGCACTGCGAGACGAGAGCGGCAAGCTGATGGAGCAGCTGCTGGTGTACTCCCGGATGCGCAAGGACGAGGACAACGGCAATAGCCGGTACCAGGCTCTGGCGGACCGGGCCACCATGCTGGCCGCCGAGCTGTCCAGCGCTACCGCCTTCATCGTCCCGGAGATCCTCTCTATTCCCGAGGAGAAGCTACAGAGCTTCGTGGCTTCCGAGCCAGGCCTGGGCCTCTACCGGCACCACCTGGACGAACTGCTGCGACAGCGACCCCACATCCGATCGACGGAAGTGGAGGTGGTGCTGGCCCAATCCACGGAGGTGAGCCGAACTCCGGACAACACCTACACCATGCTCACCAATGCCGACATGAAGTTTCCCACCATCAACGACGAGCAGGGGAACCCGGTGGAGTTGAGCCACGCCCGCTACAACCAGATGAGGGAGAGCCAGGACCGCCGAGTCCGCAAGGACGCCTTCGATGCGATGCACGGGACCTACCACAGCTATCGCAACACCCTTGCCTCATCCCTGGCCGGCAGCGTGCGGGCGGACATCTTCTACGCCCGAACCCGCAACTACCCTACGGCCCTGGAGGCAGCCCTGGGCCCCAACAACATCCCGATCGCGGTCTACCACAGCCTGGTCCGCACCGCAGACCAGAACCTCCCGCTGCTGCATCGCTACATGTCCCTGCGTAAGCGCCTCCTTGGGCTGGAGGAGCTTCACCATTACGACCTCTACGTCCCCATGGTGCCCGACGTCAAGGTGGAGACCCCCTACGAGGAGGCCTCCAGGACGGTCCTGTCTGCCCTGGCCCCCATGGGGGAAGAGTACCTCAACGCCCTGCGGAGCGGCATCAACTCCCGGTGGATCGACATCTACGAGAACGAAGGGAAGACCAGCGGTGCCTACAGCGGCGGATCCTACACCACCAACCCCTTCGTCCTCCTGAACTACCAGGGCACCCTGAACGACGTCTTCACCCTGGCCCACGAGTTGGGCCACTCGATGCACTCCTACTTCACCCGCAGGACCCAGCCCTACGTGTACGGTGACTATACCATCTTCCTGGCGGAGGTTGCCTCGACCCTCAACGAGACCCTGCTGACCGATTACCTCCTCAAACAGACCAACGACCGGAAGCTGCGCGCCTACCTGGTGAACCAGCAACTGGAGCGGTTCCGCACCACCCTCTTCCGACAGACCATGTTCGCGGAATTCGAGCTGGACATCCACACCCGCGCCGAAGCCGGGGAGGCCATCACCCCCGACCAGTTGAACTCCCTCTACCGCGACCTGAACGTCCGCTACTATGGATCGGAGGTAGCGCCCGACCAGGAGATCTCCATCGAGTGGGCCCGCATCCCCCACTTCTACTGGGCCTTCTACGTGTACCAGTACGCTACAGGGATCTCCGCCGCCGCTGCCCTGGCCCATCAGATCCTCACCGAGGGCGAGCCGGCGGTACAGAGGTACCTCCGTTTCCTGAAGAGCGGGTCCTCCCAGTACTCCATCGACCTGCTGCGGGAGGCCGGGGTCGACATGGCCACGCCGGAACCGGTCCAGCGGGCGCTGGACATCTTCGAGAAGTCATTGGACCAAATGGAGGAACTGACGGCGGCAGGATGACTCCTGTAGGGGCGAAGCATTCGCTGCGGCGGAATGCTTCGCCCCTACGCAGGAACAGGAAATGGGAAGGGGCCGGCTCAATCCGCCGGCCCCTCCTGACCTCTGGAAATCGACTTAGATGAATAGCGGTGCCAGCACCAGGGTAACGGTGCTGAGCAGCTTCACCAGCACGTGGAGCGACGGCCCGGCCGTGTCCTTGAAGGGATCGCCCACCGTATCGCCCACCACAGCCGCAGCGTGGATGGGCCCCTTCTTGGCCACCGTCTCTGAGCCCACCTTCAGGTAGCCGGCCTCTATGTACTTCTTGGCATTGTCCCAGGCCCCGCCACCGTTGTTCAGAACGGTAGCCAGCATGACACCGGCGATGGTGCCCACCATCAAGAAGCCTGCCGTGGCCTCGGCCCGCAGCAACAGCCCCACCAGCACCGGAACACCGATGGCCAGAACGCCGGGGGCCACCATCTCTCGCAGGGCCGACTGGGTGGTGAGGTCCACGCACTTGGCGTAGTCGGGCTTGGAGGTGCCGGCCATGATGCCCGGATCCATCCGGAACTGGCGCCGGACCTCCTCGATGATGGAACTCGCAGATCGCTGAACGGCTCGGATCGCCAGGGAGCTGAAGAGGTAGACCAGCATCGCCCCGATCAGGGCGCCCACGAACACGTGCACGTTGGCGATGTTGACCACGCTGAAGGTGTAGTCGGCAGGCACCCCCGGCCGGGAGCGCATCACCTCGGTCACCTTGTCCATGTAGGCGCTGAACAGCAGGAAGGCCGCCAGAGCCGCGGAAGCGATGGCGTACCCCTTGGTGAGCGCCTTGGTGGTGTTGCCAACGGCATCCAGGGCATCGGTGATCCGCCGGGCCTCTTCCGGAGCGTGGGACATCTCGTTGATGCCGCCCGCGTTGTCGGTGATCGGCCCAAAGGTATCCATGGATAGAATGTAGGCGCAGGTCATCAGCATGCCCATGGTGGCGACGGCGGTAGCGAAGATGCCACCGTGGGGCAAGCCGGTCTGATCGCCCAACCAGTAAGAAAGCAGCAGCGCAATGCCGATGGAGACAGCGGTGCTCGCGGTGGTCTCGAATCCGACGGCGATGCCGGCGACGATGTTGGTGGCAGGGCCCGTCTTGGATGCCTCGGCGATCTCCTTGACCGGCCGCCAGGCACCCGAGGTGTAGTACTGGGTGATGTAGACGAAGGCGATGCTGGTGGCGATGCCGACGAGGCCAGCCCAGGCGAAGTTCATGTAGCCCAGCATCTGGTTGACGACGAACACCATGAAAACGGCCGATAGGCCAGCCGCCACGAAGTAGCCCCGGTTGAGAGCCTTCATGGGGTTGTGCTCGTCGGCACCGCCGACGAACAGGAGGCCGATCATGGAGGCGATGGAGCCGAAGGCGCGGACCACCAGCGGGAACAGGATCCAGTCCTCGGCGTTGGGCATGCCCTTCGACTTGGCGTAGCTGTAGATGGCCACGCCCAGGATCATGGCCCCGATGCTCTCCGCCGCCGTGGACTCGAACAGGTCGGCGCCACGGCCGGCGCAGTCGCCCACGTTGTCGCCCACCAGGTCGGCGATCACGGCCGCGTTACGGGGGTCGTCCTCGGGGATGCCCGACTCCACTTTGCCCACCAGGTCGGCGCCCATGTCGGCCGCCTTGGTGTAGATCCCACCCCCCAGTTGGGCGAAGAGGGCCACGAAGCTGGCGCCGAAGCCGAACCCTACGATCAGGAAGGGGGCCTTGTCGGGAATGGTGCCTCCGCCGTAAGCGTAGAAGATGCCCGCCACGCCCAGCAGGCTCAAGGCGATGACCAGGAAACCGGAGACCGCGCCGCCCCGCATAGAGACGGTGATCGCCTCCTGGAGGCTGCGCTGAGCCGCGGCCGCCGTCCGGATGTTGGACTTCACGGCCACGTACATGCCGATGAAGCCGGAAAGCCCAGAACAGCCGGCGCCCACCAGGAAGGCGATGGCCGTCCTGACGCCCAGCTCCGGGTTGTTCTCCACCCAACCGATGAGCGCCCCGATCAGCACGGAGGTGACCAACGCCAGGAGCATGATGGTGCGGTACTGCCTCTTGAGGAAGGCCATGGCCCCCTCGAAGATAGCGTTGCCCACCGCCCGCATGGCGTCGTTGCCGGTGTCCCTGCGCAGCACGTCCCACGCTAGGTACAGCGCAAACAGGATCGTCACTAGGCCCGCAACCGGAACTATCCAGAGCAAGTTCATGACGCTCTGAAACCTCTCTCCTCTAGAATATGTATCGGTCCAACTCCACGCCAGACAAACCGCGCACAACACAAATGGGCGGGACTCGACCGCCCCGTCCAAAAGCCCGACACCTGGCCAACGCCCCACACTGCCGGGGTCCATGCTTCTTCTGATGCCGGACATGGTAGCATAAACACCCAGGTGTATGCCACTCCCCCCCGCCGGCAACGGGCATCCCGGACCCAGGGGCACTTGGCTGGAACGGCAGTTGCCTCCCACGACCCTCCCTGCCGGGATGTCGGCAGCTTTCGCCCGATCCACCGGCACGGTCGTCGTGGCCCGGATTAGACAAGAGAAGGAAGGACACCATGAGATTCAGAACGGCAGACTGGATCAGCGGCGGTCTGGCCATCGTCGGCGCCATCAACTGGGGGTTGATCGGGCTATTCCGCTTCAACCTGGTCCATTCGCTTTTCGGCTGGTCGAGGCCGATCGAGAGGCTCATATACGGCGTCGTGGGACTGGCCGGGGCTTTCTTCGCCTACAGGTCTCTGCAGTCCCAGTGGGTGACCCCGGTAGTGCGGGAACAGGTGCGGGGGCGGGTTGAGGAGCGGCGCCCCATCGGGGTCGTCTAGAACTCTGCCGAGCGGTCCCTTCGGATATGTCCGGGGTCGCCGGCCGGCAGCGTGCCGGCGCAAACGTGCGCGCCCTCGCGGCGGCCGCGGCACCGGCGACAGACGAGGCTACGGGGAAGGCTCCGCCGGGTCGCCCTTCCCCGTAGCCTCGGAGGGCCCCTGGCAGTTCATCCTATCGAAGCCTCCCTCCCCTGCCACGATCCTGCGAGCCTCGGCCAGGCGATCCTCACTCCGCTGAGGCTGGTAGGTGGGATCGGTGCCCATTCCGCCGTACACCTGTCTCCAGATCCCCACCAGGCTTGCCACCCAACTGATGGGTGGCGTCTCCAGGAGGACGTTCCATCCGCGCCTGAGCCCCATGTCTGAGCCTCCTTGCCCGCCCCGGGTCGACCCGAGGGTCCATCTGACGCAGTCTATTGTCGCTGAACGCGTCTTGGAACTCCAGTCCCCCTCTCATGCCGCAATGGCCCTCTCCAACTCCTCCACGACTCGGCCGAGATCGATCAGCCCGGGTAGAGCCAGGGGGAGATTCCCACACGAGTCGCGAGCGGGTCTGGATCCTGCGATATGTAGATGCTCCTCTTGGGGCCGGCCGGGAGGGTGTACCGCCGGAGAGCGGGCACGAGTGGGGGTTGCAGATGGTTAGCAGCGTGGCTAGAAAGCTACAGAGATCGATTAAGAGGGGGGATCCATACGACCCAGACTGGTTCGGGACGGCACTGACCACCGCCCTGGACCGGAACGTGGGTCTGGACGTGGTGATCTGGGAAGCGGTTCGCGAGCTGCTGGAGCAGCGGGGGCACGAGCGGGCGGCCTGACTCATACACCTATCAAATCGATCCCGGTCTCACCAACCACGGTCCATCGATAGCACACCGACTGCGCGTTCAGTGCGCGGTGGCCACTACCTCCTTTCGAGGTCAACGCCAGGCTGCCCTTGCTCGATGGAACAGCCCGGCGGCGTGGGGAAGATCAGAGGTAGGGCTATGCTTGTGCTCCGAATGCCCCCAGTAGACGATCGAGCCATTGGCCCTGCTGGATATCCGATAGGATAGAGTCGGCAGCGGATTGATCGATTCTGCCGGCCTTCACCGCCTTGTCGAGACGCGTCTTCGCCGCAGCAGCGGCGGCATCATTCAGATCCTGCACAGAAACATCCTTGTCGTCCGCCAGGCTGGCCAGAGTCTTACCCGAGCGCAACGCAGAGCCAAGCTGTCCCAGACTCATTCCCAGCTTGCCGGCCACCGCTCGGATCTCGTGGGGTGCCGGAACCACTCCCCTCGTTCCGTCGGGAGAATAGGTCGTTGCCTCGTGGTGAGCCCGACCCACGATCGGCGACTTGCTGGCGTCATCTTTCGCCCTTTCCGAGCCGTCCCCCGTGCTGTTCTCGTAGCTGTCGTCCGCCCTGGACAGGATCAACTTTGCGTCGCTTATGGCTTGACCGAGATTAGCCTTGATCTCGTCCGGAGTCGGGTTCTGTGGGTCGACCTCCTGGTCCGCTCCCTTCCCTTCAGCCCTGTGGTGCCGCCTGTACATGCCATGAACCTGCTTGGACTCCAAAGAGTTTGCGATTGACCCGATTCCATCGACCATGTCAGAATGCCGCTCCTTATCGCTCTAATCTTCCCCGCCCGCGTCGACAAACCCCGGCAGTTACTCGAAGGCGAGGCCAATCCCCTGTCACCAGCAGTCTAATCGGCTCTCCAGGCGGAAACAGAGCAAATGGTCCCGAAAAGGCCGGACAACAGGCCGTATCGAAGCCGGCCGCTCGTAGGGAAGACGCCCTGCCAATAGTCTCGGCGCAGCTTTCACCCGGGATCGGTCGCACCGGACTCATGTCGGCGTGCTTGGTCGAGCCAGGGCCTCTTGTTTTCTGGTGCCGAACTCAGAAAGTGCAGCCTCAGGGTCACGACGGTGTCATCCAGAGCGAGCGGAGCGAAGCGAAGAATCTCCACACACGTGCGCGGAGACTCTTCGCTTCGCTCAGGGTGACAACTAAAAGGCCCTGACCTGTGATCCTGGAATTGCACCATAAGGGAGCGTCTTGGCGACGGCCGCAGGAAGGAATCCTTTGTAGGGGTAGGGCACCCCATCGTCATTCCCGCTCCCGCAGCCCATCGTCATTCCCGCGAAAGCGGGAATCCATTAACCACGCCGGGAGGCTGGATTCCCGCTTCCGCGGGAATGACGGTTTCCAGGCAGCCGTCC